>VBAE01000046.1 GCA_005882415.1 Alphaproteobacteria bacterium | reverse complement strand
CCGCCGCGAAGGATGTAATCGAGTGGGTCGGACCCCGTCGAGATCGGGCTCCCGTCGTCCGGGAAAACCGCTTGCGCTGCCATTCAAATCCTCCGCGAGGCGCCGGTCTTTGCCTCAAGCGGCGGACGGAGGCAATCGGCTACGAGGCAGCGATGAGACCGGCGGTTTATCGTTTGTAGCAATAGTTTCGCACCGCGTTGGCGAGTGCGATGTCGCCCGCCGCGCGCGCCTGGCGCTCGCCTTCGTCGCAATCGCCGGCCGCGACGATCTGGCCGACCCGGTCGCCAAGCGCGCGGCCGCGGACGATCGCGTCGGTGCGGGAGGCGAGGGTGGAGGGCATCTCGGCCGGCTTCCGGAGCTGCTCGCTCTCGACCCGCGCCGAATCCCGGCTCAGCGCGCGCCAGTCGAGGAACGGCGCAGCCGCCGGCGGCGGGGCGGCCGGAGCCGCGAGCAGTGCAAGAAAGGCGAAGCTATTCAGCATCTTGGGTCCTTATCGCGCGGCTTATAGCCGAAATGGGTCCTCCGCTCCAAACATCAACCCTTTAAAGGTCCGGAAGCGCCTGCGCAGCCTCGCCCCAGCCTTGGAGGGCGCGGCTGGAGGCGCGATCGAGCAGCTCGTCTGCCTCCCGCACGGTGAACGGACCGCCCGAGGTCAGATCGTCCAGTTCGTCCCAACTGATCGGCGCGGCCACCGTTGCGCCTTCGCGGGCGCGGGGGGAGTAAGGCAGGATCGCCGTCGCCCCGCGCTGGTTGCGGA
Organism: Alphaproteobacteria bacterium; assembly: GCA_005882415.1. Classification (GTDB taxonomy): domain Bacteria; phylum Pseudomonadota; class Alphaproteobacteria; order Sphingomonadales; family Sphingomonadaceae; genus Allosphingosinicella. The sequence continues at coordinate 6,593 of VBAE01000046.1, read as the reverse complement.
GGTAATCGAGGAAGATCCTGCCCTTGCGGCTCGCCTTGGCGAGGTTAGCGGTGAAGCGCTCCGGCTCGGCGGTGGCGAGCGCGACCGCGAAACGCTGGGCGAAGTCCTTCACCGCCGGCCACTCGGCCTCGGGAGTGAGCGGGGCGATGATGTGGAGCCCCTTGCCGCCGGTCGTCATCGGGAAGGTCTGGAGGCCCATGTCGGCGAGATATTTGTGCAGATCCCGCGCCGCACGCTTGACGTCGGCGAAGTCGAGGCCCTCGTCCGGGTCGAGGTCGAAGACGAGGCGGTCGGGCTTCTCGACGTCGCCGACGCTGGAGCCCGAGCCGTGGAACTCGATCGTCCCCATCTGCACGCAGGAGACGATCCCCGCCACGTCCTCGACATAGACATAGTCCTCGAAATTGCCTCTCTTCTCCTCGATGCCGATCTGGTGGACGGACGGGCCGAAGCTCCCGGTATTGTGCTTCTGGAAGAAGCATTTCTTCGCCCGTCCCTGCGGGCAGCGGACCAGGCTCAGCGGGCGGTTCGCGGCCCAGGGCGTCATGATCCCGCCCACTGCCCGGAAATAGTCGACCAGCTCGCCCTTGGTCACGCCCGCGTCGGGGAAGAGTATCCGCTCCGGATTGCTGATCTTGACCCCGTCCGGCGCCGGCCGCTCCACGGGCTGCGGCTTCTCCGCCACCACCTCGGCCGCCTTCTTGTCGTCGCGCAGGCCGAGGAAGCTGGCGTGGCGGACGACCCCGTCGGCGGTGAATTCGGCAAAGGCGACCTCCGCGACCAGCTTCGGCTTCAGCCAGTGCGCGCCGCGGGCCTCAGCGCGGGGGACGGGGGCGGCGGGCTTCTCCGCCGCCATCCGCTCGAAGCGTTCGAGGAGGTCGATCTGGACCTGGTTCGAGAAACCGGTGCCGACCTTGCCGGCGTAGCGCAGCGTGCCGCCCTCGTTCACGCCCAGAAGCAGCGCCCGGAAGCCGCGGCCCTTCTTGTCGCTCTCGGACCAGCCGAGGATGACGAATTCCTGACGATAGGTGCATTTGATCTTGAGCCACGCCTTGGTCCGGGCGCCGCGATAGGGGGAATCGGCGCGCTTGGAGATGATGCCTTCCTGCCCCGCCTCGCACATCGCCTGGAACAGTTCCTCGCCATGGCCGGCGATATGCTCCGCGTAGAGCAGGGTAGGGGGCTTGCCCGGCCCCAGGAGGGAGGCGAGCCGCGCCTTGCGCTCGACATTCGGAAGGCCGGCCAGATCCTCCCCGTCGATCTCCAGCGCGTCGAACAGGAACAGGGTTAGGTCTCGCCCGCCTTCGGAAATAGCCTGCTGGAGTGCCGAGAAGCTCGAGCTTCCTTTGTCGTCGAGGCTGACGATCTCCCCGTCGAGCAGGCAGGATCCCACCTCCAGCGTCCGCGCCGCCGCGACGATCTCGGGAAACTTGTCCGACCAGTCGAGCCCCGACCGCGTATGGACCTTGGCCTCGCCCCCGCCGACGGCGAGCAGGCAGCGATAGCCGTCATATTTCATCTCATGGATCCAGCCGGACCCCGAGGGGACGTGGTCCACTAGCGTAGCCTTCTGCGGCTCGCGGAAGGGGGGCGGCTTAGCTCCTCCCCGGGACGGGGAGGGGGACCGCCGACGCGAGGCGGCGGTGGTGGAGGGGGCCCCCAGCGCCGGGGTTCTGGCACCAGGAGTTAGCCCCTTCACCCACCCCTTCAGCTCCTTCGCCTTCTTGCCCGCAGCGATCTCCTGCATCGTCCGACCCGTCTTGATGCTGGTCAGATACCGCTCGGTCAGCCCCATCGATCCGCCGGCGAACTCGTCGGTCACCTTCTTCAGCATCCAATTCTCGTTCCGGTCCTTCGGGCGCCCCTTCAACCGGAACATCACCCATTCGCCCTGCATCCGCTCGCCGTGGAGGGTGAAGTGGAGGTGGCCCTCTTCCAGCGTCTTCCGCGGGTCCTTGCCCGGCGCCGGAGTCCAGGTCCCCCGGTCCCACAGCATGACGGTGCCGCCGCCATATTCGCCCTTGGGGATCGTGCCCTCGAAGGTGGCGTAGGAGAGCGGATGGTCCTCGGTCCGGACCGCGAGGCGCTTGTCGGCGGGGTTGAGGCTCGGCCCGTTCGGCACCGCCCAGCTCTTCAGAGTCCCGTCGAGCTCCAGCCGGAAATCGTAATGAAGCCGGGTCGCATCGTGCTTCTGCACCATGAACCCGTTCCCTTCGCCCCAGGAGAGCTTGTCGTACGTCCCCTTGGGCTCGGCGGTCTTAGCAAAGTCCCGCTTGCGGTTGTAGGTTTCGAGGGGGTCTGCGCGCTTGGCCATCTAGTCCTCCCCGCGAGCAAAGCTCGGGGGGAGGGGGACCACCCGCAGGGTGGTGGAGGGGTAGGTGTCGCAGGCCGAGCCTTTTACCCCTCCACCCCGCTTCGCGGGGTCCCCCTCCCCATCTGCGATGGGGAGGACTTTCACGCCCTCTTCCTCGCCGGGGCGGCCTTGGCGGGGGCCTTTTTCGCAGGCGCCTTCTTCGCGGCGGCAGAAGCCTTTTTCGCCGCCTGTTTCCCCGTCTGCTCGCCCGGCTTCTCGATCGAGCGCTTCAACGCCGCCATCAGGTCGATGACGTTGGTGCCGCGCGCCGGGGCCTCCTCCTCATCGGCGCTGATCGTCTTGCCCTTCTTCTTGCGCTCGATCAGGTCGTGCAGCGCCTCGATATAGCGGTCGTGGAACTTGGCCGGGTCGAAGTCGGCGGTCTTGCGGTCGATCAGGGTCTCGGCGAGGTCGAGCAGCTCCTCGTCCGGCTTGGAGTCGGCGATGTCGCGGAAATAGTCGCGCGCCTTGTTGACCTCGTCCGCATAGCGCAGCGTCTCGAGCACGATCCCGCGCCCGCACGGCTTCACCGAGACGAGATATTCGCGGCCGCGGAGCGCAAGCTGGCCGATCCCCATCTTGCGCGTCTTGCGGAGCGCCTCGCGCAGGACGATGAACGCTTCTTCCGCGAGATCGTCGGCGGGGACGACGAAATAGGGCTTCTCGAAATAGAGGACGTCGACCTCGTCATAGTCGACGAACTGGGTGAGCTCGAGAGTCTTCTTCGATTCGAGCTTCACCCCCTCCAACTCCTCGTCCGAGACGACGACGTAGGAGCCTTTCTCGTACTGATAGCCTTTGACGATCTCGTCCGGGTCGACCGGCCCGACGCCGGGCACCACCTTCTCATATTTGATCCTTTTCCCCGTGGGCTCGTGGATCTGGTTGAAGGCGATCTGGGCACCGCTCTTGGTCGCGCTGAAAATCTCCACCGGGATCGAGACGAGCGCCAGTCTGATCTGTCCCCGCCAATAGGCGCGTGCCGCCATGGTGCCATGCTCCGCAAATCGATTCGTCTCCGATTCAATCCGCGGGGGAGGAAGGGGTTCCGCGCCTTAGACCGGGATCTCGGTCGTGTACTTGACCTGCCTCAGCGCGAAGTTGCTCGCCGCGTTGGCAACGCTCGGATGCGCGAGCACGCCCCGCATGATGAAGCGGTCGTAATCGGCGACGTCGCGGACTGCGATGCGGAGCAGATAGTCCCACTCGCCGGACATGGCGTAGCATTCGACGATCTCTTCGCGCGATCCGATGAAGGCTTCGAAGTCGGAGCGGGCCTCGGTCGTCTGGCGGCTCATCCGGACCTGGCACATCACGTTGACCGCCCGGCCGAGATGCTCGGCATTGGCCAGGCGGACCGAGCGGCCGAGGACTCCCTGCTTCTCCAGCTGGCGGACCCGCCGCCACACCGAGGCGGCCGATGCGCCGACCCGTTCGGCAAGCGCGGCATGGCTGAGGCTGGCATCGCGCTGCAACTCGCGGACGATTCGCCGGTCGACGGGGTCGAGGTGAATTGTTTCAGTCATGGAACGGAGAATAGCGCAACGTGCGTTTCACATCCAGCGCCCATAGCGGGAAATCTGAAGAGCATTTTGAGGATCGCCGCTCTACCTCTATCGTCGCGGTGCACGCGCACCGACAGGAGGAAGAATGGAAGACGGTTTTCTGGTCGCCGACAGGCCCATGCTGCTCGACCGTCTCGAAGCGCAGAAGGCTGACGCACTCCTCCAGCTCATCGCCTTGTGCAATGCCGATCCCAGGCCGGAGAAGATCGACGTCGGCGTCGGCGTCTATCGCGACGCCAGCGGCGGCACCCCGATCCTGCGCTCGGTCAAGGCGGCGGAGAGAGCCAGGAGACCAAATCCTATCTCGGCTCGCAGGGCGACGAGCGCTTCACCCAGCTCATTCGCCCGATCGTGTTCGGCGAAAGCCTCGCCGCCGACGAGCGGATCGTGGGCCTCCAGACCCCGGGCGGCTGCGGCGCGCTGAGGCTCGGCGCCGACCTCATCCACAAGGCGAACCCGGACGCGCGGATTCTCGTCGGGCAGCCGACCTGGCCCAATCACGGGCCCCTGATCGAATGCGCGGGCGTCGAGATGGTCCCGCATCCCTATTACGACAAAGCCAGCCACACGATCCTGTTCGACCGGATGATGGACGCCTTGAACCAGGCCAATCGCGGCGACCTCGTCCTCCTCCACGGCGCCTGCCACAACCCGACCGGCGCGGACCTCAGCCTCGACCAGTGGCGCGACGTCGCCGAGGCGGTTTCGAAGCGCGGCCTCGTCCCCTTCGTCGACCTCGCTTATCAGGGCCTCGGCAACGGCCTCGAAGCCGACGCGGCCGGCACAAGGCTCGTCGTCGAGGTGGCCGAGCAGGCCCTGGTCGCGCAGAGCTGCGACAAGAATTTCGGAATCTATCGCGAGCGGACCGGCAACCTCTTCGTCAAGGCCTCCTCCCGCAAGGGCGCCGAGACGGTGTTCGGCAATCTGCTGAGCCTGTCGCGCACAATGTGGTCGATGCCGCCGGACCATGGCGCCGCCATCGCCCGAATCGTCCTCGACACGCCCGACCTCCGCGCCGACTGGAATGCCGAGCTGATCGAGATGTGCGCCCGCATCCGCACGCTGCGCGCCCGCCTCGCCGCCTTCGATCCGCGCCTCGCCTACATTAACGAGCAGAACGGCATGTTCTCCATGCTCCCCCTGTCTGAACAGGCGGTGCTGGAGCTTCGCGAGGAGAAGGGGATCTACATGGCCGGGTCCGGGCGTTTCAACGTCGTCGGCCTGTCGGACGACAATGTCGACGCGTTCGCAGCGGCGGTGGTGGAGAAGATGGATGGCTGAGGACCGGCTGATCGAGAAGACGCGAACCGCCGCGCCCGACCCGGCGTGGGACTGGAAGCGGATCGCCTATCTCGTCCAGATCAGCCGGGCGATGGATGCACTGGAGGAGCAGCGGCTCGTTCCCGAACGCAAGATCCTCTACCAGTTCAGCGCCCGCGGCCACGACATGGCCCAGATCCTCCTGGGAAGCCGCCTCACCAACCCCCGCGATGCCACCTGCGGCTATTACCGCTCGCGTCCGCTGCTGCTCGCATTGGGCGTCGAGATCGAGGACGCGCTCGCCTCCGGAATGGGCAGGGAAGGGGGCTATTCCGACGGCCGCGACATCGGCGTCGTGTTCAACTTCCCGAACCCCGGCGGCGCGCCCGCGCTGCCCATGTCGGGCGGAGTTGGCGCCCAATTCACGCCGACCGCCGGCTGGGCGCAGGCGATCGAATATTACCGCAAGGTGCTCGGCGAGCGCAGCTATGACGAAGCAATCGCGGTCGTCCTCGGCGGCGACGCCTCCTGCGCGACCGGCGGTTTCTGGTCCGCCCTCACCATCGCCACCACCCAGAAGCTGCCGATGCTCTTCTACGTCGAGGACAATGGCTTCGGCATCTCCGTCCCCTCTTCCTACCAGACGCCCGGCGGGGACATCGCGAAGAACCTCGCAAGCTTCGGCAACCTCCAGATCTTCTCCGGCGACGGCACCGATCCGGCCGAGGCCGCGCGCCTCGTGGACATGGCCGTCGCCCATGTCCGCGGCCGCAAGGGGCCCGCGCTGCTCCGCCTCACCGTGCCCCGCCTCCAGGGGCACAGCTTCCAGGACACCCAGGCCTATAAGAATGAGGACGTAGTCCGCGAGGAATGGGCGCGCGACCCGCTGCCGCGGCTGAAGGCCCATCTCGTCGGCTCCGCGATGAGCGAGAGCGAATGGGACGGCCTCGCCGCCGAGGCCGAAGCCGCCGTGGAGCGCGCCCGCGCCGCCGCCGAAGCGCGCGGGGTCTCAAGCCCCGAGCGCGTGCTCGACAACGTCTTCTACGAAGGCGAGATGCAGAAGCTTGGCGGCCAGTGGACCCATGGCTACCGCGCGCCCCGCTCCCACGACGAGCCGCGCCCCGACGGCCAGCGGATCAACATGGTCACCGCGATCCGCCGAACCCTCGACCAGGAGCTCGCCGCCAACCCGCGCGTGCTCCTGTTCGGCGAGGATATTGGCCCCAAGGGCGGAGTCCACGCGGTCACCCTCGGCCTCCAGGAAAAATACGGGCACGACCGCGTGTTCGACACCTCGCTCAACGAAGAAGGCATTATCGGGCGGGCGGTCGGCATGGCGCTCGCCGGGCTGATGCCGGTCCCCGAAATCCAGTTCCGCAAATATGCCGAGCCGGCGACCGAGCAGATCCACGATT
>VBAE01000045.1:16766-19757 GCA_005882415.1 Alphaproteobacteria bacterium | reverse complement strand
GGATGGTGAAGCTATCCGAGCCGTTATAGTTCGCCGCCGGATTGTAGGTGTAGGTGCCGTTGACCTGGTCGAAGCTGACCGAGCCATGGGCGGCGCCGAAGCCGGGCTTGACCGAATAGGACAGAGTGTCCCCGTCCACGTCGGAAGCGCCGATCGCGGTCGCGGCGGAGGGCGTGTCCTCGTTGGTCGAGACCGAGCCGCTCGCCGGAGCGGTCGGCGCGTCGTTGGTCGGCGCGATAGTGATCGCGACGGTGTCGCTGTCGCCGAGCGCCCCGCCCGAGCCGCCATGGCCGTTGTCGCTCGTCGTCATGGTCAGCGTATCGCTGCCATTATAGTCGGCGGCCGACGCGTAGACGACGCCGTTGGCGGCGGCGAGGGTGGCGTTGATCGCATTCTGGGTGCCGCTGAGCACGACCGAGCCGCTGCCGTTGCCGCTAATGTCGGCCGCGGTGAGGCCGCCGACCACATCGGTGCGGACGGTGGTGCCGCCATGGCCGACCGAGAGGGTGACGCTGATCACGTCGGCCGACGGATTGGCATCGACGTCGCTGACCGAGAGGCCGGTGATCGCGACCGGCACGTCTTCCGACGCCGCGACGGCGCCGCCGACGACGTTGACCGGCGCGTCGTTGACCGCGCCGACGGTGACGACGACGTCGTTCTCGTCGCTGCGCAGAAGGCCGTCGAACAGCGAGTAGGAGACGGTGCGGGTCCCGTTGGCGCCGTAATTGTCGGGATTGTCGCCCGAGATCGAGAAGCCGACCAGGGCGAGCGCGGACTCGTAATTGTCGAGGGTGGCGACGCCGGTCAGCGACATCACGCCGGTGCCGCTGTTGTAATTATAGGCGATCGTCTTCGAACCGTAGTTGAGGACGCCGCTGGTGGTGCCGTTGATCGAGAGGAGCTCGGTCGTGCCCGGCGAGGAGCCGAAACCGACGGAGATGCGGACCTGGGCGCCGGCGAGCTGGTCGGTGAGGTTGCCGGAGTCGAAATCGGCGGCGTCGTAGGAGGTGCCGGGCTGGACGGCAGTGCCCTGGCCGGAATTGACGCCGGCCGTCTCGACATAGGTCGGGGTGGAGGCGAAGTTTGCGGCGAGCGTCGGCGCCGTCTCGAGCTCGAGGCCGAGCGGGAAGTTGGTGCCCGCAACGGTGGCGAACAGGGTCGGGGTGCCGCCGGAGAGCGAGCCGACCCAGACCGACTGGTCGTTGGGGGCGTTGGTGCCGGTGGTGTCGCCGACATAATAATGGCCGGTCACCGGATCGACATGGACGTAATAGAGCGCGCCCTGCGGGCCGCTGACCCCATCCTGCCGGTAGATGGTCGAATAAGTTCCGGTCGGGTTGCCGATGGTGGCGTAGGAGAAGATTCCGCCGAACTGGGTCTGGGGCGGAGTGCCGCTGTTCGCGTCATGGTCGAGCGCGACGCTCGATGTGGTGAAATAAAGGACGTGGGTGGCGGGATCGATGTCGATTCCCTTCAGAACCCCGTTCTCCTTCGGGAAGGCCTGCGGATCGGCGTTGGTGGAGACGACCCCGGTCTGCTGGGTGTCGTTGGGGTTGAACTCCATCTGCACGCCGGTGGTAGTCGCCGCCGGGCTGGTCGAGGTCGGGGTGACGTTCGAGATCTTGTAGAGGAAGTTGCGGGTGACGTTGCTCGCTCCGAAGCTCACCGCGACTTGGCTGTTGATCGCGTAGATCGAGCCGTTGCCGTTGGAATCGAGATCGAGCACGAAATCCTGGACGAAGATGTTGGTGCCGAGATTCCCGACGACCTGACGGGCCTGGCCCGCGGTGTCGTAATTGATCCGGTAGATGTGGCTGTCTTCGCCGAAGTAGATGAGGCCGCGCTCCGAATCCGCCTGGAGGCCGACGAGGCCGGTACCGATTCCGGTATCCTGGTAGAGGATGGTGGCGACCGGCGGGCTGCCCGGATTGGCGAGGACCTGGGCGAGATCGAATTGCAGCACGCGATTGTGGCCGCTGCCGTCCGAATCGGCGACGAACATCTTCTGGTGGACCGAGTCGATATAGACGTCGGTGGGGCGGTAGAGGCCTTCCGCGACCAAGGGGGTGCCGGCATTGTCGACGCTGTTCTGGTAATAGGTGGTGAGGGCTGTGCCCGAATAGCTGGCGCCGTCGCGGTTGACGCTGACGATGCCGTTGCCGCCGCCGGCTGCGGTAATCCAAAGCTGCTGGTCGGGCGCGGTGTTTGAAACGGTCATGATATCCCCCCCTGGAATCCGTTCGCCTCGCACCCCCGTGCGAGTCTTCGAACCCGGAGTGATGTCACGAATTGTACGAATTCCAAAGTCGAAATGGGGTTAGTTTCTTCGAAGCAACGAAATTGTAGAGTCGAGGCGACCGAATCTTCGGTTTTCACCCTAGCCAGACGTTTGCCACATGCTTTGGGAGGCGCCAGGGGACGATGAACACGGCGTCGATGCGCACATCTTCGCCGCGACTCGCGTAACGGTGGGCGAGCGCGCCGGCGGCGGCCGCGACTCGGCGGAGGCGGTATTCGTCGAGGGCGAGGGCGGCCTCGTGCGCGCTGGCCCGCGCCTTCACTTCGACGAAGGCGATCGTGCTTCCGCGGCGGGCGATGAGGTCGACCTCGCCCAATGGCGTGCGGACCCGGCGGGCGAGGATCGCCCAGCCCTTGAGGCGGAGCCAGAAGGCGGCGATGCTCTCGGCGCGGCGGCCGCCCCGCTCGGCCCGCCGCCGGTTCATTTGAGCGCCAGCGCCCGTTCGTAGGCGCGTTTGCGGGGGACGCCGAGTTTCTCGGCCACTTCGGCAGCGGCGCGCGACGGGGTGAGGCGGGTGAGCGCTTCGGTAAGGGCCGAGTCGACATCCTCCTCCGCGGCCGGGGGCGCCTCCCCGGGCGGGGCGACGATAATCACGATCTCGCCCTTGGGCGGGTGGTCGGCGTAGGCGGCGGCGAGCTCGGAGAGGGTGCCGGTCCGCGTTTCCTCGAACTTCTTGCTGATCTCCCGCG
>VBAE01000045.1:11637-16723 GCA_005882415.1 Alphaproteobacteria bacterium | reverse complement strand
GATCGCCGAGGCACGGGCGCCGGCCTTGGCAGGGAGGAAGCCGAGGAACAGGAAGCGGTCGGTGGGGAGGCCGGCGAGGGTCAAAGCCGCGACCGCCGCGCAGGGGCCGGGGAGGGTGGTGACCGGGATGCCCTCGGCGCGGGCGTCGCGGACGAGCTTGAACCCGGGGTCGGAGATGAGCGGGGTGCCGGCGTCGGAGACCAGGGCCACCGCCTTGTCGCGCATCTCGGCGATCAGCTCGGGGCGGACGCGGTCGGCATTATGGTCGTGATAGGGGCGCATCGGGCGCTTGACGCCGATGTGGGAGAGGAGCTTGGCGGTCACCCGGCTGTCCTCGACCGCGATCAGCTCGGCGCGGGCGAGGATGTCGGCGGCGCGCGGCGTCAGGTCGGAGAGATTGCCGATGGGCGTGGCCACGATATACAGGCCGGGTGCAAGACGCGTCGCATTCATGGGGTGAGTTCATGGCAGAGCAGTCCTACGGCCCGCAAGCGCGGCGCTCGCTCCTGAAGCTCGCGCTGGCGGGGCTCGTCGCCCTCGGGCTCGGCGGCTGCCAGCTGGTGCCGGAGGGGAGCTCTCCGCCGCGCCAGGTCGCTCAGCCCCAGCCGATGCCCGAGGCGCAGCCCGAGCCCGACCGCACCGTTCCCGCCGATACCGAGCGCAACCGGGTCGCGGTGCTGGTGCCGCTGACCGGGGCCAATGCCGGGGTCGGCCGCTCGCTCGCCAATGCGGCGAACCTTGCTTTGCTCGACACGGGCGGGGAGCGGATCAGGATCACCGTCTACGATACAGCCAAGGACGGCGCCGCAGCCGCGGCGCGGCAGGCGGTCCAGGAGGGGAACGGCCTCATCCTCGGGCCCTTGCTCGCCGAGGACGTGCGGGCGGTGGCGCCGGTGGCGGCGGGGGCCGGAGTTCCGGTCCTGTCCTTCTCGAACGACACCAGCGTGGCCCGGGACGGCGTTTACGTGATGGGTTTCACGCCCGGCCAGTCGGTGGCTCGGGTGGTCGGCTTCGCCAGGTCGCGCGGCGCGGTCCGGTTCGCGGCGCTGTCTCCGGAAGGGGTGTACGGCACCCGCGCGTCGGCCGCCTTCCGCGAGGCGGTGGAGCGGAGCGGCGGCCGCGTTGTGGCCGAGCAGGGCTTCGACCGCGGCGCGGGAAGCCTTCGCACCGCGGTGGTGCGGCTGAACGGCGCCGGCGGCTATGACGCGGTGCTGATCGCCGACAGCGGGCGAACGGCAGCGGCCGCCGCGCCTCTGATCCGCGGCGGCTCCTCGGCGCACATTCTCGGCACCGAATTGTGGAGCAACGAGAGCGGGTTGGGCGCCGCTCCGAGCCTTCGCGGTGCCTGGTATGCCGGAGCGTCGGACACTTTGTTCGACCAGCTCCGAACCCGCTACCGCACCCGCTACGGCGCAACGCCCTACCGCCTGTCCAGCCTCGGCTACGACGCGGTGCTGCTGGCGATGCGGGTGGCGAAGGACTGGCGGCCCGGGGAGCGCTTCCCGGTTTCCGAGCTTCGCGACCGGTCCGGGTTCCCGGGCATAGACGGCCTGTTCCGCTTCGGTCCGGACGGGGTGATCGAACGGGCGCTTGAGGTGCGCGAGGTGACTGCGGCGGGAACGACTGTGGTTTCGCCCGCGCCGAGGCGGTTCGAAGACTAGATAACGATCTCCGGCAGGATTGCGTCGAGGAGGAGCATTCCTGCGGGGGTGACCCTCAGGCGGTCTTCCGAGCGTTGGAGGAGGCCTTGGGCTTCCAGCCGTTCCACCGCTTGCGCGTCGAGATGCTCGGCCAGCCCTGGCCTTCTCAGGTCGATCCCCTTGCGCAACCGCAGGCCCATCAGCAGCGCTTCGTGTGCGGCTTCGTCCGGCGACAGCGCCTCCTCGACCTGGGCGCCGTGGCCGTTGCGGGCGAGGGCGGCGAGCCAGTTTTCGGGCTTGCGGTGGCGCTGGGTCATCAGCCCGCCGCGGCGGCCGTGGGCGCCGGGGCCGATGCCGGCATAGGTGCGATAGTCCCAATAAGCGAGATTGTGGCGGCTCTCTTCGCCCGGCCGCGCGTGGTTGGAGATTTCGTAGGCGGGGAGGCCGGCGGCCTCGGTCATCTTCTGGGTCAGCTCGTAGAAGCCCGCGGCTTCGTCCGGATCCTTGGGGCTGAGCTCGCCGCGCGCGGCCATGGCGGCGAAGCGGGTGCCGGGCTCGATGGTGAGCTGGTAGAGCGAGAGGTGGGTCGTGCCGAAGCCGAGTGCCCGTTCGAGCTGGTGCGCCCAGGCTTGCTCGTCCTGGTCGGGCAGGGCGTAGATGAGGTCGAAGCTGACCCTCTGGAACGCCTGCTGCGCGGTCTCCAGCGCGGCAAGCCCTTCCGCGACGCCATGGGCGCGGCCGAGGAAGCGGAGGGCGGCGTCGTCGAGCGATTGCAGGCCGAGCGAGACGCGGTTGACTCCGGCGGCGGCGAGGTCGCCGAAGCGGGCCGCTTCGACGGAGGAGGGGTTGGCTTCCAGCGTAATCTCGAGGTTCGGATCGAAGCCCCAGTGACGTTCGGCGGCCTGGAGGAGGGCCGCCACAGTCTCCGGCGGCATCAGCGATGGGGTGCCGCCGCCGAAGAAGATCGAGGTCAGCCGCCGGCCGGGGAGCTGCTGTGCCTCATAAGCAAGGTCGGTCAGCAGCGCCTCGCGCCACTGCACCTGGTCCACCTGCTCGCGGACATGGCTGTTGAAGTCGCAATAAGGGCATTTGGAGACGCAGAACGGCCAGTGGATGTAGAGGGCGAGGCGGGAAACGCCGTCATTGCGAGCGGAGCGAAGCAATCCAGTGCGGCTTCGGAGGCCCATGGATTGCTTCGTCGCTGCGCTCCTCGCAATGACGGGGGCGGGGGTCACAGCAAAGCCGCGACCAGCTTCCGGAAGGCGTCCGCGCGATGGTCTATCGCGTACTTATCCGCCGGGGCCATTTCCGCGAAGGTCACGTCCCGGCCGATCGGCTGGAAGATCGGGTCGTAGCCGAAGCCGTTCTCACCCCGCGGGGGCCACACCAAAGTGCCGTCGACCCGGCCTTCGAAGATCTCGCATTGGCCGTCGTCGGGCCAGGCGATGGCGAGGGCGCAGACGAAGTGGGCGCTTCGGCCGGCTTCGGGGTCCCGCTCGAGCATCTCGCGGTGGACGCGCTCCATCGCCACGCCGAAATCCTTGTCCTCGCCGGCCCAGCGGGCGGAGTAGATGCCGGGGCGGCCGTCCAGCGCATCGACGCAGAGGCCGCTGTCGTCGGCCAAAGCGGGGAGGCCGGAGAGGTCGGCGGCGAGCCGCGCCTTCAATTCCGCATTGTCGACGAAAGTGACCCCGGTCTCGTCGGGCTCGGGAAGGTCGAGCTCGGCGGCGGAGACGGGTTCGATGCCGTAGGGGCCGAGCAACTCCGTGATCTCCCGCACCTTGCCGGAATTGTGGCTGGCGATGACCAGCTTGCCGGGGCCGAGCCGCCTCACCGGCCGGTCGCCTTGGCCTGGGCCGCGAAAATCTCGCCGCAGCCGATCCGGGCCAGGCGGAGCAGGCGGAGAAGGCCCTCCTCGTCATAGGTCTCGCCTTCGGCGGTGACCTGGGCCTCGACGATGTTGCCGTCTTCGGTGAGGACGAAATTGCCGTCCGCGCCGGCGGTCGAATCCTCGTCATAGTCGAGGTCGAGGACGGCCGCGCCCTGGTGGATTCCGCAGCTCACCGCCGCGATGCGCTGGCGGATCGGGTCGACGGTGAGGAGGCCGGACTGCATCACCTTGTCGACGGCGAGGCGGAGCGCCACCCAGCCGCCGGAAATGGCCGCCGTGCGGGTGCCGCCGTCCGCCTGAATGACGTCGCAATCGACGGTGATCTGGCGCTCGCCAAGCGCCTGAAGGTCGACCACGGCGCGAAGCGAGCGGCCGATCAGGCGCTGGATTTCCTGCGTGCGGCCGGACTGCTTGCCCGAGGCGGCCTCGCGCCGGCCGCGCGTGTGGGTGGCGCGGGGGAGCATGCCGTACTCGGCGGTGACCCAGCCCTTGCCCTTGCCGCGAAGCCAAGGCGGAAGGCTGGTCTCCACGGAAGCGGTGCACAGCACCCGGGTGTCGCCGAAGCTGACCAGGCAGCTTCCTTCGGCATGGACGGTGAAACCGGGCTCGAGCGTGATCTCGCGCATCTGGTCGGGGGCGCGTCCGGACGGGCGCATAAGCTCTTCTCCTCGGGTGAGCGGGCGCTTTAGACAGGCGCCGTTCAGCGGTCCAGTCGGAAGCGGGCCGGGAGGGAGATGGGAATGCGAGTAGTAGTGTTGGGAATTGCATCGGCTTTGGCGGGGTGCGCCGCGGCCGCGGAACGGCCCGAGCCGGCTCCGGCGGCAGTGGAGAGCATCAGCTTCGAAACCGGACCCTGTTTCGGGGCGTGCCCGGTCTACAAAGTGGTCGTGCGCTCCGACGGCAGCGGCGAGTTCGAAGGCCGCCGCTTCACCGCAGTCACGGGGACGAGGACCTTCACGGTCTCGCCCGGCCAATATCGCGCCTTCGCCCGGCAGCTGGTGCCGCTCCGTCCGGCCTCGGGCAAGGTGAGCTATTCGGGCGATTCCTGCCGCTCGATGGCGACCGACCTTCCCTCGGCCTCGATCGAGTGGAGCGGCGGGCGGGGAATTCAGAGCATCTATTTCTACTTCGGCTGCGACATGGCGAAGAATGTCGACATCGCCAACCGGATCAGCGGCGCTCCCGATCTCCTGCCGATCGGCGCCTTCATCCGCGACCCCCGCCAAGCCGGCGCCGGGGAAAAGTTGAGCCGGCGGGACGCGCCGCCTACATAGGCGCCATGGCCACCACACCCGTCAGCGAGATTACCGAGCGGGCGCGCGAAGTCTTCCGCATGGTGGTCGAGAATTATCTCGAATGCGGCGCCCCGGTGGGCTCGCGGACGGTGTCGCGGCTTCCGGGGGTCAGCCTCTCGCCCGCCTCGATCCGCAACGTAATGCAGGACTTGGAGGAGCTGGGGCTCTTGAGCCACCCCCACACGTCCGCGGGGCGGGTGCCGACGGAGACGGGCCTCAGGCTCTTCGTCGACGGGATGATGCAGGCGGCGGCGCCGAGC
>VBAE01000045.1:1401-11586 GCA_005882415.1 Alphaproteobacteria bacterium | reverse complement strand
GTCCCGAAGCGCGAGCCGGTGCTCCGCCAGCTCGGCTTCGTGCCGCTGGGGCCGGGGCAGGCCTTGGTGGTGATGGTCGGGAGCGACGGGACGGTCGAAAACCGGGTGATCGACATTCCGGCCGGGATCACCGCGTCGGCGCTGAGCGAGGTCGGCAATTATGTCAGCTCGCGCCTCTCCGGCCTCACCTTGCAGGAAGCGCGGGCGCGGCTGTCGAAGGAGATCGGGGACGGCCGGGCGATGCTGGACAGCGTCGCCCAGGAGCTGATCGACCGGGGCCTTGCCCTCTGGTCGGAGGACGGCACCCAGCGCCCGGTGCTGATCGTCCGCGGCCAGGCCAACCTCATCGACCAGTCGGCGGCGGCGGACCTGGAGCGGGTCCGCCAGCTCCTCGACGAGCTTGAGGGCAAGGAGGAGATCGCCCGGCTGCTCGACAGCGCCCGGGCGGGGCAGGGGATGAAGATCTTCATCGGCTCGGAGAACAAGCTGTTTGCGCTTTCCGGCTCTTCCGTTATCGCCGCGCCCTATCGCGGCAGCGACGGCAAGGTGGTCGGCGTCGTCGGCGTGATCGGCCCCACGCGGTTGAACTACGCGCGGGTCGTTCCCATGGTTGATTTCACAGCACAGGCACTATCGAGATTGATGGCATGAACGAAGATCAGGATCTGCAGGAAGACACCATTGGCGCAGAGGCGCAGGGCGGGGATTCGACCCCCGACCAGGACCTTTCGGACCTGGTGAAGGAGCTGGAGCAGGTGCGCCAGCACGCCCTCTATGCCCAGGCGGAGACCCAGAACGTCCGCCGCCGGCTCGAAAAGGAGAAGCAGGACGCGACCGCTTATGCCGCGACCGGCTTCGCCCGCGACATGCTGAGCGTGAAGGACAATCTCGACCGGGCGCTGGCCGCGGTCGGCGACGAGGCCCGGCACGACGAGCGGCTGAAGGCGCTGATCGTCGGAATCGAGGCGACCGGCCGCGAGCTCGACAGCGTCTTCGCCCGCAACGGCATCACCCGGATCGACGCCGTCGGCCAGCCCCTCGACCCCAACCGCCACCAGGCGATGATCGAGATCGCCTCCGACGACGCCGAGCCCGGCACGATCGTCCAGGAAATGCAGGCGGGCTATATGATCAGGGACAGGCTGCTGAGGCCGTCGCTGGTCGGGGTGGCGAAGAAGGGCTGAACGGGAACGACCTTCGCGAATTCACCGGCGCCGCCCTCGGCTGGGCGTTGATAACGTCGTTGCTGTTCCTGGGGTCGTTTTTCCTGTCATGGCTTCGGCGCCGCGGCGGAGGCACCGCTCGCGACGTCCAGGTTCCCGACGATCCGACCCAGCCCTACACCATCTACGCGCCCGAGTTCGACCTGGTCCTGAGTGCGGCCGACATTCCGGCCGCGCTCGCCTCCGCCAGCCCCGACCTCTCGAAGGGCTGGCTGGAGTGGGGCGACAGCGGCTGGATCGCGGCGCGGGCCCGCGCGGAGAAGTTTCGTACCGCCTCGGAAGCGCGGATGGCGGAGCTTCGGGAGGACGTGCTCCGCTACCTCGCCGGCAATCCGGGCGGCGAGATCGTTGTGACCCTGCTCATAGACCTTTCCGGTTCGATGAAGGGCGAACGCATCGCCGCCGCCGCCGCGACCGCGCGGTGGCTGAGCGACGTTCTCGCCGACGCCGGCGCGCGCAGCGAGGTGCTCGGCTTCTCCACCGGCGGCTGGCACGGCGGGTTCGCCCGTCGAAAGTGGCTCTCGTCAAATCGCCCCGCGCGTCCGGGCAGGCTCTGCTCGCTCCTCCATGTCGTCTTCAAGGCGGCGGATGAGGAGCGGCTGTCGGATGCGGCCTTTCGGGCGATGCTCCACCCCGACCTGCTGCGCGAGAATGTGGACGGCGAGGCGATCGCCTGGGCGTCGGACAGGCTGGACGAGTCCGCCGAACCGCGCAAATTCCTCATCGTCGTGTCGGACGGCGCCCCCGTCGACTATGTCACGCTGTCGTACAACGGTATGGGATTTCTGGCCCGCCATCTGACCGCCACGGTGCGGCAGGTGCAGGATGCAAGCCGGATAAGCTTGGGCGCGGTCGGACTGGAGTGGCCGCCGAACGAGGCCTTCCGCTTCTCCGCAGTCGCAGCCGAACCCACCGCCATCCCCGAAGCGACTGCAACGCTTCTCGTGCAGATGATCGAGGGAGGTCGGACCCCCTAAGAAGGGACGGCTTCTTAATCCTCGGAGATCAGCTCCAGCCGCGCCTTGATCAGCGCCTGTATGGCCAGAAGCCATTCACGTCCCGCGTTCGGCTGGAAGACTTCCACTGGCAGCGCCGCCTTGCTGCGGTTGCAGTGCGTACAGGCTATGACGAGATTGCGGAGCAAGTCCCTGCCTCCGCGCCTTTTGGGTTCGACATGGTCGAGGGTGAAGTGCGCAGAGACCGTTTCTCCCTTCGCCTGGCAGTAGAAGCAACGGCCGCCATGAAGCTCCAAGGCCAGCTTCAATGCTTTCGATGCTTTCCTGGCAGGTTCGGAACTGCCGGCGACCATGTATAAAGGGGTGCCGTGGGCGCTGTCCTTCACGTGGACGAGGGCGCGATATGGCAACTCCTCCCGCCAGTGCCGGTGAATGATCGCCTCAGCCTCGGCGGGACGGCGTTGCTCTGCTTTCATTGTCGAACACTGGCAGGAAGGCAGTTGAAAAGCGGTGAATGTCCCGCCTTCACATATCCTCGTGCACCATGTCGACCTCGCGCACCCGGCGGCGTTGTCTTGCCTGGTCGACGAGGTCGCGCATGCGTTCGCGGCGGGTCGCCGCCTGCTCGACGTGGCGGAGGATGAGGGGCGCTGAGCGGGTGGTTTCGTCGCTGGAGGTTAGGGTGATGGAGCCGATCCCGGCCCATTGGTTGATCAGGCTGAAATCGAGGCGGATGTCCTTGACGCGGTAGAGCTCGACCTCGTCGAGGCTCTTGTTCAGGATCCCGCGGCGGATGATCAGGCGGTCTTCGCACAGGTCGTAGCGGGCGGCCATGTTCTCGAGCCATTTCCAGGCGAGGATCAGGAAGGCTAGGGCGCTTAACAGGATCGGCCAGGGACCCCGCCGCGAAGCCAGCCCAGGGTCGATGATCGGAAGCTGTCGATCGGCGCTGCCATGTCTGCCCTCCCCAATGCCTCAACGGCGCGAGGCCACCGTGCCCGAAGGACGGGGCCGCGCGGTCGATACCATCGGCGCGTGCGACAGCCATGTCGAGGCCGCCTTGCGCACATCCGCCAAAGTCACCGCCTTCAACTGCTCGTCAAAGCGGAACAGCTCGTCAAGCGCCTCCGGATGGCGGATCGACTGGGAGACGATTCCGGCCCAGGCGGAATTGCTGCGCCGGGCCTGGATCCGCTCGGCGATCGCCGGCTCGCGGGCGGCGTCGACTTCCTGCTGGTCGATCCTGCCGCTCGCAAGCTCGGCCGCGACGGCGCGGGCGGCCTTCACCACCGCGTCGATGTCCGCGGGCGCGGTTTCCATCGAGGCGGCGAGATAGCCCTGGTCGGAGGCGTCGATCATCCGGTTTTCGATCGAGGGCGAATAGGTCTTGCCCATCTCGACCCGGAGCCGCTGGAGGAGGCGGTTCTGGAAGATCGTGCTGAGGAGCGAGATCGCATATTCCTCGTGCCGGCGGGCCGAGCTGGCGGTGTAGAGCGGCCAGACCATCAGCGCGGCGGCCTTGTCGGCGGGGCCGGAATGGAAGGCGTCGACCGGCTTGGGAAGCACTGCCGGGAAGCGGCGGTAGGGGCCGGGGCCGGTCGGCGGGCGCAGCGGCTTCCGCGCGGGGAGGGCGCCGAAGCTCTGGGCGACGGATCGGACGGCGTTCTCTTCGGAGATGTCTCCGATGATCGTCACCTCGACCGGGGCGTTGAGCAGCGCGGGGCGCAGCATGCGGTCGAAATCCTTGGCGCGGAGGCCCTGGACCTCGGCGAGCGGAGGCATTGAGAGCTGGTCGGGGAAGACGGCTTTCTCGAAGGCGAGGGCGGCGACCGCGTTGGGATCGGTCGCGGCGACGCGGTAATAGAGGTCGAGGGCGGTCGGCAGCTTGTCGTCGATCAGGCGGCCGAAGCCGGGGTCGGTCATGTAAGCGGCGAGAAGCTGCATCTCGCCCGGGACCTGGACTGCGAGGGTGCTGGTGGCGATCGTGTAAGCGTCCGATTCGACGTTGAGCGAGAAGCCCCAGGTCGAATTGGTGAAGGCGGACCCGATCTGGTCGTAATCCATCTTGCCGAGGCCGCCCGACGGGAAGAGCTCGGCGGCGAGCGCGTATTTGAAGCGGTCGGACTTGGCGAGGACGCGCTCGCCCTGGCCGAAGCGGAGGCGGATATCGACGGCGCTGGCTTCGAAGTCGGTACGGCGGAAGTTCAGGACCGTGCCGTTGGCGAAGGTCAGGCGGACGAAGCCGGGGTCGGCGATGGTCGCCCGGCTGGTCACCGTGCCGGGCGTGCCGAAATCGGTGTAGAGCCATTGCGGCTGCGCCCGGTCGGCATAGGCGGCGAGCGGGGCGGCGCGCTCGTTCGAGTTCCAGGCGGCAAGCAGCTCCTGCTTGGCCGGCGCCTTTGGGGCGACCGCGACCAGCAGCGGGCCGTTGCCGGACCAGTCGCGCTCGAAGGCACGCTTGATATCGGCGGAGGTGATCCCCGCCACCGCCGTCTCGAAGCTGCGCATCGTGTCTTCGGGCGACTGCATCACGCGGCCGCTCAGCGCGGAGTCGGTGAGGAGTTCGGCGAGGACGATGCTGTTGCGGGTCGAGCCTTGGTAGAGCTGGGCGCGCAGCCGCGAGCGGATGGTCTCGATCGCGTCGACCGTCTCGGTCTCGGTCGGCCCCGCGGCGGCGAAGCGGCGGAGCTCGTCATGGCCGGCGTCGAGGCCATCTCTCCACTTGCCCTGGACGGGGAGGATGGTGAGGCAGGCGGTGGCGGCGTCGGGAAGCTCGCGGCTGACGCCGACCGAGGCGCCGAGCAAAGGCGATCCGGCGGCGCTCACCGCATAGCCGAGGCGCTTGTTCAAGATCTGCGGCCAGAGGACGGAATAGATGTCGCGCCGGAACCGCTCCAGCGAGGCGCTCTTGTCGGGGGTGGAAGGCGACATCCGGCAGGCGCCGGTCGCGGTCGGGAGGACGGCGCTTGAGACGGTGAGCGCGTCCGGGCCGCGCTTGGGCAGCGGCGGCGGAGTGGGCTGCACCCCGGCGGGGCCGCGGCCTTTCCAGTCGGCGAAATACTCCTTCGCCAGCCGCTCCAGCTCCTCGACCGGAGCGTCGCCGACGATGGCCAGGGTCGCGTTCTCCGGCCGGTACCAGCGGTCGTAAAAGGCCTGGAGGCCGGCGGCGGTGGCGCCGCGAAGCGTCTCCTCGGTGCCGATCGGCTCGCGATTGCCGGACCGCAGGCCCTGGCCCTGGAATTTGGCGAAGGCGAGCTGCATCTCGGCGGTGGGCGAGTTGCGCGCCTCCTTCTCGGCCATCACAACCCCGCGCTCCAGGTCGACCGACTTGGGGGTGAACAGCACCCCGTCGGCGGCCCCGCGCATCCAGGCGAGGATGGCGCGCACCCCTTCGCTTCCGTTGGACGGGAGGTCGACCCGGTAGACGGTCGAGACGAGAGAGGTCGCCGCATTCTGGTCGCGGCCGAGCGCGATCCCGTATTTCGCGAAGCGGGTGTCGAGCGAGCCCTCGGGCGCGTCCCGGGTCGAGCGGAACGTCATATGCTCGATATAATGGGCGAAGCCGCGCTCCTTCTCCTCCTCCTGATAGCTGCCGACGTCCATCGCCAGGCGGATCGACACCGCCTTGGCGGGCGTCGCATTCTGCATCACCGACCAATGCATGCCGTTGGGCAGGGTGCCGCTGCGCACCGCCGGGTCGGGAGCGAGCCTGGCATCGGACGGGATCGGGGCTTCCGCCGCGAGCGGCGCGGCGAGGCAGGCCAAAACCGCGCAAATCAGGAACTTAGGGGCTTTCATCGCCGCCAAGGGTAAAGGCTCCGGCGGCAAAGTCGAGTGAGGGCTTTCAGTGGACGGAGCGATCCTGCCGCTCGCCCTTCGAAGCAAGCGAGAAGCGCGGCTCGACTTCCGGAAGCGACCCGGTGAGGAGCTGCGCGGCGTATCGCCCGACCGCCGGCCCGTGCTTGAACCCATGGCCGGAGCCCGCGCCGAGCAGAAGCAGGTTCGGCCGCTTCGGGTGGTAATCGATCAGCAGATC
This sequence comes from Alphaproteobacteria bacterium, assembly GCA_005882415.1. Taxonomy (GTDB): domain Bacteria; phylum Pseudomonadota; class Alphaproteobacteria; order Sphingomonadales; family Sphingomonadaceae; genus Allosphingosinicella. The sequence continues at coordinate 5,371 of VBAE01000045.1, read as the reverse complement.
GCCATTGGCGCTATTCTCATATTGGCAGACCCGCGCCTCGTTGAGCGGCCGCCCCGCAAGGGCGGGGAAGCGCCTCTCCATGAACCCCCGCACCTCCGCCAGCGAGCCTTCCGTGTAGCGCCTGTCGCCGACGTCCGGGTCGATCGGCGGCCCGTGCTGGTCGTGGGCGATCTTGACTCCGCGGCCTTCGAGATCGGGGAAGCCGTAATAGATGTCGCCGCCGTTGAAGTCGGCCCAGCCGGGGAAATTCCCTACGGAAAAGCGGTCGTCGCCCGGGCTGGGCGCGAAGAAGAACACTTCCTGACGGGTCGGGAAGATGCGGGTGCCGAGCAGATCCGGGAACAGCTTAGGAAGCCAGGGCCCGCAGGCGAAGACGAACTGGCCGGCTTCGATCTTCTCCCCGTCGGACGTCTCGATGCGCCGAAGCGTCCCGTCGCCGCCGCCGACCGGTTTCACCGCCGCCCGGCGATATTCGCCGCCCGCTTCGACGAACTCGGAGACCACGCTCTGCACCGCGCGGCGCGCCATCAGGCAGCCGAACTCGGGCTCGTAGACGCCGATCTCGATATCGTCGAAATCGATCTGGGGGAATTGCCGCCGCATCGCCCGCCGGTCGAGAACCGCTGTGGGAAGCTTCAGCCGGCGGTGGACCTCGATCGTCTTCGCGACATACTCCTCCCGCGTCGGGAAGAAGAACAGGATGCCCGATTTGTGGAACAGCGGCAGCTCCGCCCTCAGCCGCGACTCGCCGCCCGAGGAGGCGCGGGCATGGGCGGGCGCCCAGGCGTCGAGCAGCAGGACCCGCCGTCCGAGCCGCTGGAGGTTGCGGGCGGTCCAGGCGCCGAACACGCCGGCGCCGATCACGACCACGTCCCAGGCGCCGGATGCGCCCATGGCCGGTCCCCCGACGCCTGCTGCAAGCGTGGCTGCGGCGCCGGCCTTCAGTGCGGATCGCCGGGTGATCTGCGCCATCTCCTTTTCCCCCCCAACCCAAGACGCGCCAGCTTTCCCCGCCCGCCGCCCCGCCGTCAACGTCTGTTACTGATCCGCAACAGTGTTGCCGCTTTCCGGCAAGGACGCCCCGGCCACGGTTGTCACAGGGGAGCGGCTGGGACATTGTTTCGGCCTGCCAACGAAACAGGGGGGTTTTCATGGCGCGCAATCTTCAGCCGAATCACGTCCGCAGGGCCGCGTTCCTGGCCGGAACCGCATTCTTCGCTTCGGTGTCCTTGGCCGCGCCGGCTTCGGCCCAGACCGACACCGGTGCCGCGGCCGCCGCCGGCCAGGACGAGAACGAGATCGTCGTCACCGCCAGCAAGCGCGAGCAGACGCTTCTCGAAGTTCCCTTCTCGATCAACGCCCAGACCGAGGAAGATATCGAGCGCACCGGCGCCGGCAACATTGAGGACCTGTCGCGCAACGTCGCCGGCCTCGCCGTCCAGAATCTCGGGCCGGGCCAGAGCCAGGTGTCGATCCGCGGCGTCTCCGCCGGCCAGATCGTCCGCGACCAGCCGGGCGTGAAGGAACAGGTTGGCGTCTATCTCGACGAATCGGTCATCTCGCTGTCGCTGTTCACCCCGGACCTCGACCTGTTCGACCTCAATCGGGTCGAGACCCTTCGCGGGCCGCAAGGCACCCTGTTCGGCTCGGGCTCGGTCGGCGGAACGCTGCGCTACATCACCAACCAGCCGACCACCGCCAGGATGGAAGGCGTGGTCGAAGGCAATGTGAACCTCGTCGACGGCGACGATTTCGGCGGGCATCTGAAGGGCGCGATCAACGTCCCCCTCTCCGAAACCGTCGCGGTCCGCGCGGTCGGCTACCAGACCTGGTATGGCGGCTTCGTCAACGCGCTCGGCGAGGGCGGCACGGTCAAGCAGGACGTAAACGACGGCCGGCGGACGGGCGGGCGACTCGCCATCCTGTTCCAGCCGACGCCGGACATCAGCATCACGCCGCGCGTCGTCTATCAGGAGGTTCGCGCCAACGGCTTCAACCGGCAGGAAATCTACAACCTGTTCGGCAACCCGTTCACCACCACAAGGCCGAAGGTCAATTTCGACGAGCGCGAGCAATATCTGCTGCTCGGCGAGAAGTTCGCCGACGACACCTTCCTCGCCGATTTGACCGCAAGCGCTGGGCTCGGCGGAGTCGAGCTGACCTCGGTGACCAGCTACATCAACCGCGACATCCTGGTCAGCCGCGACGCCAGCGCGCTCACCGGGAGCGTATCGATCGACCTCGGCTTCCCGACCGCGGCGGTCACGCTGCCGTCGAACCTCGTCGACCGCACCGATCTCGAGACGTTCAGCCAGGAGCTGCGCCTCAGCTCCACCGGAAATGGACCGCTGCAATGGGTGTTCGGCGCCTTCTATTCGAAGATCGACCGCTTCTACCGCCAGCGCCTGCCCACCCCGGGCTACGACGCCTTCACCGATGCGCGCTTCGGGGCCGGCACCGCCGCCGCGACCGCGAACGGCTTCCCGGCCAACTCGCCCTACAATTCGGACCTGCCCTACGACATCAAGCAGAAGGCCATCTTCGGCGAGGCGACCTACGATTTCGGCCGCTTCGATCTCACCGCCGGCGGCCGCTATTACGACTTCAGCGAGCAGCGCAGCTTCAAGTCGGGCGGACTGTTCTCGAACGGCGACAACCGCACCGACAAGACCAAGTCGGACGGCTTCACGCCGCGCGTCATCGCCAGCTTCGAAGTTTCGGACAATATCCGGATCAACGCGCAGGCGGCGAAGGGCTTCCGCCTCGGCGGCGTCAACGATCCCTTGAACCTGCCGCTGTGCACGCCCTCCGACGCGACCATCTTCGGCGGCTACCAGAGCTATAATGACGAGACGCTGTGGAATTACGAAGCCGGGATCAAGGGTGCGGCCCACGGCCTCAACTTCAGCGCCGCGGCTTTCTACACCGACATCTCGAACCTCCAGGTGACTCTGGACGCGGGCTCCTGCTCGTCGCGCATCGTCTTCAACGTGCCCAAGGCCCATACCCAGGGGATCGAGTTCGAGCTTTCGGCCCATCCGACGCCGGAGCTCGATCTGTCGCTCGCCGGAAGCTACATCGAGGCCGAGTTCGATTCGACGGTGACGAGTGGGGCAGGGGCGGTGATCGGCGGAATCCGCAAAGGGAACCGCCTGCCCACCGTTCCCAAATTCCAGATGGCGGCGAGCGCGACCTACACGGTTCCGGTCAACGAGAGCGGGGATGAGGCCTTCTTCTCGGCCTCCTTCCAGCATGTCGGAAGCCGCTACACCCAGCCGAGTGATCAGGAGGGCAATCCGCACAGCTTCGTCTCCGGCCTCCCCTTCGGCGGCGCGACGGGGAACGAGGCGACCATCGTCGACCTCCAGCTCCCGTCCTACCAGCTGGTCAATCTGAGCGCCGGCATGAACTGGAAGAACGGGCTCTCGGTCACCGCCTACATCCAGAATTTGTTCGACGAGAACCCGCTCCTCTCCTTCGACCGCGAACGCGGCGGACGGGCCAGGCTCGGCTTCAACATCGGCACCCCGCGGACGTACGGGATTACGGTGAGGAAGCGGTTCTAGAGACCCAAGCCGTCATTGCGAGGAGCGAAGCGACGCGGCAATCCAGTGGGCCTCGGAGACCGCACTGGATTGCTTCGCTTCGCTCGCAATGACGGGCTAAGCCCTACCGCCCAGGCTCCTCATCCCCAGCCGCAACCACATCCGCGGCCACCGTCACCGGCGGAGCCGGATCGAACGTAAACGTCAGCGCGATCTTATCCCCGGGCTTAAGCTTCCTATCCACATCGAACAGCATCGCGTGCTTGCCGCCGGGCTCGAAGCGCATGTCGTCGCGTTCGAAGGGCTGGTTGGTCAGCATTTCCATCCGCATCTTATTGCCCTCCATGCTGCTGTCGTGGAGCTCGATTCGGCGGACCTGGGGGCTCGACACGCTGATCAGGTGCATCGGGCGGCGATTGGCGTGG
>VBAE01000045.1:0-1376 GCA_005882415.1 Alphaproteobacteria bacterium | reverse complement strand
GCCGGCGAGCGAGGAGATTAGCAGGGCGGCGAGCGGCAGCGCTTTGGACATTGGGCGCCGCTCTAGGCCTGCGGAGTTCTTGTCGCAATAAAAAGGCCCCCTATATCGCTCCCGAAACACTCCGCGTGCCTCAGTGGCAGGGCGCGGGATAATATGACTTGGGGCACAAGAGGTTCATATGGCTAAAGTTATCGGTATCGATCTCGGGACCACCAACAGCTGCGTCGCGGTGATGGAAGGCGGCAAGCCCAAGGTGGTGGAAAATGCGGAGGGCGCGCGGACCACGCCGTCCATCGTCGCCTTCGCCAAGGACGGCGAGCGGCTCGTCGGCCAGCCGGCCAAGCGCCAGGCGGTCACCAACTCCGAAAACACGGTTTTTGCGGTGAAGCGCCTGATCGGCCGCCGCTTCGACGACCCGGTGACCAAGAAGGACACCGAGCTGGTTCCCTACAAGATTTCCCGCGGCCCGAACGGCGACGCGTGGGTCGAAGCCGGGGGCAAGGATTATTCGCCGTCGCAGATTTCCGCCTTCACTCTCCAGAAGATGAAGGAAACCGCCGAGGCCTATCTCGGCGAGACGGTCACCCAGGCGGTGATCACCGTCCCGGCTTACTTCAACGACGCGCAGCGCCAGGCGACCAAGGACGCCGGCCAGATCGCGGGCCTTGAGGTCCTCCGCATCATCAACGAGCCGACCGCGGCCGCGCTCGCTTACGGGCTCGAGAAGCAGGACGGCAAGACCATCGCCGTCTACGATCTCGGCGGCGGCACGTTCGACGTCTCGGTGCTCGAGATCGGCGACGGCGTGTTCGAGGTGAAGTCCACCAACGGCGACACCTTCCTCGGCGGCGAGGATTTCGACGCCAAGATCGTCGACTTCCTCGCGGACGAGTTCAAGAAGCAGGAGGGGATCGACCTTCGCGGCGACCGCCTCGCGCTCCAGCGTTTGAAGGAAGGCGCCGAGCGGGCGAAGATCGAGCTCAGCTCGGCCCAGACCACCGAGGTCAACCTGCCCTTCATCACCGCCGACCAGAACGGCCCGAAGCACCTCGTCAAGGCGATCAGCCGTTCCGACCTGGAGCGCCTGGTCGAGGATCTGATCAAGCGCACGCTCGATCCCTGCAAGAAGGCGCTGGCCGATGCCGGCATCAAGGCCGACCAGGTCGACGAGGTCGTCCTCGTCGGCGGCATGACCCGCATGCCGCGGGTCCGCCAGGTGGTGCAGGACTTCTTCGGCAAGGAGCCGCACACCGGCGTCAACCCGGACGAGGTCGTGGCGATGGGCGCCGCCATCCAGGCCGGCGTTCTCCAGGGCGAAGTGAAGGACGTCCTCCTTCTCGACGTCACCCCGCTGTCGCTCGGCATCGAGACTTTGG
>VBAE01000039.1 GCA_005882415.1 Alphaproteobacteria bacterium | reverse complement strand
GCCGCGGACCGCGTAGACGAGCGGCTGGGGCTCGAAGCCCCAATTCTTCTTGAACGAGAAGGCGCCGGTGCCCGCCTTGGAGCGGCCGAAGTCGAAGCGGGTGCAGCCGCGCCGGGCGGCGTGGCGCATCAGCTCGTAATAGAGCCGGTCGTTGGCCCGCCACGCCCGAGCCCCCGCGGTGCCGCCGCCCCAATAGGGATAGACCACGCCGCCATGGTAGACGCTCAGCACCGAGGCGAGCGGCGTCCCGTCCTTGCTGACCGTGACGATGTCGGCATCCAGCGCGTCCAGCGCCGCCTCGAACAGCCCCCGCGGGAAGACCGGGGTGCCGAGATTGCGGACGCTCTCCGAATAGACCCGGTAATGAGCGTTCAGGCCGCGGCCGATGTCCACCTTGAGCTCGAAGCCGAGCGAACGGCGGACCTCGGCCCGCTGTTTGCGCGGGATCCCCTTCAGGATCGCCTCGTCGTCGGCGGGCAAATCCCGGGCGAAATCGAAATAGACCCCCTGGCGCCGCTCCCAGCCCTCCGGCAGCACCCCGCCGCGAAGCTCGACGCTCCCGCAGCCGAGCCGCTGCGCCAGCGTCCAGGCTGCTTCGGCCAGCGCCTCCGCGCCCGCACCCACGATGCCGCCGCCGACTCCGAAGCCCGCGGAGACTAGGGCCGAGCCGAACAGGGGCGAGCGGACATGGCTGAGCCCGAGCACGCCCTCCACCGCGCTGCCGCGCTCGGCGACGAGCCAATGGCTCTTCTGCCCGCAGCCGCGCTCGACCGCGTCGAACCAGGCCGGAAGGTGGAAAGGCTGCACCTCGGCGCGCCCCTCGAGGAACCGCTCGATCGCGGCCCGGTCGGCAGTGCCGCCTTCGCGGACGCGCAGCGGTGCAAGGGGCGCGTTCATTGCAGCCGCGCCCGCTCTTCCGCCACCACCGCGTCGGTGCGGCCCCAGCGATGGGCCTTGAGCAGTTTCAACAGCTTGGGACGCATCTCTTTCAACCGGCTGTAATGCCGGATCCGCGACTTGAGCGGCGCTTCCTGCACCCGCGGCTGGTCCGGGTCGATTTCCCACGGGTGGAAATAGAACACCGCCGGCCGCTCGTCCGAGCCGTTGACCCGCGTGATAGCCCAATTCGAGAAGCCATAAGGCAATAGCCGGAAGAAACCCCCGCCCCCTGCCGCCATTCGTCGACCCCCGAGTTCGACCGTGGTCACCGGAAGCTCGATGAGGTCGCTGTCCGGCAGCGGCCGGTGGGCGAAGCGGGGGGCGTCGCGCCAGCCATAATGGTCGTGGCGGATCGGGGCGACGCTGGAGGAATAGGCATAGCCCTCCTCGGCGAGCACCCGGTGCGCCCAGGGCGTGCGCTGGTCGATCGAGAAGCTCGGCGCCCGATAGCCCATCGGCGACACCCCGCACGAATCCTCGATCGCGATCACCCGCGTCGACCACGCGCCGGATCAGCCGCGGATAACGCTCCGCCACCCAGCCCAATGTAAAGAAGGACCCCTTCACCCCAGCCTCGTCGAATAAGGCCAAAACCGCGTCGCCATTCGCCTCGACGCGATGTTCGAGCGAATCCCACTTGTCGCGGGCGATAACGGTCTCAAAGGCGCCGACCTGGAACCAGTCTTCCACATCGACGGAGAGGGCGTTCAGCATGTCTCTGCCCGTCTCCCCACGCTCAGGCGGCGTTGGTGCGGTAGCCCGGCGCCTGCTCGGCCTTCTCCACCCAGTCGACCAGCAGGGTCAAGACTCGGCGGATCGCCGCTTCCTGCTGCTCGAGCCGGCTCTCCAGCTCCGCCACCCGCCGCTCGACGTCATGGTCGCGCTGCGCCGGCTGAGCCGGCTGCGAGGAGGGCACCGAGCGGAGCGGAAGCACCCGCTCCTCGGCGGCGGCCGGAGCGGCTGCATCGCCCACCATCTCGGCCGCGACCGAATCGACCGCGTCCGCATCCACCGTCTCCATCTGCTCGATCGACGCGAAGAGCAAAAGGCGGTTGGCGATCTGGTTCAAACGCCGCGGGATGCCGCCGCTGTGGCGGTGAAGCGCGGCCCACGCGTCGGGCGCGAAACCGGGACGCCCCTGCCAGCCCGCAATCTGCAGCCGGTGGACGACATAGGGCTCGACCTCATTCGCCTCGATCGCGTCGAGATGGTGGCTGGCGATCACCCGCTGGCGGAGCTGCTCAAGCCCCGGCCCGGCAAGCCGGTCGCGGAACTCGGGCTGGCCGAGCAGGAGAATCTGGACCAGCGCACGGCCTTGCGACTGGAAGTTCGAGAGCATCCGAAGCTCTTCCAGCGCTTCGATCGACAGGCATTGCGCCTCGTCGACGATCAGCAAAGTGCGGCGGCCCCTGGCGGCCTCCTCGCCGAAGCGGCGCTCGATCCGGTCGAGCAGCTGCGCCTTGGCGAGGCCCTCGCTGGCGAGGCCCAAGCCCTGCGCGGCGAGGCGGAGGATATCGTCGCCGCCGACCTGGCTGGAGACCAGGCTGACCGCGTTCAGCCGCTCGCGGTCGATGCCCGCCTTCAGATGCTCGACCAGCGTCGATTTGCCCGCGCCGACCTCGCCCGTGATCACGATGAAGCCTTCGCCCTGGGCGAGGCCGTAGCCGAGATAGGCGAGCGCCTTCTTGTGGGTGCGGCTGTCGAACCAGAAGCGGGCGTCGGGGGTCAGCTGGAACGGACGCTCGGTCAGGCCGTAGAAATCGGTGTACATGCGATGCCCTTTAGAAGCTGTACCGGAGCCCGAGCAGGACCGAGGCGACGGTGCTGTCGAGATCGTCGGAGTCGACGTGATAGATGCCGCCCGCGAGGCTGGCGCTGACGCGGTCGTCGAAGATCGTGCGCTGGTAGGCGGCGGTGATCCCGGTCCCCCAGCTGCTCGCCGCGCCCGGCGCGCCCGGATCGAACCAGCCGATATAGCCGTCGAAGCTCAGGCCCGAATTGCGGCTCAGCCGCCGGTCGAGCGTGGCCTGGACGGAGATGCTCTGATCGGTCAGCCGGTCGCGGCTGAAGATCTGGCCGCTTCCCGGCGGTGCGAAATAAAGGCGGTTCGAATAGCTCGCGCCGAGCCCGTAGGTCCACGGGCCGCGGCCGCCCGAGAGCATGACGCTGGCGCCGCGGTTGCGGAAGGTGGCGGAGTTGATCGACTGCAGAGCATCGTCGAAGCAGGCGCCGGTGCCCGGGTCCTGGCCGAACACGCAGCCCCCGACCCCGCCGAAGCCGGAGCTCATCGGGTTCCTCCGCGCAGTCTGGAAATTCACCGGCAAGCCGTTCATATCCATGATCAAAAGCCGGCCGAAGCTGGTCACATTGTCATAGACGGAGGCGGTCACCGCATAGGCTTCGCTGATCTTGTGGCGGAGCGAGCCGGTGTAGGTCATGCCGCCATAGCGATGGCCGACCCGGGCCTGGAGCTCGGTCCTGCGGCTGGGGCGCCAGATCACGCCGACGTCCCAGATCAACCCGCTCTGGTCGTAGGCGAGCAGGCGCGGCTTGGAAGGGTCGGCGACCAGTTCGCCGTCGATGACGATGGGGAGGCCGGCGGCGTCGCGGCGGATGTCCTGCTGGCTCGCCTTCAAAGTCTCGTAGCCGACGCCGCCGGTGAGGGCGAGGCTATGGCCGACGGGCACGACGACGTCGCCGCGGACGAATTTGCTGTCATTATGGGCGTTCAGCCGGTCGCTTTCCTCGCGCGACCAGCCGGCGCCGACGGTCCAGCCGAAGGGCAGCTGGCCCGGCCCCATGCCGACGCTGGCGGCGGCGCTGTGGATAGTCGAATGGCCGTAGCGGTCGATGCTGGGCGTGCCGCCGCCGGTGACGTTGTCATTGTCGTCGATCGCGACATAGCCCAAGCGATAGCTGGCGCCGACGTCGAGCGGGCCGACATGGGTCGACAGGGTCGGGCCGGCATAGACGCTGTAGAGCTCGACGAGGTTCGGATTGTCGGCGGTGCGGAAGTTCGGCACCGGAGTCAGGATATCGGTGTGCGAGCGGGTTGCCATCGCGCCCGCGTCGAAGGTCAGTGCCCCCGGGACGACCTGGATCTGGGCTGCGGCGAGGCCGGTATGGACGTCCTCGTCGTTCAAATTGCCCTGCCAGGCGATCCGCCGCTGGTAATTGTAGCTGATCGTCGCCTGCACCCGGCGGGTGGCGATGTTGGCGTTCACGCCCGCGCCGATCGCGGTGTAGGTGAGCACGTCGCCGTCGTTCAGGTCCGCGTTCAGCACCTGCTCGATCTCGAGATACGGCGTGATGCGGCTTCGCGACTGGCTGTGCACGACGGCGGCGCCGGCGCCGACCAAAGCGGCGAAACCGGCGAGGCCGGCAAGGCCCCGTCTGGAGAGCTGGATCCTCATTGGCCGTATCCGTAATAGCTGCCGAAGCGGCGGCCGCTCGCGGCGAACCCCGCACCGTTCAGGATGAGGCTGATCTTGTCGCAGCCGGAGAGGAGCTCGACCGCTTCGCGAAGGTCGGCTTCGGTGGTCTTGTCGGCCCGAACCACCATCAGCACCTGGCCGACCTGCTCGGCGAGCACCGAGGCGGGCGAGGCCATCAGCGCCGGCGGCGAGTCGAACAGGACGATCCGGCGCGGATTGGCGCGGGTGAGGTTGGCGAGCAAAGTGCGGGTCCGCTCCGAGGAGAGGAGTTCGGTGGTGTCGGCGGCATGACGTCCCGCCGGGAGCACCGAGAGCCCCTCGATGTCGGTCGGGATGATGAAATCCTCGACGTTCGCGGACGGGTCGGCGATCGCGTCGATCAGGCCCGGGCCGCCCTCGATTCCGAGCAGCGAGAGGATCTCGGGCTTCGCGAAATCGCCGTCGACGAGAAGCACTTCGAGGTCGCGCTCGCCGGCCAGCGACAGCGCCAGATTGATCGCGCAGAAGGTCTTGCCCTCGTTGGGCTGGGCCGAGCAGAGGAGGACGATGCGCCTTTTCTCCTCCCCTTCCCCGCCGGCCGCGGCGAGGAGGAGGTGGCGCTTCACGATCCGGAATTCCTCGGCCAGCCCGCCGACCGGCGCATCCGGAAGGATGAACCCCGCCTCGCGAAGCCCGTCGCGGTCGATGGTGGCGACCGGGTGCTTCGAAGCGCGCGGCTGGGGCCGGGGCGCAGGCTGAGGCTCCGGCGCAGGGGCCTCGGGCTGGGACTGACGGCGGAGCGCTGCGCCGAAATCATAGACTTCGGCGGCCCGTTCGAAGAGCGATCCGGAGGCGCGGATGGGGGTCTGCTGGTTCATTTCCTATCCCTCACGCGACCGTGCTGCGCTGCCAGAATTCGACCAGCATCAGGAGCGCGTAGCCCGCTGCCAGCGCCCCTGCCCCGCCGCCGAGCCAGACCAGCTTCTTGCGCTCGTCGCGCTTCCGGGCGTCGGTCAGCACCTCGCTGATCGCGCCCAGCACGGGCAGGCCGGTGGCCGCCGCAAGCCGGTTCTGGGTCGGGAACGTCGTCTGCAGCTGCCCCCGGACGAAGGCCGCCGCGATCCCGGCGCCGATCGCCACGATCAGGATCGCGGTCAGCAGCAGCGGCCGGTTCGGCGCGGTCGGCACCACCGGGCTGCTCGGCGGGTCGATCACCTTGAACTGGATCGCATTGGTCTTGTTGTTGACGTCGTTCTGCAACCGCACCTGCTCGCGATTCTCGAGCAATTTGTCATATTGGCGCTTCAGCACGTCATAATCGCGGTTGAGCTGCGCCTGCTGGGCCATCAGCCCCGGCTCGGAGGTCTGGCCGGCGGTCAGTCGGTTCAAATCGTTCTGGATCTGCGCCTTGCGCATCTGGGCGCCGGCGGCCTGGGCCTCCTTCTCGGCGACCATCGAGCGGAGCGACACGTAGGACGGGTTGGGCGTGCCGGTGGCGCGGCCGCCGCCCGAGGCGCGCTCCTGCGCAGCCGCCGGCCTCAGCCGCTCGATCTGCGCCTTGGTGGCGAGCACGTCGGGATGCTGGTCGGTCCAGCCCCGCGCCGCCGCCTGGGCGAGCTGGGCCTGGAGGATCGAAATCTGGGCGCTTGCCGGGCCGGCGACCCCGGGGCCGCTGACGCCCGGAATTTCCAGGGTCGGAGGCGTGGAATTGAGCTGGCCGCGCAGCGACGCGAGCGCGCTCTGCGCCTCCATCAGCTGCTGGTCGACGGTGGCCATCTGGTTGCGCGCGTTCGACATGCGCTGCTCGATCGAGCCCTCGCCCGGCATCAGCCCCATGAACTTCTGCTCGAACTCGACCCGGCGCTGCTCGGCCTCCTGGAGCGCCTGCTCGCGGCGGCGAAGCTCCTGGTCGAGGAAGGTCAGGCTCTGCGTCGCCTCGTCGCGGTCGCCGGCCAGATTGTCCTCTACGAACAGGTCGATCAGATTTTGAACTACGGCGGTGGCCGTGCGGCTGTTCTGCTTGTTGGAAAAGCCGGAGATGCTGGACGTGGCGCTGATTTCGAACAAATTATCCTGCTGTGCGGTGACCTTGATGGCTTCGCGCAGCTTGGCGACCTGGGCGGCGAGGTCGCGCTCGCTTGCGGTCAGCGTCTGCTTGACCCGCTGCAGGTCGTTCTGGCGCCCGGCCGGGTTGATCCCGATCTGGGCGGGCAGGATCGACTGCAATTGGACGTAGACCCGCGCCTTCGATTCATAGCTGTTCGGGATGAGCGCGATGGCAAGCCAGCCGACGAGGCAGAGGGCCCAGGCGACGGCCAGCGCCAGCCAGCGCCGCCGCCAGACCTGGTGGAGCGCAATCTTGAGCTGTTCGTAAAGTCCGTCCATCTGGAACTGGGTCCTGTCGCTGGTCTGGGGGAAAGTCGGGTCCGTCCGCTCAGAACATGCTCTCGGGGATGATGATGACGTCGCCCGGCTCCAGCTTCACATTGGCGCTGGTGTCCCCCTTCTTGAGGAGGTTGGCGATCTTGAGGTCATATTCCTTCTGCTCGCCGCTCACCTTGTCGTGGCGGACCAGGCGGGCCTTGTTGCCGGCCGCGTACTGAGAGAGCCCGCCGACCTGGATCATCGCATCGAGCAGGGTCATGTTGGCGCGGTAAGGCAGCGAGGCCGGCTTCTCGGTCGCACCTACGATCCGGATCGACTGGGAGAAGGTGCCCTGGAAGCCGTCGACCATCACCGAGACGCGCGGGTCCTCGACATATTTGCTGAGCACCGCCCTGATCTCGTCGGCGAGCTGGGCCGGGGTCTTGCCGACCGCGACCAGGTCCGTGATCAGCGGCGTGGTGATCCGTCCGTCGGGGCGTACCTGCACTTTCGCGCTGAGCTCAGGATTTCGCCAGACATTGACGTTGAGCTGATCGAGCGCGCCGATGATATACTGTTCGTCCTGGACTCCGTCGTCGGTGCTGACGAAGGAGGCCGCCGGAAGCTTGTTGCCGCTGGGATGGGCCCCCGCCCCGGCGCATCCGCCGAGCACGACCGATCCGGCCGCGACGCCAAGAAGTAGCTTCGAAGATTTCAGAACGCGCATCGCCATATCCTCTTGCCGAACTCCACGCCCACACCGGTCCGGATCGGGACAGGTGCGGCAAATTTGGGTCCGCTATGGCGGCAAGAGGTAAAATTACCGTTAGGAACGAAGGCGTCGTGCGCCGCGGTCCCGATCCGGGACGGGTGGAGCGGCGGGGGTTAAGCCCCTTCGCCGACCAGCATTTCCAGCGCCGGGGGATGGCCGAGAAAGGCTTGGGGGCTGGCGCTGAGGCCATAGGCGCCGGCGAGGAAGACGGCGACGAGATCGCCTTCGCCGGCCGAGGGCAGCATGACGTCGTCGGCGAGGCGGTCGAGGGGGGTGCAGAGGCAGCCGGTGACGCTCGCTTCCTCCTTCGCCGGGGCGCCGAAACGGCTTGCGATCGCGACCGGGAAGTTGCGGCGGACGACCTGGCCGAAATTTCCCGAAGCGGCGAGCTGGTGGTGCATGCCGCCGTCGGTGATCAGGAAGGTCTTGCCGTGGCTGATCTTCCGGTCGAGGATCCGGGCGAGATAGACCCCCGCCTCGCCGACCAGCCAGCGGCCGAGCTCGACCGCGAATTCGCTGTTCTGAAGGATTTGCGGGCGATTGCTGAGCACGTCGTGAAGCGCGAGGCCGACCGCTTCCACATCGAGCGGCCGCTCGCCCGATGAATAAGGAATACCGAATCCGCCGCCGAGATTGACCAGCGGCGGCGGAGCGCCCGCTGCCTCGGCAAGCTCGGCGGCGAGCGCGATGGTCGCCCGCTGCGCCTCGATCAGCGCCTCGGCACCGAGCGCCTGTGAGCCCGCGAAGATGTGGAAACCGCGCCACTCGGCCCCTGCTTTCAGTATCCGGCGGACCAGCGCCGGCACGCGCTCGGCATCGACTCCAAACGGCCGCGCCCCGCCGCCCATCCGCATGCCTGCGCCGCGGATTTCGAACGGCGGATTGACCCGGACCGCAAGCTTCGGCCGGCCGCCGATGGCCAGCACCCGGTCGACCTCGCCCTCGGATTCGAGGTTGATCGTCGCACCCGCGCTGACGGCCGCGGCCAGGTCGGCATCGCGTTTGCCCGGTCCGGCGAAGGAAATGGTCGAAGCCTCCGCCCCCGCCTCGAGCGCAAGCGCCAACTCGCCGCCCGAGGCGACATCTAGGCCGTCGACATCCTTCGCAATCGCGCTGAGGAGCTTCTCGTATGGGTTTGCTTTTACGGCATAATGCAATGCCACGCCCGGGAAGGCGGCGCGGAAGGTGGCGATGCGGGCGCGGACCTGGCCGAGGTCGTAGACGAAGAGCGGCGTGCCCCCGGCCTCGGCGACGAGCGCGTCCGCCCGCCTGCCGCCGATCAGCAGCATGCCGTCTTCGTCCGCCTCGTAGGCGGGCGGGACAGGGCCCATCGGCTTGCTCACGCCATCAGCTCTTGCTTCAGCCTCTCGCGATCGAGCTTGCCATTCGGGGTGCGCGGCAGCTCGTCGCGCCAGAGGATAGTCGAAGGTTGCATAAAATTGGGTAACTCGCGCTTCAGATAAGCTCGAAGCGCCCCTTCCCCCTCGCGCTCACCCCGCACCACCAGCGCGATCGCCTCGCCCAGCCGATGGTCGGGATAACCGAGCGCGACCGCCTCGATCGCAGCGCCGCTCGCCACCGCCGCCTCCTCGACCTCGGTCGGGCTCACCCTGTTGCCGCTGGTCTTGATCATCGCATCGCCGCGGCCGACGAAATAAAAGAGCCCGTCCTCGTCCTGCCGAACCCGGTCGCCGGACCACACCGCGAGGCCCCCGCCCGGCACAGGACGGAAGCGCTCCGCGGTCCGCACCGGGTCGTTCCAATAGCCCTTAGCCACCAGCGGCCCACTATGCACCAGCTCCGCCTCCTCGCCTGGCGCCGCTGGCGCCCCGTCGGGGCGTGACGCCATGACGTCGGCGAAGGGGATGGCTTGTCCCATCGAATCAGGATGTTCGTCGAGCAGGGCCGGGTCGAGCGAGGTCGAGCGGAAGGCTTCGGTGAGTCCGTACATCAGGTGGATCTCGGCCACCGGGAAGAGCTCGCGCATCCGACGCACCACCGACACGGGGAGCCGCCCGCCGCTGTTGGTCAGCCGGCGGAGCGATAGCGCCGCGCGGGGCGGCCAGACCGCCTCGACCAGCTGGACCCAGAGCGGCGGCACGCCTGCCAGCGTGGTGATGGCGTAGCGCTCGACCGCCACGATGGCGTCTCGCGCGGCGAGATATTCGATCGGCACCACGCAACCCCCCGCCGCCCAGGTCGAGAGGAGCTGGTTCTGGCCATAGTCGAAGCCGAGCGGGAGGATCGCGAGGGTCCGGTCCTCGGGCGCGAGGCCGAGATATTGCGCGACACTGATTGCCCCAAGCCAGAGATTGGCGTGGCTCAGCATCACGCCCTTGGGGCGGCCGGTGGAGCCGGAGGTGTAGAGCAAGGCGGCGAGGTCGTCGGGGTGGGCCGACGATGGCGGCAGTGCGTCCTTGCCGGCAAGCATCGAGGCCCCCTCCTCTTCCTCGACCGCGGGGCAGGGAAGCGCTGTCGGCGAGGATGTGGGCGACCTGGCCGCGCTTGAGCAGCGGGTTGACCGGGACGTGGATCAGGCCGGCGCGGGCGCAGGCTAACGGGAGGAGCGAGGTCATCCGGTTCTTGGGGAGCCAGCTCGCCACCCGCTCGCCCGGTGCGAGCCCTCTCGCCCTCAGCGCCGCCGCAAGGGCACCGACGCTCCGCTCCAGCCCCGCATAATCGAGCTGGCCTTCCTTCGTCAGGAGCGCCGGGGCGGCCGGATTCCCGCTGAGGGTCAGATGGTCGAGCGGTTTCGAGAGGGGGGCTTGCACCTTGGCTCCTGGCTGCGCCACATCAAGGCGGCGGGAGGGGAATAGCGCCTTGGGCATCCTGGTGGAACTGTTCGATGATCTGGAGGCGGCGGAGGCCGATGCCGCCGGAGCGCTCGATCGCGCCGCCCAGCCCAGCCTGTTCGACCGCATCGCCTGGTACCGCCTCGTCCGAGATCATTGCCCACCAGCGGGGCGGCTGGTGGTGGCACGAGCGCAGGAGGGGCGGAGCCGCGGCTGGCTGTTCCTCGCCGTCGACCTCCCCCGGGCCAGCGCCTACACAAACTGGTACAGCCTCCGCACCGGCGGCGTCGGCGACGCAGGCCCGCTCAAGGCCGCCGCGAAAATGCTGAAGTCGGGCGGGATCGCCGAGCTCCACATCGCGCCCATCGAGGCCCCGGAGCCGCTCAGGGAGGCATTCCGGGAGGCTGGCTGGCTGACCTTCGTCCGCCCCGCCGCGGTGAGCTGGCAGAGCAGCACCGAGGGGATGAGCTTCGACGAGTGGTGGGCGAAGCGTCCGGCCAAGCTGCGCAACACGGCGGAAAGGAAAGCCAAGGCCGCCGGCCTCGAAATCGAAATCCTCCGTACCTTCGATCCCGCCGCCTGGGCCGATTACGAAGCGGTCTACGAGGCGAGCTGGAAGGGCGAGGAGGGCTCGCCCACCTTCCTCCGCGCGCTTGCGGAGCAGGAAGGGGCGGCGGGGACACTTCGCCTCGGGATCGCGCGCAAGGACGGCAAGCCCGTGGCCGCGCAGCTCTGGCTGGTCGAGAACGGCAGGGCCACCATCCACAAGCTTGCCTATGACGAGGCCGCGAAGGCGCTGTCGCCGGGCACCGTGCTC
>VBAE01000038.1 GCA_005882415.1 Alphaproteobacteria bacterium | reverse complement strand
CGGCACCGGCAATGCGGCCGACAACAGCCTCAACGGCAATAGCGGCAACAACGTCCTCGACGGCGGCGCCGGCGTCGACCTGATGTTCGGCGGGCTCGGCAACGACACCTACATTGTCGACAATGCCGGCGACCGGGCGACCGAGACCAGCGGGTCGGGCGGAACCGACACCGTGCTCTCCTCGGTGTCGTTCACGCTCGCTTCCTCTGTCGAGAATCTGACCCTGACCGGCTCCGGCAACATCACCGGCGTCGGCAACGACCTGGCCAATTCCATCACCGGCAACTCGGGGAACAACATCCTCGCCGGCGGCCTCGGTGCCGACACGATCGGCGGCGGCGGCGGCAATGACAGCTTCGTCTACCGCACCGTGTCGGAATCGAATTCGGCCGCGACCGACCACGTCTTGGCCTTCGACACCGGGGACAAGCTCGACCTGAGCCAGATCGACGCCAATTCCGGCACGCCCACGAACGATGCGTTCAGCTTCATCGGCGCGGGCGCGTTCACCGGTGCGGCCGGGCAGCTTCGCGCCTATCAGTCGGGCGCGGACTGGATCGTGGAAGGCGATACGGACGGCAACGGCTCGGCCGACCTCGTCATCCAGGTCTCGACCGCCAACGGCCACGCGATCGTCGCTGGAGACTTCGTCTTCTGATCTCGGAATACCGGTCGTTCATGCTTGATTTATGCTAATTGCTGCATAAATATGCATGAGCGGCCGGCGGTTCCGGCCGCGCTTGTGAAGAGTGAGCGCGATGATCGAATGCACCGTCACCACCCCCTGGGGCTATCATCCGGAGCTTCGCGGCGACCGCTGCAACCGCTGCGGCTTCGTCGCCCGCGAAGGCGAGGATTCGGTGGAGAGCCGGGTCGAGCGCGAGGTGGACCCGGCGTTCGAGGGGCTGAAGCTGGCGGCGTGAGGCTAACGGCCTGAGCCGTCATTGCGAGCGAAGCGAAGAGTTGTCAGGTCGCCGTGCCCCCGGCACGGCTGCGGACTGCCGGGGGCAGTTCGCACCTGCCAACTCCAGTGCGGCCTCAGAGGCCCATGGATTGCCGCGTCGCTTCGCTCCTCGCAATGACGGAGCAGGGCGCCCCTACAACGCCTTTTCGTAGATCCGGTACACGCGGTTGATCCGGCTTTCGATCGCGTCGGCGATCGAGCGCATCGGGCCGTTATCCTCGAGCACCCAGCCGACCTCGCCGCGCGACGCCTGATAGTGGTTCACGCCGGCGCGGCGGATATATTCGATCAGCATGAAGGCGAGCTGGCTTGCCAGGCGGCTGCCGTGGAGGCGCTTCACCACACCCATCAGCGGCACGCGCATCGTCGTCACCTTGGGGTGGCGAAGGCGCCAGAGCAGCTTCGCCCAGCCGAAGGGGAAGAGGCGGCCGTTCAAATCCTTCGTCAGCTCATTCAAATCGGGCAGGGTCATCATGAACGCGACCGGCTCCCCGTCCAGCTCGGCGACCCGGATCAAATCCTCGAACACGATCGGCTTCAGCTTCTTGCCGGCATAAGCGATCTCGCTCTCGGTCAGCGGGATGAAGCCCCAATTCTCCGCCCAGGCGTCGTTCAAGATACCGAGGATCAACGCCGCTTCCTCGTCGAACTTCTTCTTATCGACGGTGCGAAGCCGAATGCGCGGGTTCTTCTCGCCCATCTCGACGATGCGATTGACGAGCGGCGGGAAGCCCTTCGAGACGTCGAGCTCGTAGGTGTAGAGGTCCTTGACGCCTTTGTACCCAGCCGCCTCGACCCAGCCTTCGTAGAGCGGGCTGTTATGGCCCATCATCACCGTCGGCGGATGGTCGTGGCCCTTCACCAGCAGGCCAGGCTCGTCCCAGATGCCGAGGCTGAACGGCCCCAGGGAACGGGTCATGTCGCGGCCGCGGAGCCAGGCTTCGGCGCGGTGGATGAGGGCGGCGGCGACCTCGGCGTCGGCCGCCTCGAACATCCCCCATTGGCCGGTGCCGGCGCCCATATGTTCGAGCACCAGCTGATCGACCTGGGCGGAGATGCGCCCGACCGGCACGCCGTTCCGCTCGGCGAGGAACAGCCGCGCCTCGGCATGTTCGAACCAGGGGTTGGTGCGGGAATCGAGGAGGCCGTGGACCTCGGTCTTCAAGGGCGGGATCCAGTTGGGATCGTCCTTGTTCAGCGTGTAAGCGAGGTCGACGAAGGCCTTGCGGTCGCCCGCATCCTCGACGGCGCGAATGGTGAGGCCGCTGGCGGAGGGGGCGCTGGGTGCGTTTGGATCGGTCATCGTCCGCTTCCATATCCGCTGGCTACAGGGTGGGGAAGGGGTTCGCCGCCGGGCCTGGGGTCGTTCATCTGGGGTTCAGTCAAACCTGCGACAAATGTAGCACCCCTCCCGCCGAAGGAGACTCGCGATGAACGTCCGAATCCTGCTCGCTTCCGCCGCCCTCCTCGCCTCCTTCTCCAGCCCCGGCGGCGCAGCCGAGAACGACGGCGACCGCTTGGGCGGGATGATCTCCGCGGCGATCAGGAGCGGCGGGCCCTTCTTCGACGCCGCCGACCGCGCGGTCATCGAGCGCAAGTGCGGCTATGACGCCGGAAGCTGGGACGGGATCGAGCTGTCGATGGTGGGCGACACCTTCCGCTGCACCAACGGCCGCGAGCTGATCGACCCCGAAGTCCGCGCCATCGTCCACCGCGCCGAGCCGCTCATCGAAAAGCGCGTCCAGGCGGTGATGGCGCGGCCGGAGATCGCGGCCGAGATCGACAGGATCGCCAATGAGGCGGCCGGCGCAGCCCTCGCCGCGCTGGACAAGCCCGCGGGCTGAGCCTCAGCCCCGGTCGCGCTGCCTCGGGTGGCCGGTCGCGACTCCGCCGGAGAGGCGGGCGACGTGGGGATATTTCTCGGCCATTTCGGGCGTGTAGCCGAGGTTGAACACCGTCGGGCTCTTCTTCGGCCGCTCGGGGCGGTCGTAGAAGGTGCCGAACAATTTGTCCCAGAGGAAGGTGGTGATCCCGTAATTGCCGTTCTCGTCGTGGAAATGATGGGCCATGTGCCGCTTCTTCATCTCGACGAGGAACTTCGCCTTGGGCTTGTAGGCGAGGTGCTGGATGCAGTGGACGAACTCGTAGAAGCAGGTCGTGAGGAGGCCCGTCGCGAGCGCCGCGCAGGCGCCGCCCAAGGGGGCGTTCCAGAAGCTGCCGATGAACCAGCCGATCGGGACGGTCGCCAAGGCAATGGTCGGAAGGGTGGTGTGGAGCGCGCCGAACAGCACCTCGAGATGGTTCGGATCCTGGTGGTGGTCGTAATGGATCCGCTTCCAGGTCGCGGCGAGCGGCGGCACCTTGAACATCCAGCGGCTGTGCAGAACCCAGCGGTGGAGCACGTACCAGACGAGCGGATAGACGAAGGTCGCCACCGCAACCGCGATCAGGGTCGGCGCTGCGGGGGCCGGATAGCGCGTGAAGACGGCGATGGCGGCGGCGGAGAGCAGCAGATAGCCGATGATCGCGGGATATTGGAAATAGGCGATGACCAGCTCGCGGAACGTCATCTTGTCGAGATGATGCTCGCGCCTCCAGAAGCTCGGACGCAGGGTCGGTGCGGCTTTCACGTTGCGATACCTCGATTTTTACCGGCAGGGCGCTCCCCGCCCCAATATGTGCCCCCTGGATGGAATCTCAATACGGCAGAATGGGGGCCAAGTCCCGATTCAAATGAGGCGCAGCCGTTTCGAGACCCCGCCGAGCGCATTCCGGTCGGAGCGGGTGAGGCCGAAGCGGAGCGCCGCCCAGGTCGAAGCGGCCCAGAGGAAGAGGACGGTAACGAAGCGCACGGGGCCGTGGAAGGCGTCTTCGGCGAGCCACATCGCGGCGACTCCGAACAGGGCGACGGCGAGGCCGAGGAAGAGCTTTCGGTCGAAAGGGGAGAGGCGGTCGGAGATCTGGAGCTCGAGGGTCGCGGCGTAGGCGATGAGGACGGTGGCGGCGGCGACGGCGATCGCCATCCCGAACGCGCCCTGGGTCGGGACGAGGAGATAAGCGAGCAAAGCCCAGCAGGCGACTCCCAGCACGCTGTTGACGAGGGGGAGGATGCGGTGGCCGGTCATCTCGACGATCGGGGTCGCGGGGCCGACGATCGCCTCGGCGGCGCGGGCGGCGACGAGGAGGTAGAGGAGGGGGAGGGCGGCGCGCGCCTCGTGGCGGTAGATGCTGAGGATGTCGGCGCCGGCGAAGACGAGGAGGCCGGCGAGCGGCACCACGAACGCCGTCGAGACCCGGCTTGCGAAATGGTAGAGCGGGCGGATCTCGGCCCGGTCGGCGCTCGCCTGGGCGGCGGAGAGCGGCGCCATCACATATTGGAAGGCCTGGCGGACGGTGAGCGGCACGGTCGCGATCTTGCGGGCGATCTCGAACAGCCCTGCCGCAACCGCCCCGGCGCGGCCCGGGATGAGGAGGTTCAGGACGAGCGCGGGCGCGTCGATCAGCAGCCGGCGGGAGATTGTGGCGGGGAGGAGGGCGAGGCCGGTGGCGAGCAGGGTTCGGATATCGCGCCCGCTGACCCGGGCCGAGAGCAAGAGGTCGATCCGGTAGAAGCGGCCGAGCAACGGCACGCAGAGCGCCGCGGTCAGCGCCAGCGAGCAGAGATGGCCGAGGATCAGGCCCCGGCTGCCGAAGCCGACCAGGAAGAAGCCCAGAGCGAACAGGATCCGAGCGATCTGCTCCCAAAAGATGCGCAGGCGGATCTCCGGCCCGAAGGCGCGGCGGGCGCGGGCGGCGGAGGTCGCCACCTCGATAAAGGTCCACAAGGGGAGGGCCCAGACGAACAGGGCGATCGAGGTGGGGAGGTGGGCGACGTCTTCCGGGGCGGCGGAGAACATCGGCGCGATGCTCCGCGCATTGAGCGAAACCAGCAGGGCGATGAGGATCGAAGGCAGCACCGCCATGGCAAGCGCCGCCTTCACCATCGCATGCGCCCTTTCCTCCGCCTGCTCGGCGGGGACGTGGCGCTGGAGGGCGCTGGTCATCGACAGGTCGATGCAGTTGGAGGCGAGGTTCACCGCCCCCCACAGGGCCGCGTAGAGCCCGTAGGCGGCGAGGCCGAACAGCCAGGTGTAGAGCGGCTGCGACACCGCCTCGATTACCCCGCCCAACC
>VBAE01000037.1 GCA_005882415.1 Alphaproteobacteria bacterium | reverse complement strand
TTTGCGTCGGCGGCGACGAAAGCGAGCGCTCCGTCGATATCATCGAGGTCGACGCCGCCGTAGCACATCATGTCCATCATGGAGATGTGCTTATCGAGGACGCCGTCGAAATGGATGATCGCAGTGTCGTTAGGCAGTTCGCCCGGGCCGTGATCACCAATCGCGGCTACAATGGGAGCGGGCGCCAGCCGGCGCAGCTCGAGGACGCCGCGGAACATGCGCGCTGGCGCGGCGGGCCGGCAATCGTCGTCGCTGCCTTCGAGGTCGAGGTTGTCATCGTGGATCCGCGCAGCGGGCATCCTGGGGAGCTGGATCCGACCGGTCTCCATGACGTCGCGCAGGGCGTGATCGAAGGCGTGCCAGGCGCTGGGCTGGAGAAGGAGCGGCTGGGAGTAAAGCTTGGAAAGGATTCGGGCGTAGCGCATGGGGTCCGTTAGGTGAGCTGGTGGATTTCGAAGTTCCGTTTGTTCAGCGCGGCGCGGAAGGCCGCGACGGATTGTTCCACGTGGGAATGAGCGAGACGCAACGTGGGCGGGATGCCGGCTTGTTTCATGGCGTCGAGATGAGCGATGGCGCGGTGGGCCCGTAACCTGGTGCGGCGAACTTCGAGCTCGGCGAAACTCAGCGAGCAGGAATGTATGCCGGGCGCGGTCACTCGGTCGGATCCTCCGGTTGAGTGGTCGGCTTCGCGGCATCGGGTTGAACGGTGCCAGGCTTGTGCGGAAAGATGAGAGCAGGGTCGACGTTCTTTTTAGCGCACTGCTCGTTAAGCCAGGCGAGCTCGTCGATACGCGTCAGGACGGCAGGTTTCCAATTGCGCCCGCGCCGGGCGTAGGACTCGGTCCAATTGTCCTGGCCGGAGTAGAGCCGATCGAGCTGAGCCTGGGCGGTGTAACCTTCATCGGCAGTCAGCTTGGCAGGGCCTTGCCACGCGTTATTCCACCAGCGCGGGTCCCGGCAGGCGCGCAGCTCGCTGTTCTTCATGGCGGACGCGATGCGCCAAACCCAGACGCGCTGGTTGTAGTTATCGTTAAGAAAATCCTGCTGGCCGTCGAAGAAAAATTGCGCGTCCTGGAGCGCGATCCGGGCGGTGGCGCCGCCGAGCGTCATGAGGTCCCACACGATCTCGAAGGGCAGACCGGTGGTGAGGCAGATGCCGCGGATCCGGTAAACGAGAAAATTCAACAGGTTCTCGGTAGGCCGATCGGATGTGACGATTTTGATCTCTTCGTTGAGCCCGAGATATTGAATGAGGGCGCCGCGGATGAAGTCTTCGCGCACCTCGGTGACTTTGCCGTCGTCGCCGGTCAGCTTGCGGATCTGGCCGGCCATCCCGGTCTTGCCGGCTTCGCCGCTTTTTTTGCCGACGGTGACGCCGAGGGCGTTATGCAATTTCGCCGCCTGGGTGATGAGGGCGTCGATGTCCATGACGTCGATCGCAGGGTTCACCGCCGGCGCGAAAGGCGAGATGGCGCGGAGCTGGTTAACGCGTTTCCGTTTGACCAGGTGAATCATGTCGGTGGCGGAAACGACCTGGGTGGTGACCTGGCCGATCTGGCCGGCAATGAGGACTTCGTACTCGAGGGGCCGGTTCTGCGCGTTCGCGCGGACGCCGTCGATGAAACCGGGCCTGGCCTGAGAGGCGAACCCGCCGCCGACTTCGGAGCTATCGAACAATTGCAGCTGCGGAGCTCCGGCGACTGAGCTGGAGACCATGACGTCGAAGGTTTCGCCTTCGGAAAAGAAATTTTCGGCGTGAAAGCGCTGGCGTTCCCAGAACGTCATCGCGCCGGCCGCGTCGCAAACGAATTTGTTATTGGCCCAATCGTCGAAGAGCTGGGCGGCGAGCTCGTTCCATTCCGCATCGGACGTCTGCGGGACGGGGAAAATGCCGTGGCCGACGACGTACTTGCCTACCTGGCCTTTCATCCGAGGCATCAAACCGAGGTTGGCCTCGAGGCTGCGGACTTTCTCCAGGATGACCCGGCGATCGCGCGAGTTGAATTCGCGCCGGGCGGTGAGCGGAAAACAAAGGGCGGACCTTGCGGGGGATTGGTTCGCGGCGTCGTAGCCGGATCCACCGAAGTGGCCGGAGTGACTGGTGGACGCGGATGCAACAGCGATTTTGTCCGAGCCGGACGGGCCGTTGTGGCCGGCGGCGAGCTCGCGGGCTCGGGCGCGTTCCATGAAGCCGGCAGCCGGCAAAAGTGTGGCTTCGCTCATCGCTGGAGACGGCAGAAATCTGGGTAGGTGGCGACGATGCGGCCGCTGACGGGATCAGTGGGATCCAATTCGCGGATGGCTTCACCGATGGCGCCGAATTGCTCTTCGACGGTCATGGTGACCTGGAACCCGAGCGCTTTGCCGTTGATGGAACTGTTGACTACCGCACTGCCCTCTTCGGCTTTGATGCGCTCAAAGAGCGATTCGTGAAAATCGAGGAGCTCCTGTCTGCCCTTGGTGCCGCGGACTTCCGCGTACTGGACCAGGCTCTGGACGTAATTCGGCGGGACCGGCATTTGGCCGATGCGGGTGTGTCAATGCGGGCAGGCTCGCGCAAAGGACACAAAGGGCGCTAAGGTCTCGGGATGCGCGCGCGTGTGTTGATATCCTCCCAGCTCGATCTTCCCGCGCGGCTAAGGTGTCTCGTGAAGGGCCACGACGATCGGATCGTGGTTCACGATCAACACGGCACGCCGATGCTGATTCGCTGGCTTCTGCGCTGCCGGCGATGCGGCGCGCAGCTCCGTTCTCTAAACTCCCACGCCCGAAAGTCGTAGTAGGATTGTGAGCGCCTGAAGGATTGACACGCGGCGATCGCCGTTACCAAACCGTGGGCGGGCCGGACTCCTTTCGAGGACCCGGCCCGTTCCATTTTGGGAGGCATATCGGAAATTTTTCCCTTGACCGGTCGCGCGGACGCCGTGGCAGACTGGACTCCGTGCCATCCCCAAAGAAACGTAAACCTGGAAACGGTATCATTACCGCAGAAACGGCTCGGAATATCCGGAAGCGATCGATCCGAAAGGACCGAGTGGAAATGGCTTTGAAGTTTCTCGACAACGCGATTCGAAGCGAAGCGGAGAACGGCGGCAGCTCGCTAATTCCAGAGGAAGAATTGCTAAAGGAATGGCCGCAGCTTTCGCAGCCTGAGAAGGAGGCGATTTTCGCGCGCCTCAAGAAAGAGGGCTTCTCTGTAGGTGACGGAGAAGTGAGCTGGTAAAGCCTATGTCGCTGCCAGCTTCTCGAGAAGCGCGGCACGATCGGAGTCTTGTTTTTCGCGGATCTTCTGGCGGAGGTCGGCCGGCAAAAGGAAATTGAAGATCTCGCCGAGCTTCTCGCAGTCGCCAAAGTGCGGGTCGATGCCGTTCGTGTCCCATTTCAATTCGGTGCGGCCTTCGGCGTTCCGTTTCGGTACGAGCCGCTCGGCGGTGAGCTGCTCGATGTAATCGGGCGGCAGATCCTGGGCGAGCCACAAGGGCGGTTGCCGGCGTTCTTTGATGACGAACCGGTAAAGCCATTCTTTGAGATGGCTGTCGGTGTAGTGAATGAGCGGGATCTCGACCTGCCCGGCCTCGGTGTTGTGGATGATGGTGGTCTCGTTAATCGGGAGATCGCGGCCGCCGGCGTATTTGCCGCCTTTGGTAGCAACCCAGCGGCCGCCCTGGTCGACGATGAAGTTATTAACGCCGGTAGTGGCTTTCGATTTGTAGCCGTGATCCATCAGGCCGCTCCAGACGGTGAACTCCTCGGACGGGCCGCCGTCGGGGTGATTGAAAAGCCAGACGCGATTTGAAAGGTCGACGAGCTCTTTGTAGGAGACGCATGAGCCCAGCGCGATCGTGGCCCGGGCCCCATCAACCATCCAGGCGCGCATGGTGTAATAGAACTCGAGCTGCTGGACGTCGACCTGCATGGTGATGGCGATCGGCCGGAATGGCAGCACGAGCGCGGCGGCTGGATCCTGCGGCTGCCAGAGGTTGAACTTGGGGCTGGCCTCCTGGATGAGCTGGATGCTCTTCCGGGTGGCGCCGCCGGTCTTTCGCTCCCAGGCGCGGCCGAGATAGGAGTTGTAAAAATTGTGGAGCCCGCCAGGCAGGTGCTGGGTCTCCAGGAATTTCTTCGCCAGCATTCCCCAGGTGAGCGCGGTGCTGAGCTCGCCGCCGATGTAGAAGCTGCGGTGATCGGCCGGCGCGTTCGGATTCTGGGCGCGCCATTCGCCGCGGCGCATCATCCATTGCTTTTTCTCGTGGGGAATAAGCTTGCCGCAGGGACGTGATGTTCCGTCCAACGATCCAGGGTTCTGGCACTCGTACGCGGTGTGTTTCTCGACGAGGTCGAGGTTGTAGGAGCCATCCTTATTGCGAACTCCGATGCCGGAGTGCCGGTTTTTCTTGATGTGGCTCCAGCTGAAGTGCTCGAACTTCAGCTCTTGCATGTGGCCGCACTCCGGACAGGGAACGAAGTAACGTTCCTGCGTGCCTTTCGCGGCCTGGATGCTGATGGGCATCTCGGGCACGGTGGGCGTGGAGCCGACGACGAATTTCGATGTGCCCTGGGCTTTGTAGGTGATTTGCCGGACCTCGATGAGATCGAGCGCGGATGCTTCGATCTCGGTCTCGGTGTTCCATTTGTCGACTTCGTCCGCGGCGACGTTTTTGATGGGCAACGATGAGACCAGCGCCGGCGAGCCGACGCCGGTGGCGAACAGGTCCATCGAGGTGAAATACATTTCCTCGGTGGTGAATTTTTCGCGCCGGTTCGCGGGGATGTATTTGGCCAGGCGTGGCGTTTTAAGAAACCGGTCGTGCAGCTCCTTTTTCACGTAGCGCTTCATCATGCGGCGCGTGGGCTGCGCGAGCATGGTGGGCCCCGGATCCATGTCGACGAGGTACATGATCCAATTCGCGAGCATGGTGGTGAACGCGATCTGCGCGCCTTTGACGATGCTGACCTGGCGGATCCGCCGATCGCTGAGCGCTTCCATCGGCCCGCGGATGTAATAGGTGTAGGCGCTGTCATACTTCCCGGGACGCGCGGAGAACCTGGCGTCGAGCGTGACGTGGCGATCGCTCCACTGCCACAGGTTCAGGCTTTCGCGGACGATGAAGGCGGCGGCGGCCGCCCGGGCGAGGATGGACCAGATGCGGCCGGGAGCCGCGTTGGCCGGACCCTCCGCTTGTGCCAGATTTTCCGAGGCGCGCGCTTTCTCGCACACGCAGCCGGCCGTGGTGAATCACCAACGGGGGCGACGACGTCGCCGATCTGCGATCGCTGATCGATCGGGATCCATTCGCACTCGCGGATCGGGCCGAGGACGTCGGCGATTTCTTTCTCGAGCTCGTCGCGGATGTCCTGTGGATTACTGAAACCGGCGAGCGTCTGCATCGCGCGGGTGGGCAACATCTGTAAGCGGCCGACGATCGCGAGAAGCAGACGCGTGACGCCTTCCTCGACTTCGCCGATGTCGATCTGCTTTTTGTGCTGCTCGAGAATGCCGGGCGTGTCTTTCTCGAGCTTCCGCATCGCCTCGAGCATTTGCGTCCAGGCGCCGAGCCGGTTGAGGAGAGCGCGGATGTCGGGCCGCGGATCGTTCAGGCAATCGCGAATCGCATCGGCGAGCGCCAGCTCGATCTTGTTGATGCGCTTGATCGCGGCGACCAGGCCTTCACCTTCCAGGAAGGATTCGTCGAGACGGTTAACTCGCGACTCGGCGAGCGTGTCGTCGGCCTCCGCGTAATCGCGATCGCGTTCTGGTTCGGATCCGGATTCCGCCGGCGCGCCGGCGTTCGAAAGGAATTCGCCCATCGCGTCCGGATCGTCGCAAGGCAGCTGGCGTTTCCACCAACGCTTGACGGTCAGGATCGTGACGCCGTAACGCCCCGCATATTCGGATTGCGCGAGCTTGTACGGCTCGCCATTGAACTGCCCGCCGCGTTGGCGAGGTCTTTCTCGACTCACGCCGGCAGCCGGCCAGTCAACGAGGTATCAGGGTATCAATTCCTAAACGGAGGCCACGCGTGCAAAAACGACGAGGGTTTGGAAAACTGCGAAAAATGGGGGTGGCGAAAGAGATTCCTTTCCCCCCCCAGGGGGGGGCTACGCGTCGCCGTAGAGACGCTGTAAGCGCTCGTAGGCCGGACGGAAGTCCCGGCGCAGCTCTTCCTCGTCGACCGTTTGCTGGCCTGCGTCGATCCGCTGGAATAGGCGGGCCAGCTCGTTTATTACGGCGCTGTGATGTTCGGGCTTGGCGAACGATTGGTCGCCTGGTTCATCTGGGCGCGGCTTCTTCGGGACTTTTGCGATCCGATGTTTACGAATCGAATCGAGTTTCAAATCCGCTACGTGTAGCGCATTTGGATTGTCACGGTCGATCTTCATATAGACCTGGGCCGTTCGATCGGTGAGCTGAGGCCAGTTGGATCCTAGCCATGTTAGCCAGTTACCGTGGCCGATCGATTCCTTGATTAAGTTAAGGCGCTTACCGCATTGCCATGCCTTCTCGAGCGCGACAAGCGTGTTGGATTCCGCGCTGGCTTCGGCCTCCTGGGCTTGCGCGTGTAGGCTCTTCGCTTCCTCGAGCTGGTGTTTGATGATCTTTAGATCAGTTGTGCGTCTCTGCATTTTGTCCTCGTTTCTTCTCCTCGCATTACTGCATTTCGAAAGCCGGCGAACGTATCGCGAAAGTTGCCGACGGTTCGGTTGAACGCCTGGCGCGTTTTGTTTTGTAAACTGGCGATCGCGGCGTTCGTGTTTCGGCCGCTGAGCAGATCCCGGCGCAACACGTAAACCATTGCGAACGTTCGCTGGCCCATTTGGGAAAGTGATTTACAACGGCGACACCAGGCCAATAAGCGTTTGTAGCCGGCGCCGATCTCGAGCGGATCCACGTCGCGTTGCCAGGCGCCAGCCCATATCCACCATCGAGCTGGCGTCCGACGCCCAGACCAGGGCTCGGCTAAAGGCCTCGCTGATCAGATTGATTCTGTCGATCGTCGCGGGCGCGAGCTCGATCGGCGCGATCGCGTCATCCGCAGCGTCATCGAATTCGCTGTCGTCATCCGCCGAGATTTTCCGGACTGGGCCCCACGCGTGATCCCACGAATTCGGCTTATCCAGGCCGAGCTCTTTAAGGTTCGCCAGGTCCGCCGGCGAAAGCGTTTTCAGCCAGGCCGCGTGTTCCGCGACGTACTTCCGATATCGTTCGTATGGGTCCGGTGAAGAGGATTGGTCCAGGTTCTCTCCTGGATGGAGGGGTAGAACTTCCGGCCAGGCGCGGCCTTTTTAAGCATCGGGCGTGCCTTTATCCCAAAGCGGGAGGCAAATCGTAAACGTCGCTCCCTGTCCTGGAGCGCTCCGCACGTTGATAACTCCGCCCAGGCCATCGATTGTTTTTTTCACGATCGGCAGGCCGCGGCCGTGCAAACCGTCCTGGCTCATCGGCAGATCCCAAAGCTTCATCACGACGTCCGGCGCCATCCCAGAGCCATTGTCGTTTATCACCATTCGCGCGTTGTTTCCGCCCAGCCTTTCTGTCGTCACGCGGATCTCGTCCGCGCCGGCCTTCTTCGCGTTCATGCACAGATTTAGGAGCGCGCGGAGCATTCCCAGCGCTTCGCCGGCCACTGGCAGCGCTTCGTCGTGGCAATCGAGCGATAATCCGACCGATTGCATCATAGCGAGCTCTTTAACTATTACGTTCAGATCGAAAACGCCGGCGGCCGGCTGGAGATTACCGGCCAGCATGTTGCGGCATAGTTCCATTGCCCGCTCGTCCGCCAGCCTGGCCTTCGCGAGCATCGCCTCCGCTTGTTGGCGATAGCCATTGCTGACGGTTAGCAGACTGGCTATGTCGTGCGCCGCCTGGAGGTTTCCCACGGGACGATACTTAACATGGTTAAGTAATAATGGCTAGGAATTCAGCGGGGCGGCGATCGGCTGAAAAGCAACGGCCCAGATCCAGGGATTCTGCTCCCACGCGCCTTTGCCGTAGAGTGAGTCCCAAAGCAGGGAGTAGTTGAATCTGGCTCCGTTCATCGGCAGGTCTTGACCATGCACGCCTTCCGCTCGCGCATCCGATTCGCTAATGTCCTGCAACCGCTCTACCCGCACCTTGGTAATCTCCAGTGTGATCCGGCTGGCCCAGCGCGGCATGTGGATGGAAGGTTTCCATTTTACCCTAGACTCGACCGGCAAGTCGAAATCAGCCCGATACTGGGCGTTTTCTTTCACCCCAGAGCGCAGTCCGGTTTCGCGCTCCCATCGTCGCACATCAAACCATGTCTCTCTTACCCAAAGCCGGTCGCCAGCTACGCCGTAGGGAGTGCCACCGCGATTGCGATAGTAGTCCCAGAACGCCTCGGTGATGGGGCTCCAACTAACATTTCGGGATGAGTAGCTTGGGGAATGCGGTTTTTTTCCGCGCGGCTCCCAAACAGTTCCCCATTTCGCATCTTCGTAGGGCTGCGGCTTGATGATCCGCCGCGTCTGAGTCTTGCGCCCCTCCAAGATCGCTCGGACCATCTCGCCCGCCATAATGATTGGCCTTTCTTTCACAGATGGAAATTTTTCCCGGCCTGTTGGGCGATTAGTTTCGCGCGCTGAAAAATCATGGCGCCGGCGGATTTTCGGAGCTTGTTTTTCGGGTTAGTTTTCCACAGCCGCACATCTCCCACGGCCTCGCGGACGATCGTCGGAAAATCGCGCACTCTCTGCACCCATTTGAAACGGTAGGCTTCGAAATCCGGTCCGGCTGCCAGGGTCTCGAGCTGTTCGAAAATATGT
>VBAE01000214.1:9751-28487 GCA_005882415.1 Alphaproteobacteria bacterium | reverse complement strand
GCAGTCGAGGCGATCGAGTGCCGACTCGATGCCGATGCGACCAGCGGCCCGCGCGGCGGCCGCTCTCACTTGTGGCGAGGGCGATTGCAGGCAGTGACGGACGGCGCAGGAGCCCGCGGGATGCTCCATAACGGCCAGCGCGGCGAGATAACGGGGCAGCTCGCTCGCCCACGGATCGGCCGCTCCCGCCAGCGCCGCGATGTTTGGCACCGCGGCGAAGTCGTCGCACAAAGCCAGCGCCTCGGCAGCGGCCGCCCGGACCGTGGGGGCAGTCGCTTCGTCGACGAGCAGGGCGCGGACATTGGCGAGGTCGGTCCGGGCCATTTCCGCGAACAGCATCACCGACAGCAAAGACGTCTCCCGGTCGCCGATTCCGAGCCTGCGGACGACCTCCGCCGGCGGCGGTGCATGGCCGTCCACGGCAAGGGAGAGCGCAGCGGTAAGCCGCACTTCCCCGCTTCGATCGTCGAGCGCCGCGTTCAGCGCCGCTTGGGTCGGCTCGTCGCTGAAATGGGCCAGCGCGGCAGCCGCCAATATCCGGGTACGCGTGTTGCCGCTGCGGATCCGGATGTGCAATCGCTGCGCCGTTCCGACCTTCGCCACGCGTGTCGCGAAGCTCGCTTTCTCGTCGCCGCGCACCAGTTCGAGGATTTCGACGGTGAGATCGGTCAGCACGTCGTCCGCGGGCAGGTTCGGGTCGTCCGACTTTTCCGTGCGCGCCTTCAGCAGCCCGATATAGCGTTCGCGCTCCAGGCCGATGGCCCCGAGGCGGCGGTTGGTGAGGCCGCGCCAGGCCATCAGCCCGAGCAGGATTACGAGTGCGAGGCTTGAGACGCCCCAGGACAGCATCCAGAACAGTTTGACCAGGCTCAAAACCGGTACCCCAGGCCGAGCGCCAGCGTGTTGCGGTTCCCCGACTCCCGCGGATCGTCATGGGCCGCGCTGAGCCGCATCGTGAGATGATCGCCGACGTCGAGGGAGACCCCGCCGAACAGGCTTTTGGTGTAAATGGCCGTGCCGGAATCGAGGTCCGGAGCGTCGGCGGCGCCGAGGAACAGGCGAAACCGGTCGGTCGGCATGATGTCGCCCCTCAGCAGCCATCCCGACCCGTGCCTGAAGCGCCCCCAGACGTTGATCCACTGCGCGGTGATCCAGGCGCGTCCGCCAAAATATTGCTCTACCCCGGGCGTCACGATCTGGACGTCGCCGGTCGGATAGTCGGCGTGAAGCACGTCGAGCCGGAGGATCGTCGCATAGTCGCCTTTATGGGTGCGGATCGCCGCGCCGGCGCCCACCTGGCCGGTCGGCCGATGGTCCGCCCCGGGCGTGCCGCCGACCAGGACATGAACATAGGAGCCCGGCGCGAAGCGGTGGTCGACCCGCGCCTCCAGATAGACGTCGGTGCGCTCGAAACGGCGCGTCGCGTCCGCAGTGAGGCCGATCGTCGTATCCGTCCCCGGACGATGCTGGACCGTCAGCGTCGAGGACTGCCAATCCGCCGCCCCATCGACCCGGCTGTAGCTGCCGTCGAGATCGATCCGCCACCGCCAGGGCGCCGCCGCGGCCGCCGCCTCGATCTGGCGGCGGAGCGGCTCGACCTCGGCATGACCGGGCGCCACTCCGCCGAGCTCCGCGCGGGCGGTCGCGATATCCCCCCGCCGAAGCGCCACCCGCGCCAGCCCGAGCTTGGCATCGCCATAGTCCGGCGCGAGCGCGAGCGTCCGCTTGAACGCCGCCTCCGCTTCGTCGAGACGCCCGACGGCGAGATAGGTGAGTCCGAGCTGCAGCTGGACGTCCGCATCGTCGGGCTTCGCGTCGGCGGCGCGGTGCAGCGCCTGCAGCGCCTCGTCGAGGCGTCCAGCCTGCCGCGCGGCCGCTCCCGCTTCGTAATCGGTCTGGGCTTCGGCCGGCACAGAGAAGGCCAGCGCGGACAGCCACAATGCACGGCAAAGCTTCATGCCACGCGGCGCCGCATCAACCGCGCCAGCCGGGCGACCAGCTCATCCAAAATGAAAGGCTTGGTCAGATAATCGCTTGCGCCCATTTCCAGCGCCCGGACGATGTCCCTATCCTGCTTGCGCGCGCTCAGCACGATCACCGGCAGGTCCTTCAGCCGATCGCTTCCGCGGATTTCCCTCAGCAACTCATGGCCATCGTGGACGGCGAGCATCGACTCCATGATGACGGCGTCGGGTGGACGCCGGGCGAGCGAGGCGAGCGCCTCGCCGCCGTCGTGCGCCACCATCGTGCGGTACCCGCGCTGGCCGAGCCGATGCTCGAGCAGCTCGGTCAGCAACCGATCCTCGTCGCAGATCAGCACCAGCCCCGATCCCATGGCCTCCCTCCGTTCGGGACCGTCTTTGAGGCCGGGACTGCCACGGGCCGACCCCCCCCACTATCGGGCAAGACCCTGATACATAGCCTTGCCATCCCCCCGCCGCCGCAATATGACGACTGTAACCGGTTACATAAACCGGATCAGGAGAGGGTCGGAATGGGGGCGCAAGGGTCGGGGAGACCCTCCTTCGCTGGTCGTCGGGCGTGAAGGTCACGATCCGCGACGTCGCGCGCGCGGCCGATGTCTCGGTCGCCACCGTCTCGCGCGCCCTGAACGGCACCGACACCGTCTCCGCCGACACGCTCGAGCATGTGCTCAAGATCGCGCGGGAGATGGACTTCGTGCCCCATGCGGGCGCGCGTTCGCTCTCGCTTCGGCGCACCGACACGATCGGCGTGCTGCTTCCCGACCTCCACGGCGAATATTTCTCGGAGCTGATCCGCGGCCTCGATCTCGGCGCGCGCGGCACCGGCCATCATCTCCTCCTCTCCGCCTCGCACGGCGACATCGCCGAAGCGGTGGCGGCGCTGCGCACGATGCGCAGCCGGGTCGACGGGCTGGTGGTGATGTCGCCCTTCGCCGACGGGGAGTCGGTAAGCGGCGCGCTGAGCGGGAAGGTGCCGCTGGTCATGATCGGCGGTTCCGAGGGCGCGGGCGCACGCTTCTCGGTCGACAATCATGCCGGCGCCCTCGCCGTCACCCGGCACCTCCTGGAAATGGGGCATCGCGACATCGCCTTCGTCTCCGGCCCGGCGGACAATGTCGATTCGCGCGAGCGCCTTCGCGGCTATCGCGACGCCCACAGGGAAGCCGGCATCGCGCCGAGGCCGGTCGTCCAAGGCGATTTCCGCGAGGATTCGGGGTTCGAGGCGGGCACTTTGCTCCTGTCGAACGGCCTTCCCGACGCGGTGTTCGCGGCCAACGACGCGATGGCGATCGGCTGCCTGCGCGCGTTCCGCGGCGCCGGGCTCAGCGTCCCGGGCGACGTCGCCATCGCGGGCTTCGACGACATTCCGATGGCGCGGCTGATCGAGCCTGCGCTGACCACCGCCGGCATCGCCATCGCCGACATGGGCCGCGAGGCGATCGAGCTTTGCGTCGCCATGGTCCGCGGCGAGGCCGAAGCGCCCGAGCGCCGGCTGTTCGCACCAACACTCGTCATTCGCGCCTCTTCGGGCGCCAAACAGGAACGGGCGGCGCCGCCGTCCCGTCCAATCAGGGAGGAAGTTAGATGACCCGGACCTCGACGCCGCGAAGGATTTTCCAGGCTGCACTGCTCGCTTCGGCCCTGGGCATTGCGACCCCCGCCATGGCCCAGCTCACCACCGCGACGATCCGCGGCAGCGTCAGCAATGCGGCGACTGCAGCCCCGGGCGCGGCGGTGACCGCGGTCAATGTCGAGACCGGCGCGACCCTCCACGCGGTGGCCGGCCCCGACGGCTCCTACGTCCTCTCCGGCCTCCGCCCCGGCACCTACGACATCAGCGTCTCCTCCGACGGCGGCGCGCCGGTCACCCAGCGGGTGATCGTCTCGGTCGGCCAGACCGCGACCCTCGACCTCGACACCAGCGCCCCGGCCGCGGGCGCCGAGGGCTCGGAAGGCACCGCGAGCGCGGGCGGCGGCGGCGACGACATCGTCATCACCGGGACCCGCCTGATCGAGACCCGCACCTCCGAGACCGCGACCAACGTCACCCGCGACCAGATCGAGAATCTGCCGCAGAACAACCGGAACTTCCTCAATTTCGCAGCCCTCGCCCCGGGCATCCGGGTCAACCAGACCGAGTTCCGGCAGACCTTCTCCGGCGGCGGCGTCGGCGCCGATCCCAATGGCGACAGCTTCGGCGGGCCTCAGGTCAACGTCTTCATCGACGGCGTCAGCTTGAAGAGCAATGTCAACCAGGGCGGCGTCGTCGGCCAGGACGTCAGCCGCGGCAACCCCTTCTCCCAGCTCGCGGTGCAGGAATTCCGGGTCCTCACCTCCAACTTCAAGGCGGAATATGAGGATGCGGGGACTGCGATCATCACCGCCATCACCAAGTCCGGAACCAACGAGTTCCACGGCGAGGCATTCGGCTCCTACCAGGACCAGAACCTCATCTCGCGCGACTTCTTCCAGAAGAAGAACAACCAGCCCCAGCCGAATCTGAAGCGCTACCAGTTCGGCGCTGCTTTGGGCGGGCCGATCATCAAGGACCGGCTGTTCTTCTTCGCCACCTATGAAGGCAACGTCCAGGACCGTGTAGCCAACGTCAATCCGGGCGACCCGGGCCCGCTCGCGCCGCAGCTCGGCTTCGACGTCAACCAGTATCGCGGCAGCTTCGTCAGCCCGTTCCGCGAGAATCTCGGCTTCGCCAAGCTCACCTGGCAGATGGCCGACAACCAGGTGCTGGAGCTGAGCGGAAGCATCCGCAAGGAGACCGACTTGCGCGACTTCGGCGGCCAGAACTCCCGCGAGCGCGGCACCAGCGTCAACAACGACGTCTACACCGCCAAGCTCAACCACACCTACACGGGCGAGCATTTCCTCAACGAGGCGACCCTCGATTACCTCAAGTCGGACCTGCAGTTCGGCGCCGATCAGAGCGCCGGCTTCGGCCGAATCTACCAGGGCATCATCGCCATCGGCGGCCGCCCGGACATCCAGCAGGTGCAGCAGGAGAGCGTCACCTTCCGCGACAATGTGAGCTTCACCGACCTCCACTGGAACGGCGACCATCTCGTCAAATTGGGCGTCAAGGCCTCGTTCCAGAACTACCGGGTCGGCGGCACCGGCCCCAATGCCAATCCGCAATTCGAGTTCGTCCAGGATCCGGGGCACAATCTCGACTTCACCCTTCCCGCCAATGTCCGCTTCGGCGGCGGCGATCCGGAAGTGAAGGCGAGCACCACCCAGATCGGCCTGTTCCTTCAGGACGATTGGGAGGTGAACGAGCATCTGCTGCTCAACCTCGGCCTTCGCTGGGACTATGATTCCAACGCCAAGAACAACTCTTTCGTCACCCCCGCCTCGGCCGTCCAGGCGCTCCAGACGCTGGGCATGGACCCGCGCGTCCAGAACGGCTTCTTCGACGTCAACGACTATATCTCGACCGGCAATCGCAAGGCGGAGCTCGGCAATTTCGCGCCGCGCATCGGCTTCTCCTACGACGTCAAGGCCGACCAGCGGACCGTCTTCTTCGGCGGCTACGGCCGCTATTACGACCGCGCCCTGTTCCGGAGCGCGGCCGAAGAGACCTTGCTGTCGCAATATCGCTCGGGCGAATTGCTCTTCTCGAAGGACGGATCGCCCCGCGACGGGCGCCAAACCATCAAGTTCAATCCGGCCTATCTGACCGAGGAGGGCTTCGCGGCCCTGCTCGCCGGGCTTGCCGCCGATCCCACCTCGCCGGGCACGAGCGAGCTACGGGTGATCCCGAACAATTTGAAGACGCCTTATACCGACCAGTTCAGCCTCGGCGTGCGGCAGAAGCTCGGCATCTTCCACGGCTCGCTGACCTTCAACCACACGATCGGCAAGAACCAGATCGGCTATGCGCCGCTCAACCGGTCGATCGCCCCGGGCGCCGGCGGCTTTTACGACTTCATCCCGCTGATCAACGGCTACGGCAACGTCGTCGCCGCCTTCAACACCCGCGAGACGAAGTATGACGCGATCTTCCTGACCCTCGACAAGCCCTATACCCGCTCGTCGGGCTGGGGCGCCGGCCTCGCCTACACCTTCGTCGCTGCGTCGAAGGAGCGGGGCTTCGCCTTCAACTTCGATTACCCCGATATCGGCGCGCAGCCCTTCGTCCCGAACGCGGGATATGAAAAGCACCGCGCGGTGGTGAACGGGATCGTCGATCTCCCGCTGGACTTCAGGCTGTCCGGTCTCATCACCTACGGCTCCGGCGCGCCGTTCTTCGTCATCAACGCGAACACTGCGCCCGCGCCCCAGGGGTTCCAGCCCGGCTTCATCAAGCTCGGCTATTTCGAGCACCTGCCCTACTTCCTGCAGGTAGACCTCCGCCTGCAGAAGATCTTCCACATCGGCGGGGACAATGAGCTGACCCTATCGGCCGAGGTGTTCAACCTGTTCAACCGCGCCAATTTCGGCGGGGCTGACGGCTTCATCTGCTGCGGCGGCAATCCCAATTTCGGGGTTCCGAACTCGCTGAACGGCCCGCCGCGCAGCTTCCAGTTCGGAGCGGCGGTGCGCTTCTGACGAGATGGCGGGCGGGGCCCCTCAAGGCCCCGCCCGCACGCCTGAGGCAGAGTAAAAGTGATTCAGACCAGCCGACGAAGCTTCCTGGCCGCCGGCGCCCTCGCGGCGCTGGCGGCCGGTTGCGCGCCGCTTCCGGCTTCGCCGGTCGCTTCGTCCGGCGGCGGCGAGGACGCGTTCCTCGACGACGTCCAGCGCCGGACCTTCCGCTTCTTCTGGGAAACGAGCGCCGGCGACAACGGCCTCGCCCTCGACCGCTGGCCGACCCGGTCCTTCGTCAGCATCGCGGCGACCGGCTTCGCACTCACCGCCTTCGCGATCGGCGCCCAGCGCGGCTTCGTCGACCGGCCCGCGGCGGCGGCGCGGGCGCTTCGAACCCTGCGCTTCCTCGCCGAGGCGCCGCAGGGCGATGCGCCCAGGGGCATGACCGGCCACCGCGGCTTCTTCTATCATTTCCTCGATCCCGCCACCGGCACGCGGTTCGAGAAGACCGAGCTCTCGACCATCGACACCGCCTTGCTCCTCGCCGGCGCCTTGTTCGCCAAGGGCTGGTTCGACCGGCCGGAAGAGCGGGCGATCGGCGAGCTTGCCGACCGCATCTTCGACCGGGTCGACTGGCGCTGGGCGATGCCGCGCCCGCCGCTGATCGCGCTCGGCTGGCACCCGGAGACCGGTTTCCTGACCCACGACTGGGTCGCCTATAATGAGGCGATGCTGCTCTACGTGCTCGCGCTCGGGGCCCGGCAGTCGCCTGCGCCGGAGGGGAGCTGGAGCGCCTGGCTCGCCCCCGCGGCCGGGCAATGGCGGGCGGTCGAGGGCATCCCCCACCTCCCCTTCCCGCCTTTGTTCGGCCACCAGTACAGCCACATCTGGGTCGATTTCCGCGGGGTGCGCGACTCCTTTTGCCGCGCCCACGACATCGACTATTTCGAGAACAGCCGCCGGGCGACCCTCGCCCAGCGCGCCTACGCGATCCGCAACCCGATGGGCTGGACCGGCTACGGCGCCGACCAATGGGGCCTCACCGCCTGCGACGGCCCCGCCGACGCCGAGCTCGTCATCGCCGGCCGCAAGCGCAGCTTCCGCTCCTACTCCGCCCGCGGGCCGGGCGAGTATGACGACGGCACCATCGCGCCGACGGCGGCGGGAGGCTCCGTCCCCTTCGCGCCCGAGATTTGCATCCCGGCGCTTCAGGCGATGGCCTACCGGCACGGCGAGGCGCTCTACGGCCCATTGGGCTTCGCCGATTCGTTCAACCCGAGCTTTGCCGATCCCGCCCTCCCCGCCCGCCACGGGCGGGTGATCCCGGGCAAAGGCTGGTACGACACCGACCGGCTCGGTATCGACCAGGGGCCGATCCTGGCGATGATCGAGAATCATCGCAGCGGCCTCGTCTGGAATGTGATGCGCGGCGATCCGGTGATCGCGCGCGGGTTGAAACGGGCCGGCTTTACCGGCGGATGGCTTGCCGGATCGGCGGCGGCATGAGGGGATGGATGCGATGATCAAGACCGAGCTCAGCCGAAGGAGCCTGATCGCCGGCGCCGGTGCTCTGGGGCTGCTCGCGCGGCCTGCAATCGGCCTCGCCATCGGTCCCGCAGGCGACCAGGCGCCCGCCTTCGTCGACGCGCTGATCGCCCGCATGACGCCCGAGGAGAAAGCGGGCCAGCTCACCCTGATGGCCTCCGCGATCGGCGGAGCGGCGGCGAGCGCGCTCAACCCGCCCAACGCGAACAATGTCGAGCAGCAGCTCGCCGCGGCCCGGGCGGGGCAGATCACCGGCATCTTCAACGGCGCCGGAAGCGACTGGCACCGCCGGCTGCAGCAGGCGGCGCTTCAGAGCCGTCTCAAAATCCCGATGGTGTTTGCAGCCGACGTCATCCACGGCTTCCGGACCGTCTTCCCGGTGCCGCTGGGGGAAGCGGCGAGCTTCGAGCCGGAGCTTGCCGAACGCACCGCCCGCGCCGCCGCCGAAGAGGCCTCGGCCGCCGGGATCGCCTGGACCTTCGCGCCGATGGTCGACATCGCCCGCGACGCACGCTGGGGCCGGAGCGTCGAAGGCGCGGGAGAAGACGTGCTGCTCGGCCGCCGCTTCGCCGAAGCGCGCGTCAAGGGCTTCCAGGGCCGCGGCGTCGACCGCGACGATTGCGTGCTCGCCTGCGCCAAGCATTTCGCGGCCTATGGCGCCGCCGAGGCCGGGCTCGACTATAGCACCGTCGACGTGTCCGAACGCACGCTGCGCGAAGTCTATTTCCCGCCCTTCCAGGCCGCGTTCGATGCGGGCGCTGGAACAACGATGGCCAGCTTCAACGAGATTTCAGGCGTGCCCGCCACCGGCAATCGCTGGCTGCTCACCGACGTGCTGCGCGGCGAATGGGGGTTCAGCGGCCTCGTCGTCTCCGATTATACCGGGGATGAAGAGATGATCGCCCACGGCTTCGCCGCCGACGGCCGCGACGCGGCCCGCCTCGCCTTCCTCGCCGGCGTCGACATGAGCATGCAGAGCGGCCTCTACGCCAAATACCTCCCCGGCCTGGTCGCCGAGGGCGCGGTTCCGCAGGCGCGGTTCGACCAGGCCGTGCGGCGGGTGCTGACGATGAAGGCGCGGCTCGGCCTGTTCGACCGCCCCCTCGGCCGGATCGTGGCTGGGCGCGAGCGCGAGCGGGTGCGTACGCCCGCGGCGCTCGAGCTCGCGCGGGAAGCGGCGCGGCGAAGCGTCGTCATGCTGAAGAATGACGGCGGGCTCCTGCCCCTCGCCAAGGCCGGCAGGCGCATCGCCCTGATCGGGCCGTTCGCCGAGGGGCAGCACGATTTGATCGGCCCCTGGAACGTCTATGGCGACGACAAGCAGGCGGTCGATCTCGCCACCGGCATCCGCGCCGCCGTCGCCGACCCCAAGCTGGTCACCGTCGCCGCGGGATCCGGCATCGATGCGCCGCTGGCCGGCGGAATCGAAGCCGCAGTCGCCGCGGCCCGGGCGGCGGACGTCCTCGTGCTCGCGATCGGCGAGAGCTCGAACATGTCGGGCGAGGCGCAGTCCCGCACCGCCATCACCGTCCCCGCACCGCAGCAGGCGCTTGCGGAAGCGGTGGCGGCGGTGGGCAAGCCGATCGTGGTGGTGCTGAAGAACGGCCGTGCACTGGCGCTCGAGGGCGCCGTCCGCGACGCCCCCGCGATCCTGGTAAGCTGGTTCCTCGGCTCGGAAGGCGGACCGGCCCTCGCCGACATATTGTTCGGCGCCTACTCCCCCTCCGCTCGCCTGCCGGTCAGCTTCCCCTACGAGTCCGGCCAGGAACCTTACCATTACGACCACAAGCCGACCGGCCGGCCCAACCCGCCGGGGCCGCCGCAGGAATATAAGGCGCACTACCGCACTGCCCCCAACGAGGCGCTGTTCCCGTTCGGCCACGGCCTCACCTATGGCGAGATCGCGTACAGCGGCCTCTCCGTCGGCGACGGGCGGCTCGGCGGTAGCGGCACCCTCTCAATCGCCGCGACCGTCGCGAACAAGGGCCGCCGCGCCGCCGAGGAAGTGGTCCAGCTCTACGTCCGCGACCGCACCGCAAGCGTCACCCGCCCCGTCCGCCAGCTCAAGGACTTCCGCAAGATCGCCCTCGCACCCGGGGAGTCGAAGACGGTCCGCTTCACCCTGAGGCGCGAGGACCTGCTCTTCATCGGCCAGGACGGGAAACCGACGGTGGAGCCCGGCTGGTTCGACCTCTGGGTCGGCCCCTCGGCGGCGGAAGGCCTCCAGGGCGCGTTCGAGCTGGTCGCCTAAGCCTCGTCTTTGGGGCTGAACGCCATCGCCAGGGCGGCGCCGGCGAGGGCGACGAGCGGCACCAAAGTCATCGCCATCTTGAGGCCCGCGAGGGTCGCGCTGCTCTGCACCGCGTCGGCGACATAGCCCGACAGGCCGAGCAGGAACCCGACCAGAGCCGCCGCCACGCCGATCGCGATCTTCTGGAGGAGGGCCGCGAGCCCGAACAGGAGCACCTGGACCCGCACCCCGCTCGCCCGCTCGCCATAATCGACGCTGTCGGGGAGCATCGCCCAGAAGCCGAAGCTGAAGCCGGTGATCGCCGCCTGGAAGGCGACGAGGAAGGCGCGCATCCCCGCCACGCTCGACGGGTCGGCGGCCCAGAACAGGGCGACCGCCACCGCCCCGCAGGCGCTGGCCGCGAACCACTGCGCCCGGCTCCCCCAGCGCGCCGCAAGGGCCATCCACAAGGGCACGAACAGCACCCCCGACACCCCCATCAACGCCAGCGCTCCGCCCGCCGCGGCCTCGTCGCCGATCCTGTACTTGAAATAATAAAGCGTGCCCTTGGTGACGGTGGTGATCGCGATCACCGCCGCGAACATGGCGAGGTTCAGGATCAGGAAGGCGCGGTTGCCGGCGATGCTCCGCGCCATGGCGGCAAAGCTCGCCCTCGGCGCCTCGGACGCGGCCTCCTCGCCCGTCCTGCCCCTGAGGCTCACCACCACCAGGATCACGGTCGCCGCGGCCGAGAACAAAGCAGCGGCGGCGAGGAAGCCGCGGGCGCCGTCGGGCCGCCCCGTCACCCGCACCGCCAGCGCCTGGGTCCCCACCGCAACCAAGGCCGCGGCGGCAGCGCCGAAGATCATCCTCAGCCCCGCGATCCGCGCACGGTCGGCGCTCGACCGGGCGACCTCAGCCGACAGCGCGGCATAAGGCACGTTGACGCCTGCGTAGAGGGTCCGGAACAGCAGGTGGGCGCCGAGCACCATTCCGAGCTTCGCCCCGCCCTCGAGCGGCGGCACCCAGTATAAAAGCAGAAAGCTCAAGGCGAGCGGCACCGCGCCCAGCAGCATATAGCTCCGCGCCGCCCGCCCGGGCCTCCGCGACCGCTCCGCCATCAGCCCGATCAGCAGCCCCGCCACACCGTCCCAGGCCGAGCCCGCCATATAGACCAGCCCCGCCGCCTCCGGCGCGAGCCGCGCCACGTCGGTGTAATAGAACAGGAGGTACAGGGCGACGCTCTGCCAATAGAGGTTGCAGGCGAAATCCCCGCTCGCGAACAGCAGCGCCGCGCCCCACCCGAGTCTGGCGGGAGCCGCTCCGGCGCCGGGGTTCCCAACTCGCAATTCGAAGCGCAACGCGGCTCAAAAAGCCGTGCGCTGCAGATCCTGCACAGGACGGAGGCCGAGCGCGACCCAGTGCTCGTCGATCCACGACCTGGCGCAGGCGAGCTCCGCCGCAGGCGCGTCGGCACGCGCGTCGAGCACCGCCTCTTCCGGATTGAGCGCGTCGAGGTGGACGGGCAGCTTGCAGTCCCGCGCCGCCTGCGCCGCCGCCCGGACGCTTTCCAGGGGACCGAAAGCGATGACCTGGGGCGGGGGCTCGGAGACGAAGCCGACCCGCGCATGATTCTCCGCCGCCCATTTCACCAGGCAGAAGAGAGACTGGTAATGGATCCGGTCGCTGTCGCCATGGGGCGAGATGTCGGCATAGTCGCCGGCGGCATCCCTGCCGAAATCGAGCGCGTCCAGCGGCAAGCCGCAGCTTTCGGCGGCCGCCTTGATCCGTTCGGCGCCCGTCGGCGCAGGCGTGGCA
The DNA here is from genome assembly GCA_005882415.1 of Alphaproteobacteria bacterium. Lineage (GTDB taxonomy): Bacteria > Pseudomonadota > Alphaproteobacteria > Sphingomonadales > Sphingomonadaceae > Allosphingosinicella. The sequence continues at coordinate 16,370 of VBAE01000214.1, read as the reverse complement.
GCCGCCGCCGGCGCTTGAAAAGTCATGGCTCCGAGGAGGAGGAGCGACGTCGCGATCTTGGCCATGGCGTCAGGCTATCTCCATAAAAGGGCGCAAAAGCTAGAGGGCGAGATCCGCCTCGCCTCCGCCGATGCCGAGGACGTCCAGCCTATGCATTCCCTTCGTCCCCGGCGCGAGCGGCACGACTTCCTTAAAGCCGTCGGGCGGCGGCCCGCCGATGGCGAAGGAGGAGAGGTGAAGGCATTGCACGTCGCCCTTCGCCTCGATCTTCCACACCGGGGCGTCGAGGTCACTGTGCGGAACCAGCTGTGCGAGGCGAACGCAGGGTGCATTTTTGTGGGAGAAGAAGAGTCCCCAGTCCTGCGAGAGGCGCGCCATCAGCCGGCCTTTCTCGACGAAGACGGTGACGTCGATCGCCGGCGGCGAGCAGCCGCAGAGCATCAGCGCCGCCGGCAGCGCCCACCGGCTGCGTCGATGAACGATTTTCATCTGCTCAGCCCTCCCCCCTGCCAGGCACGCCTTCGACCATGGCACTGGGTAACACGGCGCGCCCCTGGAGCAATGCTATGAAGCTTGCCGCAGCGTGACGCCGCTCAGCCGCAGGCCGAGCGCGCCGCTGGGGAAAGGGGGGACTCCTGCCTGGGCTCCGGGTCCTCCTGATCCTCCACGCCGAGCAGGAAATGCTGCGCCGCGACCGCCGGCATCGCCCTGCTGAACAGCCAGCCCTGGCCATAGGCGACTCCAAGCTCGGCCAGGACCTCCCGCTCCTCGGGACGCTCGACCCCTTCCGCGACGATGACGCTTCCGACCCGCTCCGCGAAGCTCACCATGGCGAGGGTCAGCGCGCGCTTCGCGGCATCGGCGTGGATGTCGCGGGTGAGGCCGATGTCGAGCTTCAAGATGTCCGGCTCGAACTGCAGGATATGCTTCAGCCCTGCATAGCCCGCGCCGACGTCGTCCATCGCGATCCGGACCCGGGGCCGGAGCAATTCGAGGTTGCGGCGGAAGGCCCGCAGGTCCGCGATCCGCGAATGCTCGGTGATTTCGAGAACCACGTCCCGCCCCTCGATGCACTCCAGCAGCGGCGCGAGGCGTCCAGACGTGATGGTGGCGGGCGAGACGTTGATCGAAAGATATTTGTCCGCCGGAATGTAGGGCAAAGTCGCCAGCGCCTTTCGGACCGCGACGATTTCGAGCTCGATTCCCTTGCCGATCCCGAACGCCTCGTCGAACCAGAGATTGGGCGGCCGGTCCTCGAAATCGGGAAAGCGCGCAAGCGCCTCGGCCCCGACGCTTTGCCCGGTGTCGAGCCGGTGGATCGGCTGGAGATGGATCGACGGCTGACCCGCTTCGATCGCCTCCAGGATGCGGGCGGAGGCCTCGCGGCGGCTCGCCTCCGCTTCCTCGTCCATCGAAATCTGGTTCATGGCGAGCTCGGCAAAGGCGTGGACCGCGGCGAGGTCGCGTTTGGTCAGCGAGGGGTCCGGGTGGCGGCTCAGGCAGCAGAGGCTTCCATAGACGCTGCCGTCCTTCCGCCTCAGCGGCACGCTGATATGACCGCCGACCGGCAGCGCGGCGGTGATCGGGAGCGTTGCTGCGAACGGAATGTCCGCGGCGTCGGTGATGAGCTCGGGCAGCCGCCCGTTCAGCACGTGCCAGCAATAGGATTGGTCCGCGGGCTCCCGGTCGCCCGGGGCGGAAGGGACCGGAATGTCCGTCCTGATGTGCGTAAACTCGCGCTCCTCTCCGACGTAGCGGGAGGTGAAGGCGATCTCCATGCCGAGATGCTGCCGGACCGCGTCGAGGACGGCGTCGATCGCCGAGCGCCCGCCGCTCGGCACCGCCCGTCCGCCAAGGCTGAGAAAGGGAGAAAGGGGGTTTGTCGCCACGGCACACTCCAACGCTGGCAACGGCTTAGCGGCTTACCCGTAAGCGAAGCGTGAAGACGAGCGGTTCGGCGGCGAGGCTTTGGCGACTTTTCTCCGATCTCGAGAGGCTGGCGCCGATCACGTTCGGCCCTAGAAGACGAAGTTCGCGGCCGATCGTCGCCGCCGAGCGCTGAGGGACCGCACCCGATGAGGAAGAGGGCAATGAACGGATTTCTGGCTTTGGCCCTGCTTTCGCTCTGTGCCTCTATGGCCTCTGCGCAGGAGGCCTCTGAATCCTCGGCGACCGCAAGAGCGGCGACCGTCGGGCAGGATCCGCCCGCAGCCGCTTCTATCCTGCCGTTGCGCGAGCGGGCGCGTCTCGAGAATAAATGGCTCGCCGAGCGATTGGACCGCCTCGTGCCGGCCCTGATGCGCGAGCAGAAGGTCGACACCTGGGTGCTGATCGCCAGGGAATATGTGGAGGATCCGGTCGTCGCCACCATGCTCGACGCCGAAAGCATGCACGCCAGGCGGCGAACCATCCTCATCTTCCACGATCCGGGCGCGGGCGGGCCGATCGAACGGCTGACCGTCAGCCGTTACGGAATGGGAGGCCTGTTCAAGCCCGCCTGGAACCCGGAGCAGGAGCCTGACCAGTGGCGGCAGGTGGCGAAGCTGCTCGCAGAGCGCCGGCCGAAGCGGATTGCGATCGACAGCTCCGCCCTCACCCAATTCGCGGACGGCCTGACGCTCAGCCAGTATGAGGGCCTGATGGCCGCCCTCCCGCCGGAGCTGAGGAGCCGGGTGGTCAGGAATGACGGGCTTGCAGTGGGGTGGCTGGAGACCCGCACTCCTGCCGAAATGGAAGTCTACCCGCAAATTGCCCGCCTCACCCATTCGATCATCGCCGAGGGTCTCAGCAATGCCGCTGTCCGGCCCGGTCAGACGACTGCCGACGACCTCGTCTGGTGGTTCCGGGAGAAAGTGAGCAGCCTCGGCCTCGGCACCTGGTTCCAGCCCTCGGTCGGGATCATGCGGCAGGGCAGCAAAGGCGTGCTGGAGGGGGACGAGGTCATCCGCAAGGGCGACATCGTCTGGATCGATTTTGGAATCACCTATTTGCGGCTCAATACCGACATGCAGCATCTCGCTTATGTCCTGCGCGACGGCGAGCGGGACGCGCCGCAAGGGCTCAAGAACGGCCTCCAGGCTGCCAATGCCGTCCAGGACGCCCTGACCGGCGCCTTCAGGACCGGCCTGACCGGCAACCGGATCCTGGCCGAAGCGCGTTCGAAGGCGCTGGCGGCAGGCCTGAAGCCGACCATCTATTCCCATCCGATCGGCTATCACGGCCATGGCGCCGGGAGCAGCATAGGCTTCTGGGACAATCAGAAGGATGATTCCAAGGGAACCGACCAGGTGCGTCGGAACACCGCCTGGTCGATCGAACTCAGCGCCAGATTGCCGGTGCCGGAGTGGAACCGCCAGGAGGTGGACTTCCGGCTGGAGGAGAATGCCTTTTTCGACGGAAGCAAGGTGACCTACCTCGATGGGCGGCAAACCGCATTCCATCTGATAGGGGCGGATTAGGAGCCCTGACCCTGGTCCCGCCGCGGGGCTGCTGCTGCCATGCCTGCTTCGCTCACGGACAGCGGCGCGCCGGGACGAGCCTTATGTTGCGATAGGAAAGCCGAAGCTTTCGGTCTTTGTCCTCGCCCGACAGGGTCGCAGTGCCGTTGAAGGTGGCGGGGACGACGCCATTCCCCTCCCGTATGTCCGCCCTCTGGACGGGGCCGGTAAGGGTGACGAGGGCAAGCTGCCGAAGCGCCGGTGAGCTGCCCTCCATGAACCAGCTCGAGCCGATGCTTCCCCGCCCCTCGAGTGTTCCTTCGGGAGTCAGGCTGCCGCCGGCCGTGATCGTCCAGCCGGCCGGCACGTGGCAGACGGCGTTGAACGTCACACCCCAGGTCGAGAAGGAAAATCCGGTGATGCGGTCGCTCGCGCGAAGGGGGATCGCTTCGACCGAGAGCAAATAAGTCCTCGGATGATCGACAGGAGCCGCGGCGGCCGCGGCAGCGGCGAGAGGGAGAAGCAGGCTCATCATCCAAGGCTAGTTGCAAAGGCCTCGGGTCCGCAACGGGGAGCGGACATTTGGCGATCGGCCGAAGGCCAGCGGACTTCGGCGGAATGCTTTTCGCTGGAGCGGCGCCCATTCACACGACTGTCACGAAAACATTGCATCCGTGCCTTCTCCCCGGAGACGAAGCGCGTGGAACACGGACCTGCTGCAAACATCGACTCCGGCGGCCTTTTGGGCGCCGAGGGGCAGCGCGCGCCGGTCACCGGCCCATGCTGCCGTCGAGCGCCTGGGCCAGGGCTGCACCGGCTCCGCCTCGCGGGTGCGCTCCGCCATGGTCGCCCCCGGCGAACGGGCGATGTTCCGGGGCGTGTACGACCTCTGCGTCGCCGAGATGCAGCTCAACCGCGACCTCGCCGCAAGCCTCGTCCTCGCCGCAAGCGCGCTCGCGCAGATCGCCGAGCTCGCAGCGGAGATCGCGCAACTCGTCATCTTTGCAGTGACCGGCCGCCGCCGTCCGGCGAGAGCGGTCCAGTGAGCCCGTTGGAGGTGCCCGCCTGATGTCCAAGACCCAGCTTCTGCTTGCGGAGGACGATCCGGCGATGGTGGAGCTCCTCCGCTGGACCTTCGAGAAGGAAGGATTCCAGGTCATCGACACGCCGAGCGGCGAGGAGGCGCTCCTCCTCGCGATGGAATCGGTGCCGGACGTGATCATCCTCGACTGGATGCTGGAGGAGCTGACCGGTATCGAAGTGTGCCGCAGGCTGAGGCGCTTTCCCGACACCGCCAACGTCCCGATCCTGATGCTGACCGCCCGGGGCGAGGAGACCGACCGGGTCCGCGGGCTGGAGACGGGCGCGGACGATTATGTGACGAAGCCGTTCAGCCCGCCCGAGCTCGTCGCCCGGGTTCGCGCGGTGCTGCGCCGGGTCCGGCCGGCGCTCGCCGGCGTGGTGCTCACCTATCAGGACATGGAGATGGACGTCGCCGCCCATAAGGTCCGCCGCGCCGGCCGGTCGGTCGCGCTCGGCCCAACCGAGTTCCGGCTGCTTCGCCATTTCCTGGAGCATCCCGGCCATGTCTTCTCCCGCGAGCGGCTGCTCGACGCGGTGTGGGGGCGCGACCGCGAGATCGAGACCCGCACCGTCGACGTCCACATCCGCAGGCTGCGCAGGGCGATCAACATCGAAGGCACGCGCGACCTGATCCGCACGGTCCGCTCGGCCGGCTATGCCCTGGACAACGGTTAGATGACACAATTACGACAGTAATAAGTCTATCCACAGCGATGAATGCAAGCGTCACATAAGTATAACAGACCTCCCCTAGCCAAATCGCGAGAGCCGAATCGCCTAAGTGGCGAGCTGCCTCACGATATCTTCATAGGGGTTCCCAAATGTCCGCAATTTCACTGTCCTTCAGCCTTCGCGCGCGCCTGCAGCTGCTCGCCGGAGCGGCCCTCCTGGCATCCTCCCCCGCCTTTGCCGAGACCGCCCCGGCCACCGCAGTCGCTGCCGAAGCCGATGCCGATGCCGATGCCGCCGCCACCCCAGAGACCGCGGAGACCGCGGCGGACGAGCAGGGGCTCGGCGACATCGTCGTCACCGCGACGCGTCGCGAGACCAACCTCCAGCAGACCCCGATCGCAATCTCCGTCGTCAACGATATCGCCATCAAGGACCGCCACGTGCAGAGCCTCTACGACCTTGCCGACGGCTCTGTCCCCTCGCTCCGGGTGGCGACCTTCGAGGCGCGCCAGTCGGCGCTCACCGTCGGCATTCGCGGCATCGTGCCGCTGGACGCCAACCAGCCCGCCCGCGAGCAGGGCGTCGGCATCTATATCGACGGAGTCTATCTGGGCCGCCAGCACGGCCTCAACGCGGCGCTCTTCGACGTCGAGCGGATCGAGGTTCTGAAGGGCCCGCAGGGCACATTGTTCGGCCGCAACACCGAAGGCGGCGCGCTCAGCATCGTCACCAAGGCCCCGAGCGGACGCTTCGGCGGCCGCGTCACCGCCGGCGTCGGCAACTATGGCGCCTATAATGGCGAGGTCCATATCGACCTCCCCGCCTTCGCCGGAATCGCGCTCAAGGTCGACGCGGTGAAGCAATATCAGGGCGCGACCACGAAGAACCCGCTCGCGGGCCAGACCGGCTGGAATTATTACGACCGCCAGGGCCTCCGCGTCGCGGCGCGCTGGCAGCCGTTCGAGGGCCTCACCGACGACGCCTCGTTCGACATCGCCCGCGACAAGAACAGCCCCTTCTACAGCCAGCTTCTCAACTACAATCCCAACGGCTGCGTCGCCGGCCCGCAGGCCGCGGCCCCCGCCTGCACCCTTCCGGGAACGGCCTATACGAACCTCACCGGCACGGTGAAGCCGCTGCTCCCCGGCGTGATCGTCAACGGCAAGACCAGGATGAAGGTCGCGGACATCGGCGTTCCGCAGCAGCCGAGCGTCGACGATACGCGCGGCTTCGCCAACATCCTGCGCTGGAAGGCCTCGCCCGAGATCGAGCTTCGCTCGCTCACCGCCTGGCGCAGCGTCGAGGCGACCCAGTGGGACAATTCGGGCGGCGCGCACCGAGTCCCCGTCGTCGCCCCGGGCTGCACCGGCAATGCCTGCAACTTCAGCCGCTACAGCCTCGCCGACCTCTCGCAGGACCAGTTCAGC
>VBAE01000214.1:0-9676 GCA_005882415.1 Alphaproteobacteria bacterium | reverse complement strand
ACCACGGCGGGCCAGACCAGCGGCTATCAGTTCGTCATCCTCGATCCCTGCACCGGCTCGGCGGGCTTCGGCTCGCAGCCCGGCTGCCGCTCGATCGACCGCGCCTCGGAAGTCTGGTCGAAAAGCTATGCGGCCTACGGCCAGCTCACCTGGCACGCCACCGGCGCCTTCCACCTGACCGTCGGCGGCCGCTACACCCATGACCAGAAGAAGGGCGTCCTGCACTTCTCGCGCAACATCAATTACGACACCAACACGGCGATCGCGGCGGCCAACGGCTACCACCCGCTCGACAAGAGCTGGGACCGCTTCAACCCGATGGTCACCTTGGCCTATGACGTCAGCCGCGACGTCCACGTCTACGCCAAATATTCGACCGGCTACCGGGCGGGCGGCGCCAGCTCGCGGACGGCCAACTACCAGGCTTTCGACCCCGAGGACGTCAAGGCGTACGAGGTCGGCCTCAAGTCCGATTTCTGGGATCATCGCGGCCGGTTCAACCTCGCCGGCTACATCATGGACCGCAAGAACAGCCAGGTCGACATCAGCTCGATCCAGCCGACCGCGACGGGCAGTTTCAACAATCTCGTCACGATCAATGCGCCCGGAACCACCAAGATCCGCGGCGTGGAGGCGGACGTCACCCTCCGGCCGGTCGATGGCCTGACCCTCAACGCCTCCTACGCCTACACCTATACGAAGATCCCGCCGGTCCTGATCACCGCCACCGCCGGGGCTGCGAGCACCAGCGTCTACCAGAATTTCTACATCGTCTTCACGCCCCGCAATGCGGCCAGCGGCTCCGTCGATTACGAGCTTCCGGTGGGCGGCGCGGGATCGGCGGTGCGCTTCCACGTCGATGCGAACTATGCGCAGGCGACCCAGGCCTTCGACCAGTTCGCGACCAAGGCGGACTCGTCCTTCATCGTCAACGCGAGGATCGCCCTTGCCGACGTTCCGCTGTCCGACGCCGGCCAGAAGCTGACCCTCAGCCTCTGGGCCCGCAATTTGTTCGACGAGCAGCACGTCTACCGCCGCGACCCGTCGAACAGCCTCCCCGGCGCCCCGACCACCAGCATCGCCAACGGAAGCATCAACAACGTCCTCGGCGACTATGGCAATTTCAACGCGCCGCGGACGGTCGGCATCGAAGGCACCGTCCGCTTCTAAGACAAGCGTTCGTTTCCGCAGATCTTGGGAGAGCCGGCGGTGGAGGCCGCCGGCTTTTTCATGCCCGAGCCTGTCCCCGAACTGAAACAAGCCTGTCATCTTCCGCCGCTACCCTTTCGTCATGAACGCGAAATCAGGGCGGCTCACAGGCGGCGAAGCGCTCGACCGGACGCCAAGCGGACCGGGGGACGATCTCGTCGGCCGCGCGGTCGGCGAGGGCGCGTCGGCGATCCACTTCGACTGGAACGCCGGAACCGCGCGGATGCGCGTCGACGGAGCGCTCCGCCAGCCCTTCGCGATCGAACCGGAGCTCGCCGGCCGGCTCGCAGCAGAGCTGGGCGGGGCCTTGGTCCGGACGATCGCGATCGACGATCGCCGGGTCGAGCTCCGCCTCTCCTCCTTGCCGACCTCACCGGGAACCCACGCCGTCCTCCATCTCCGATCGGAGGGCCGCGCGCGCGACGGGCTCGGCGGCCTGGGAATGCTGCCCCGGACCGCGGACATCTACGCCCGCGCGCTTGAAGCGCGCAGGGGCCTGATACTCCTCGCCGGCGCCGCCCGCTCCGACTCGGCGCCGATGCTCGTCGCCGGACTGGAGGCGCTGGGAGACGGCAGGCGCTGCGTCCTCGCCGTCGATGCGCCCAGAGGGCGTCCCACGCCCGGCGTTTTCCACTTCGACGCCCTGCCCGGAGGCGCGAATACGCAAGCGGAGATCCTCCGCGAGGCGCTCGACCAGGATTGCGATGTCCTGATCGTCGGCGAGATCGCGGGCGCCGACTCGGCGGCACTGCTGGTCGAGGCCGCCCAGGACCGGCTGGTCCTCGCCGGAGTCCGCGCCGGATCGGCGGTCGGGGCCATCGAATGGCTTCGCCGCCAGAAGGTCTCCGCCTTTCACTTCGCCTGCGCCTTGAAGGCCGTCGTGGCGCAGCGGCTGGTGCGAAGGCTCTGCCCGAGTTGCCGGGAAGCCGTGCAGGACGATCGGGCCCTGACCGCTCCGCTCGGGCTCGATTCGCGTGCGATCGTCTACCGCGCCAAGGGGTGCGACCGCTGCTCCGGCACGGGCCATGACGGAAGCGCCGGAGTCTATGAGGCGATCGACGGCGACGACGGCATCCGCCTGCTTATCGACCGCGGCGGCGATCAGGCGCTGATCGCCAACCAGGCCTTCCGCCAGGCGCCGAACTTCGCATCCGCGGCCCGGGTCCTCGCACTGGAGGGAGTGACCACCCCCGAAGAGGCCGTCCGCGTGTCCCGCACCCCGATCGACGAGCTGGTTCACCGCCAGTAGCGGCCGGCCTCCCGAAGCGCCGCGTGGGAGGCCTGGGCCTCGGCGATCAGCGCCTCCGCCTCGCCGGGCTGCTCCTCCACGGCCAGCAGGTCGGGCGCGATGTCCCGCGCGGTCTCGATGTCGTTCAGCCGCCCAAGGCTCTCCTGCATCGCCTCGAGCCGGTCGATGAAGGCCCTCTGCTCCGGCCGCCTTTCCTTGGCGCCGAGGCTCGCGAAGAATTCGGCCGCATAGCGCAGCTTCTTGATCTCGATCCGGAGCCGGTGCCGCTCCTCCGGCGCGAGCCCCGCGATGTCGGCGCCGCCCTTTCGAACCCGGCGCCAGCCGCGGTCGATCCGGGCCGCGGCGAATTCGGGGACGGGCTGGCTGGCCCGCGGGTCCTTGCGCCACTCGCCGGCTTCCGCCCAGGCGACGATGTCGAGGATCATCAGGGGAAGCGATCCGCTCTGAAGAGCGGCCTGGGCCCGCGCATAGGCTTCCTTGCGCGCCCGCCGCAGCTCCTTGTGAACCTGGGCAAGCTCTCCTTCCGGCCGGCCCTGGGCGGCATAGCCGGCGAGGAGGACGTCGAGGTTCCTCGCCCGGCCGAGGGTCTCGGCCAGGCTCCTGAGCCCCGCCCGGAGCCGGCCGTACTCCTCGCCGGCGAGGACCGGGCGGAACAGGGTCAGCGCGGAGCGTGCGCTCCCGGAGCAGGATCGTCTCGTTGAGCCGGTAGTGGCGCAGGCACGCCTGGACGATGGCCGCAAAGGCGTCGGCGATGGTCATGTCCCGGCTCAGCCGCACCGGCTCCGACTTGCGGACCCGCTTCGACCTGCCTTCGAGCAGCTGGACGCCGCGCTCCGACTTGCTCGCCACCCCCATCCTCAGCGGCACGTGCTGGGCGATCTCCAGGGCAAGGGCGAACAGCGCCTCCGGCCGCCCCTTCTTCAGCTCGAGCTCGATCTCGCAAATCTCTTCGCGCCGCTCTCCGCTCACCACTTCGCCCTCGTCGAGGATGAGCTCGATGGAAGCGCGCCCGCGGCGGAGGACCCAGGTCGTCCTCTGGACGATGGTTTCCGAGGCGATGCCGAGCCGCTTGCGGGCGTCCCGCTTGGTCAGCAGCTCGCCGACGGGAGTGGTCCGGAGCGCGGCGAAGTCGAGCTCGGGCCCGGCGATCCTCTGCTCCCATTCGGCCCGGCTGGAAAAGCCGCCGGAATCGCCGCCGCGGTGTTTCACCGTCTGGACGTAGGATCGGCCTTTGCGGCGGAGGCGGAGCGAATAGCCCGCTCTCCGCAACTGGCCTTCAGGGGTGTCGAAATAGGTCGTCCGCTGCTTCACCGGCCGGCGCTCCGGATCGCCGAGCGCGGCGACGTCGCGAAAGGAGGCGATGCAATCGGGGGGAAGCTCGAGCTTGAGCTCCACCTCCTTCTTCTCGATCACCGTCGATGCGCCATGCGAGCGGCCCCCCTTCCCAACGCAGCGCGTCCCGCGTTGTTAGAAGGGAGCAACGTGACAATCTGATGACAAGGGCTGCCGCCGGCGGCGGCGGCGGCTCCGGCTCAATCGCTTTGGGTGCTGTCGATCCCGCGCTGGCGCTGGCCCAGCCGGTCGCCGCTGGCCGCGAAATAGACCATCTCGGCGACGTTGGTGGCATGGTCGCCGATCCGCTCGAGATTCTTGGCGACGAACAGCAGGTGGGTCGCCGGGGTGATGTTCTGCGGGTCCTCCATCATGAAGGTCAGCAGGGTGCGGAAGATGCTGTTGTAGAAGTCGTCGACCGCCCGGTCGCGCTGGCAGACCTCGGCGGCCTTCTGGGCGTCGCGAGCAACGAAGGCATCGAGGGCGCTGTGGACCATCTCGGCGACGATCCGGGCCATTTCGGGCACCAGCGACAAGGGGCGAAGGTTCGGGCTCTGCTCGATCGCGCGCACCCGCTTGGCGATGTTCTTGGCATAGTCGCCGATCCGTTCAACCACTCCGGCGATCTTGAGCGCGGCGACGACCTCGCGCAGGTCGTCCGCCATCGGCGCCCGAAGCGCGATAATCTGGACGGCGCGGCTCTCGACCTCCATCTCGAGCGCGTCCAGCTTCTGGTCGTCGTCGACGACCTTCTGCGCCGCTTCGAGGTCGCGCTGGACGAGCGCCCGCATCGATTCCGAGATGGCGGCTTCGGCGAGCCCGCCCATCTCGGCGATGCTTGCGCGAAGCTGGTCGAGATCCTCGTCGAAGGCCTTCAGCGTATGTCCCGTTGTGCCTGCCATCTCGTTTTCCTCAACCGTACCGGCCGGTGATATAGTCCTTGGTCCGCTCCACCTTCGGATTGGTGAAGATCTCCGACGTCTCGCCATATTCGACGAGCTCGCCCAGGTGGAAGAAGGCGGTGCGCTGCGAAATGCGCGCCGCCTGCTGCATGTTGTGGGTGACGATCACGATCGCGTAGCGGCCGCGCAGCTCGTGGATCAGCTCCTCGATCTTGGCGGTGGCGATCGGATCGAGAGCGCTGCACGGCTCGTCCATCAGGATCACCTCCGGATCGACCGCGATCGCGCGGGCGATGCACAGGCGCTGCTGCTGGCCGCCGGAAAGCGCGGTGCCGCTCTCGGGCAGCCGGTCCTTCACTTCCTCCCAAAGGCCCGCGCGCTTCAATGAACGCTCGACGATCTCGTCTAGCTCGTCGCGACCCGCCGCAAGCCCATGGATGCGGGGGCCGTAGGCGACATTCTCGAATATCGACTTGGGAAAGGGGTTCGGCTTCTGGAAGACCATCCCGACGCGCGCGCGAAGCTGCACGACGTCCATGTCCTTGCCGTAAATGTCCTCGCCGTCGAGCTCGATCAGGCCTTCGACACGGGCGCTGGCGATCGTGTCGTTCATCCGGTTGAGCGTACGCAGGAAGGTGGACTTGCCGCAGCCCGAAGGGCCGATGAAGGCGGTGACGTTCTCCCGGTCGACCTCGATCGAGACGTCGTCGATGGCCTTCTTCGGGCCGTACCAGACGCTGACGCCCGCGGCGCGCAGCTTCGGCTCGGCCGACGCTTCCGCCGTGGACATGCTCATGTCGTTCGCCATCATCGTCACCAGCGCCTCTCGAACTTGTTGCGCAGATAGATGGCGAGCGCGTTCATCGCCATCAGAAAGGCCAGCAACACGATGATCGCAGCCGAGGTCTTCTCGACGAAGCCGCGGCTGACCTCGTCCGACCACAGGAAGACCTGGACGGGCAGAACCGTCGCCGGATCGGTGATGCCTCCGGGAGGCGTTGCGATGAAGGCACGCATGCCGATCATCAGCAGCGGCGCCGTCTCTCCGAGCGCGCGGGCCATGCCGATGATCGTGCCGGTGAGGATTCCTGGCAAAGCGAGCGGCAGGACGTGGTGGAAGACGGTCTGGACCCGGCTCGCGCCGACGCCCAGGGCCGCGTCGCGGATCGAGGGCGGCACCGCCTTGATCGCGTTGCGCCCGGCGATGACGATCACAGGCATGGTCATCAGCGCCAGGGTCAGGCCGCCGACCAAAGGCGCCGATCGCGGCAGGTGCATGAAGTTCAGGAACACGGCCAAACCGAGAAGCCCGAAGATGATCGAGGGGACCGCAGCGAGGTTGTTGATCGAAACCTCGATGATCTCGGTCCAGCGATTCCGCGGCGCGAACTCTTCCAGATAGACGGCGGACAGCACGCCGACCGGGAAGGCGAGCGCGATCGTCACCAGCATGGTCAGCAGCGATCCCTTGAACGCGCCCCAGATGCCGACCGCGGTCGCGTCGGTGGCGTCCGATCCGCTTAGGAAGCTCCAGTTGAAGCCATGCCTGACCTGTCCGGACTGGTCGAGGCGCCGGTAGAGCGCGCCGGTCGCCGGATCGCCCTCCCCCTTCGCCGCGATATCGAACGCTCCGGACGCCGGGATCCAGAATTCGGCGCGGCCGCTCACGATGTCCGGGTTCTTGAGGATGCCCTCGCGCACCCGAAGCCACCCTGCGTCGGAGATGAGGCGGGCGCCGCCGGGTCCGAACTCCGCCTCGGCGGCCGACGCCACCGCGCCTTCGATCTCCGCTCCCGCGAGCGCCTGCTCGGCATTGCCGCCGCGCAGGACGGCGGGGTCGATCATCAGGCTCGATCGCGGAAAGTCGATCGCCAGCTTGAGCTGCGTCTCCATGAAGCCGGAGAGGCCGTTCGACGCCATCGTCCAAAGCAGGAAGGCAAGAAACCCAATGCTCACCGCGATCGCTGCAAGGCCGAGCGCCTTGAACCTTTTCTCGCGCGCATAGCGGCTGCGGAGCCGGCGGCTCATTGCGTTCGAGCGCCAGTCGGTCGGGGCTTTACTCATAGGCTTCCCGATATTTCTTCACGACGCGGAGCGCGACGATGTTGAGGAGCAGTGTGATCACGAACAGGACCAGCCCCAAGGCGAAGGCGGCGAGCGTCTTGGCGCTGTCGAACTCCTGGTCGCCGGTGAGCAATTGCACGATCTGCGCCGTGACCGTGGTGACGCTCGCAAAGGGGTTGGCGGTGAGGTTGGCGGCAAGGCCGGCGGCCATCACCACGATCATCGTCTCGCCGATCGCCCGGCTGACGGCGAGCAGGATTCCGCCGACGATCCCCGGCAGCGCCGCCGGCACGAGCACCTTGGCGATCGTCTCGGAAGTGGTGGCGCCGAGCGCGAGCGATCCGTCGCGCATCGACTGCGGAACCGCGGCCAGGCTGTCGTCGGCCATCGAGGAGACGAAGGGAATGATCATGATCCCCATCACCCCGCCGGCCGCGAGCGCCGATTCCGAGGAGGAGGCGATGCCCATCGCTTCGCCCCACTGCCGAACCATCGGAGCAACGGTGAGCGCCGCGAAATAGCCGTAGACGACGGTCGGAACGCCCGCGAGCACCTCGAGCGCGGGCTTCAGCCATTTGCGGGCGGTCGGATGCGCATATTGGGTGAGGTAGATGGCGCTCATCAGCCCCAATGGAATGGCGACGATCATCGCGATGATCGCCCCGATGAAGATGGTGCCCCAGAAGAGCGGGATCGCCCCGAAAGCGCCGGAGGAGCCGGCCTGGTCCGCGCGCATCGCGGTCTGCGGGCTCCACTGAAGCCCGGTCAGGAATTCGATCGGCGAGACGCGCGCGAAGAAGCGGACCGATTCGGCGAGAAGCGAGAAGACGATCCCGGCGGTGGTGAGGATCGCGATCAGCGATGCGACGAGGAGCAGGAGCATGACCAGCCGCTCGACCCGGGTGCGCGCCCGAAGCTCCGGCCTGATTCGGACAAAGGCGTAGGCTCCGCCGGCGAAGGCGAGGAGCAGAGCGAGCACGGCGCCCATGATCGAATAACGCTGGGCGGCGCTCGCGAAAGCCGGCGCAAGCCTGGTCGAAAGCGGGTTGAAGCCGCCCTGGATGTGTCCGGCGGCGATGTCGCGCGCTTCCTGCAGGACCGCTGCTCGGTTCATCGCATCCGCCGGAAGCTCGGCGGCGGCGGGGCTGTGGAGCGCGGCGCCGGCTACCAGCGCCGGCTCCGCAACCTGCCAGGCCACGAGGAAGATCAATGCCGGGAGCACCGCCCACAAGGCGACGTACCAGCCATGATAGGTCGGGACCGAGTGAAGCCGCACCTTGCCCGGCCCCGCCGCCGCGAACGTAGCCGCGCGCGCTCGGGCGGCGAGCCAGCCGACGGCGCCGACTCCGGCGACCAGCAGGAAAAGCAGAAGCGGCGACATCGGCGTGTCTTAAAGCCTATTCGAGGCCATCGGCGGTGATCGGCTTCAGCTCCTGCGCCGCTGCCGCCTGCGCCGCCAGCTTGTCGGCCGGCGAGGGGATGAGGCCGCGGCGGGCGAGGTAGCCGGTCGGGCCCCAGGCTTTGGCGAACTCGGCGATATATTCCTTGATCCCGGGGATCGCGGTCAGATGCTCGCCCTTGACGTAGAAGAAGAGCGGGCGCGCGCCGGGATATTGGAAGGAGGAGATGGTCTCGCTCGTCGGCGCGATTCCGGCGAGCGGGATGCCCTTCACCTTGTCGGCATTCTCCTCGAGATAGGCATAGCCCATGATCCCGACGGTGCCCGGGTTGGCGGCGACCTTCTGCACCAGCAGGTTGTCGTTTTCGCCCCCTTCCACATAGACTCCGTCCTCGCGGATCTTCGTACACAGATCCTTGTGCTTGTCCTTGTCGCTGCCCTTCAGCGCCTTCATCGCCGGGTCCGAATCGCAGCCTTTTTCGAGGATCAGCTCGGCAAAGGCGTCGCGGGTGCCGGAGGTCGGCGGCGGGCCGTAGACCTGGATCGCGACCGCGGGCAGCGCCGGGTTGACGTCCTTCCACGTCTTCGCCTGGTTCTGGCCCTTCCCGAACGGATTGGCGGCGAGCGCCTTGTAGATATCGGCCTGGGTGAGGGCGAAGCTCGCGCCGCTCCTGCCTTCGACCAGCACGATCCCGTCGATGCCGATCGGCACCTCGATGATGTTCTTCACCCCGTTCTTCACGCAGTCGTCAAACTCGGATTTCTTGATCCGACGCGACGCGTTCTCGATGTCGGGATGCTGGGCGCCCACGCCGGCGCAGAACAGCTTCATGCCGCCGCCGGTGCCGGTCGATTCGATGATCGGCGCCTTGAGGCCCGGATTGTTACGGACGAACTGCTCCGCAACCGCCGTCGCGAAGGGATAGACGGTCGAGGAACCGACCACCCGAATCTGTTGGCGGGCCCCGCCGCCGCTGCCGCCCGAGTCGCTCCCGCTTTGCTGACACGCGGCAAGCGCGGGCGCCATCAGCGCCGCCAGAATCAAAGTCTTCTTCACAATGCCCTCCACCCGTTCCAGTGCCGGGGCCGGTGGCCGGTCCCGCAGGCCCCATTTGCGACGGCTTTGTGACAGGCTCGTGACTCAGCCGGATTGGGCCTCCGGGAAGCGCGGCAGGATGATCGCGATGCTCGTCCCCTCCCCCGGCGTGCTTCGGATATCGAGCCGTCCGCGGTGGCGGCCGACGATATGCTTGACGATGGCGAGCCCGAGACCGGTCCCGCCGAGCGAGCGGCTTCGCCCCGCGTCCACCCGGTAGAATCGTTCGGTCAGCCTCGGAATGTGCACGGCGGCAATCCCCTCCCCGCAATCGGAGACGGTGAGCCTGACCGAGTCCGGTTCCTCGCTCTCGAACGTCAGGGCGACGTCCGAATCGGCCCGACCATAAGTGATCGCGTTCACGACGAGATTGCGGATGAGCTGGAGGAGCTGGCCGCGGTCGCCGGGCACGGTTGCGCCGCCGC
>VBAE01000213.1:17474-18977 GCA_005882415.1 Alphaproteobacteria bacterium | reverse complement strand
GCCCCGGCCCGGTCCGCATCAGCGCCTTGCTCGCCGAGATCGACGCCCAATAGGGCGTCTTGCGTTCGCGCTGCGCCTCGGCGCCCGTCACCGCCAGCGTCGCAGCGACGATCAGCGCCAATGATGCCAAGCGTCTGCGCATAAGCGAACCTCATCCCGTACCGGTGGACCGAACCCCTCTAGTACCAGCCGCGTTCCGCCTTCAACCGCGAACCTTGGTTGACGCTTCACATCGGGACGATCTAGCCGCTGGCCATGCGCCCCAAAGTCATCGTCACAAGAAGCATGCCCGCGCCGGTCGAGGCGCGGATGGAGGCATTGTTCGACGCGGAACTCAATCGGCTCGGCCGAGCCTTCACCCGGGAGGAGCTGGTGGACGCCGTCACCCGCTGCGACGCCCTCGCCTGCACCGTCACCGACCGCATCGACGCTCCGCTCCTCGCGCTCGCGGTTCCGCGCCTGAAGCTGATAGCCAATTTCGGAGTCGGCACCGACAATATCGACCTCGCCGCCGCCAGGGCCGCCGGCATCGCCGTCACCAACACACCCGACGTCCTCACGGAAGACACTGCCGACATCGCCATGGCCCTGATCCTGATGGCGTCCCGCCGCCTCGGCGAAGGCGAACGGATGCTCCGCCGCGGCGCCTGGGCCGGCTGGCGCCCCGACGATTTCCTCGGGAGCAGCCTCGCCGGCAAGACGCTGGGGATCGTCGGCATGGGCCGCATCGGCCAGGCCCTCGCCCGCCGCGCCCGCGCCTCGGGTCTGACCGTCCGCTACCACAACCGCAATCCGCTGCCCGACGAGCCCGCTTTCGAACCCGACCTCGACCGCTTGGTCGCAGAAGCCGACATCCTCTCGATCAACGCCCCTTACGGCCCCGCGACCCACCATCTGATCGACGCCCGCTGCCTGGCGCTGATGAAGCCGATAGCGATCCTCATCAACACCGCCCGAGGCGCCCTGGTCGACCAGGAGGCGCTGATCGCAGCGCTGGAGGCGAGAACGATCGCCGCCGCCGGACTGGACGTCTATCCCAACGAACCGCACGTGGACTCGCGCCTGATCGCCCTGGAGACCGCAGTCCTCCTCCCCCACATGGGCTCGGCCACACTCGAAACGCGCGTCGCGATGGGCAACAGAGTCGCCGACAACATCCTCGCCTTCGCCGAAGGACGCGAACTCCCCGACCGGGTCGCTTAGTCGCCGGTCTGGATGCGTTCGACGAGCTGCTTCACGGTGGGGACGAAGCCGTTCGAGTAGAACGGGTCGGTCTTGAACCGGAAGGCGGAGTGGCCGGCGAACATCAAATTCTGCTCCACCGGGCCGCCATGGGCGATGTCCTGAAGCGTCTTCTGAATGCAGAAGCTGCGCGGGTCGGCGAGGCGCCCGGTCGTGTTCTTCTCGGTATCCGCCCAGGAGGAGAAGGCGCACTGGCTGAGGCAGCCCATGCAATCGGCCTGGTCCTTGCGGATCTGGTGCTTCTCGTCGGGCTCCACGAAC
>VBAE01000213.1:0-17467 GCA_005882415.1 Alphaproteobacteria bacterium | reverse complement strand
GTCACCGCGGGTCACCCAGAAATTCTTCTTGCCGGCAACGCCGACATCCAGCTGGAAGCTGTGATCGCCGAGCTCTTCCTTGGTGAAGGCGATCTGGCGGTGGGAGCGGTCCTCGAGATTGCGCAGGAACGGGTTGCGCACCGCCGAGCTGTAGAAGCCGGTCGGCGAGAAGCGGTGGAGGAGAATGTCCCCTTCCTCGAGGGTCATCAGCCGCTGCTTCCACTCCGCGGGGATCGGGCTCTCCTGGGTGAGCAGCGGCCGGGTCCCGAACTGGAAGGCGATCTGGCCGAGCTCGGGATTGTCGATCCAATTCTCCCATTCTTTCAGGTTCCAGACGCCGCCGGCCATGATGATCGGCACGTCGTCTGAAATCCCGCCCTCGCGCATCGTCTCACGCAGAGCCTTGACCCGCGGGTACGGATCCTCGGGCTTCAACGGGTCCTCGGCGTTGGAAAGGCCGTTATGCCCGCCCGCCAACCAGGGATCCTCGTAGACCACCGCCGCGAGCCACTCGGCCGCCTTGGAATAAGCCCGCTTCCACAGCGCCCGGAAGGCGCGGCCGGAGCTGATGATGGGGAGATAATTGACCCCGTAGGAGGCCGCGATCTCGGACAATTTGTACGGCATGCCCGCGCCGCAGGTGACTCCGGCGACGAGGCCGCGGGTCCGCTCCAGCACGCCGTGGAGCACGCGCTGGGCGCCGCCCATCTCCCACAGCACGTTGATATTGATCGCGCCCTGGCCGCCGGCGATGTCATAGGCCTTCTGGACCTGGGCGACGGCGCCGTCGATGGCGTAGTTGATCAGCTCCTCGTGCCGCTCGCGCCGGGTCAGCGCGTGGTAGATCTGGGGGATGATCCGGCCTTCCGGATCGTAGCTGTCCGCATTGACCGCGGAGACGGTGCCGATGCCGCCCGCCGCCGCCCAGGCGCCGGAGCTTGCGTGGTTGGAGGCCGATACGCCTTTGCCGCCTTCGATCAGCGGCAGCACTTCACGGCCCGCATAGCGGATCGGCCGGATACCCTTGAACATCATTCCTCCACCTAATCGGCGACGCCTATAGGCGAATGCCGCGGGATATGCCCGAAAAATTCATGCCGAGGATGCAATGAACGCACCGGGCCGCCCGATGGCTTCACCATAGAGGGCGCCGTAGCGCGCGATCATCGCCGCCTCGTCATATTCGGCCACCGCTTTCTCCCTGTTGGCGAGGCCGATCGCACGCCTCAAATCGGAGCGTTCGGCGAGACTATCAAGGGCGGCGGCGAAGGCGGCCTCGTCGCCGGGGTCCACCACCAGCGGCAGATTGTCGCTTGAGACCATCGCCCGCACGTCGCCGACACCGGTGCAGACCGCGGGCAACCCGGCCGCCATCGCCTCGACCAGCGAGATCGGGAATTGCTCGCTGTCGGAGGACAGAGCGAAGATGTCGAACAGGCCGATCCAGCGCGCGGGATCGGCGAGGAAACCGGGCAGCTGCACCCGCTCCGCCACGCCGCAGCGCCGCGCCTCGGCGGCGATCGCCTCGCTCTCCGGGCCGGTGCCGACGATCACCAGCCGCGCCTCCTTGTCGCGCATCGCGGCGAAGGCTCGGACCAGGCGGGGCAGGTTCTTGACCTTGCGCAGGCCCGCGACGGTGCCGATCACGATCCCGTCGGGGCTTGCATGGAGGCCGGGGATCGCGTCCCCGTCCGGCGCGACCTTATAGCGGCCGATCGGGATGCCATTGGGAATCCGCTCGACCCGCCGCTCGGGCTGGCGCCAGGTACGGCGGGCGATGGTCTCCAGGGTCCTTGAGGGCACGACCAGCCGGTGCGCGGCGGGAAGGCCTGCCCTTCGATAGAGGTTGCGCTTGGGGTTGAGCTTCGCCGCCTCGTCCTCGTTGAAGCCGTCCTCATGGTGGACGAGCGGCGGGCCGCCGAACAGCCGCCGCGCCATCACCATGTCGAACGCGCCCCAATTATAGCTGAGCACCAGGTCGAAGCCTTTGGCGTAGCGCGCCAGCCGCCTCAGCCGCGCCGGCGTCGGCTTGCCCGCCAGCGGCGGCGCATCGTCGGGGAAGCTGGCGCGAACACCCTTCCCGATCGCGTCGCGCGCCGCGGTCGCACCGGGCACGGACGTCAGCACGACATGCTCGGCCGCATCGCCGAACGCGTTCATCAGCCGCACCGCGCGCGCTTCCTTGCCTCCCAGAGAGAAGGTCGAGTGGGCGTGGAGGATGCGGATGGTCACGGCGCGATGAATGACAGCAGGAGCGCCGGGAGGGGAAGCGAATTCGGCGGAGACGCTCAGATGCAGGAGTCGGCGGGCACCTGGTCGCTGGTCGGCTTGCCGTCGACGCAGATGGGCGCCGGCGCAGTGACAGGCGCCGTTACGACCCGGGCCGGAGCGGCCACCGGCGCAGGAAGAGGCGCTTGCTCCGACGAGGTCAGCCAGAAGGCGCCAGTACCGATCAGCGCCAGCGACCCGGCGAGCACCAGACCCGCCGTCACAGCCCGGGCGGACGGACCCGCAAGCTCATCGCCCCCACGCGCGATCACGATCGTGCTCATCGTCGAATCTCCCCGCACCGAGCCTGACCGATCCGCAGCCCCCGCGCCAGCCGGCGATTTCGACTGTCCCGTTCGGGGTCAGCCCGCCACCCGGGCCAGCAGCGCGTCGATCCCGGCCTGCGCCTCGGGCTCGTCGAGGGTCGGCGCGTGGCCGACCCGAGGCACCGTCACCGCCTCCAGCCCTTCATTCTCCGCCACCATCCGCTGCACCGTCTCCGCGGTCAGCAGGTCGGACAGCTCGCCATGGACGATCAGCGACGGAATCCCGTCCAGCGCCCGGAAGGCGGGCCAGAGGTCGAAGCCGGTATCGCCGCCCGGCTGCTTGAACGGCTCGGCGATGCGCATGTCGTAATCGAGCACGATGCGGCCGTTCGCATTCAGCCTGCACAGCCTTTTGGCGAACACCACCCATTGCTCGATCGGCCAGTCCGGATAGCGCTCCTTTTGCGCGTCGCAGAGGAAGCGGGCGGCGTGGAGCCAGGTCGGGAAGCTGTGCGAGCGGCCGAGATAGGCGCGGATCGTCTCCAGCCCCTTGGTCTCGATCTCCGGTCCGATATCGTTGAGCAGCGCTCCCGCGATCCTCGACCGGTCGGTCAGCGCCAGAAGCATGGTGATCAGCCCGCCCAGCGAGGTCCCGAATGCAACGAAGCGCTTCAGCCCAAGCTCGGCGATCAGCGCCTCGACGTCCTGCAAATAGGTAAGCGGCACATAGGTCATCGGGTCCCGCGCATGGGCGCTCTCGCCGCGGCCGCGCAAATCGACGCAGATCAGCCGCCACTCGCCCGCCAGCCGCGCCGCCACCCCTTCGAAGTCGCGCGCGTTGCGGGTGAGGCCGGGGATGCACAGGATCGGCGGCCGGTCGTCCCGGCCCGCATAGTCGCGATAATGGAGCCTGAGGCCGTCCCCGGACATCCACCAGCCGTCGCTCCACTCAGCCATTCATGCCCCCTGGTTCGAGCCAGCATATTGACGCAAGCGCCGGTGAGGGCAAGGTAGCAGCCGGCACCGCCCGCGGAGCCTACCCGCAAGCCATTGAAGGCAAATGACGATGCGTACCCGTTTCCTTGCTTACGCACTGCCCCTGCTGATCCTGATCGGGCCCGGCGCCGCCGATGCCCGCGCGCCGACGACGGTTGCGTCCTGGCTGGCGACTCTCGACCGGGTCCAGGGCGGTCATGAGATGAGCTATGCCTGGGTGCAGAAATATCTGCGCGCCGTGTACAATGCGATGTACGACGGCGGCGCCGAGGCGCGGAGGCTCAACACCCTCTCCATCGGCGCCGGCAAGGGCCCGCTTTATTGCTCGCCGACGGGCAAGGGCGAGGTGCGGCTTCAGATGAACGAGCTTCGCGACTTCTTCCGGGCGCTTCCGCCCGAGAAGCAGCAGATGGCGGTCAAGGACGTCTTCATCCTCTTCGCCGAGCATAAACATCCCTGTCCGGGGAAGGCGGCCGGCTCCGGGACGCCGGCGGGCCAGCCCTGATCCGGAACCTCCGCCGCCTCCGGCGCTTAGGCGTGGCACGATGACCGACCAGCCAGCCCGCGCCCCCTACACGCCCGATCCCGCGATCCTCGAGCTCGGCGAAGCCTTCTACGATCCCGTCCGCGCCGCCGATTTCCCGCAGACGATCCTTCGCTTCCGCAACGACCGCTGGGCGCCTTCGGTCGGGCTCGACACCCTGTCGGACGAGCAGTGGCTCCGCCGCTTCGGCCGCTTCGAGCCGCTCCCGGACAACCTCCCCGAGCCGCTGGCGCTGCGCTATCATGGGCACCAGTTCCGCACCTATAATCCCGACATCGGCGACGGGCGGGGTTTCCTCTTCGCCCAGCTCCGCGACGGCGCGGGCCGGCTGCTCGATCTCGGCACCAAGGGCTCGGGCCAGACCCCCTACTCCCGCTTCGGCGACGGCCGTCTGACTCTGAAGGGCGGCGTGCGCGAGATCCTCGCCACCGAGATGCTGGAGGCATTGGGCGTCGAGTCCTCCAAGACCTTCTCGCTGATCGAGACCGGCGAGGCTCTGGAGCGCAACGATGAGCCCTCCCCCACCCGCGCCGCGGTCCTCGTCCGGCTCCAGCACAGCCATATCCGCATCGGCACCTTCCAGCGCCTCGCCTGGTTCGACGCGAAGGAAGAGATGGAGCGCCTCACCGATTATTGCCTGCGCCACTATTACGGCGAGGAAGGCGGCGAGGACGCCCCCGCCCGCCTGCTCGCCCACGTCGTCCGCGAAGGCGCCCGCCTCGCCGCCTCCTACATCGCCGCCGGCTTCGTCCATGGCGTCCTCAACAGCGACAATATCGCGATCACCTGCCAGAGCTTCGACTACGGCCCCTGGCGCTTCACGCCTTATTGGGAGCCGACCTTCACCGCCGCCTATTTCGACCACAATGGCCTCTACTCCTTCGCCCGCCAGCCCGAAGCGATCCATTGGGACGTAGTCCAGCTCGCCGCCTCCCTCCGCCTCCTCGCCGAGGCCGACGCGCTCACTCCGGCGCTCGAGACCTTTCCTCGGCAATTCCAGGCGGAGCTCACAAAAGCGATCTTCGACAGGCTCGGCATCCGCCCAAGCGGAGACGACTCGCAAGACGCGATCCTCCTTGTCACCCTCGAAAAGGCGCTCGCAGCGAAGACGGTCACCATCGACCGCTTCTTCTTCGACTGGCGCGGCGGCCGCCGCCGCGACTTCTCTCCTGCTCAGGATGCCTATCAGGGCGAGCCCTTCAATACGCTCGGAGCGCTCCTCGAAAGGTTCGAACCCATCGAAAACGCCACCGCCCACCCCTATTGGTCGGACGAGACGCCCTGCTCCATGCACATCGACGAAGTCGAGGCGATCTGGGCCCGGATCGACGAGGCGGACGACTGGTCGGCGCTCGAACGCAAGGTCGCCGCGATCCGCCGCATGGGGGAGGCACTGCGGGGCGGCGCTTGACCCTCGCGCGCGACAATGGTTGGTGCAGCCGCATGGCGACGATCACCTCTTACGAGCCCGCAACCGGCGAAACGCTCTGGACCGGCGAGACCGGCGACGTCGACGCGGAGGTCTCCCGCGCCCGCGGCGCCTGGGCCGGCTGGGCGTCGAAGCCGCTCGCCGTCCGCATCGAGACCCTGCGCCGCTTCGCCAATGTCGTGCGCGGCAAGAAGGACCAGTTCGCCGACCTCATCGCCCGCGAGACCGGCAAGCCGCTGTGGGAGACGGCGACCGAGGTCGACGCCGTGGTCAACAAGGTCGACATCTCGGTCTCGGCTTATTCCGAGCGCACCTCGCAGCGCCGGATGGAAGGCGCGATGGGCGCCCGCGTCGCCGTCCGCCACAAGCCGCACGGCGTGCTCGCCGTCCTCGGCCCCTATAATTTCCCGGCCCATCTGCCCAACGGCCACATCGTCCCCGCGCTGATCGCCGGCAACGCAGTGGTGTTCAAGCCGTCCGAGAAAACGCCCGCGGTGGGCGAGTTCCTGGTGAACTGCTTCCACGAGGCGGGGCTCCCGGAGGGTGTGGTCGGCTGCGTCCAGGGCGGGCCGGACGTGGGCAAGGCGCTCGCCTCCCACCCGGGCATAGACGGACTGCTCTTCACCGGCTCGGCCCGGGCGGGCATGGCGCTCCACCAGCAATATGCCGAGATGCCGCACAAGATCCTCGCGCTCGAGCTCGGCGGAAACAACCCCCTCGTCATCTGGGATGCGCCCGATACCTATTCGGCGGCAGTGCTCGCGGTCCAGTCGGCCTTCTTGAGCGCCGGCCAGCGCTGCACCGCCGCCCGCCGGCTGATCGTCAAGGACGGCGCGCATGAGGAGCTGGTCGCGACCATCTGCCGGATCGCCGACCGGATCATCGTCGGCGACCCGCATTCCAACCCGCCGCCCTTCATGGGCCCGGTGATCGACAACCAGTCCGCCGACCAGCTCCAGGAGGCGTTCCTCGACCTGATCATCAAGGGCGGCCGGCCGATCAAGCATCTCGACCGCCCCATCGAAAACCGCCCCTTCCTCACCCCGGCGGTGATCGACGTCACCGGAGTCGCCAATCGGCCGGACGCGGAGCTGTTCGGACCCATCCTCCAGGTGATCCGGGTCCCCGATTTCGACGCCGCCCTGGCCGAGGCCAACGCCACCCGCTTCGGCCTCGCCGCCTCGCTGGTCGGCGGGAGCCCCGAGCTCTACGACCGCTTCTGGGCAAACATCCGCGCCGGCGTGATCAACTGGAATAAGCCCACAAATGGCGCACCTTCCAACGCACCCTTCGGCGGCGTCGGCCTCTCCGGCAACCACCGCCCAAGCGCCTTCTACGCCGCGGATTATTGCGCCTATCCCGTTACCAGCTCCGAAGCCGAGCAAGCCCGTGCAAGCATCGGCATCGGTCTCCGCGATCCCTATGCGGCGAACGAGCTGGAGGGGTGAGCGCGGTATCTGCCTGAGGAGGGGGCGAGCGATGAAGTGGTTGGGACTGGTCGTCGCGGCGGTTCTGGGCGGGAGCGCGGTTGCTGCACCGCCGTTGGTCGGGCCGTGGCCGGTGGCGGAGCCGACCAATGTGCTGGTGCTGGGCACGCCGCACCTCTCGGGCGTCGACGGCCTTCGGCCTGAATGGCTTGAGCCGCTGCTCGGGCGGCTGGCGGCGTGGAAGCCGCAGTTGATCACCATCGAAGGCCTGTCCGGCCCCGAATGCTTCCTCCTCCGCCGCTACGACAAGAGCTGGCCGCAGACGGCGGACGATTATTGCGCGCGGGTTGAAAGCGTCGGCGGCCTCGCCGCCAAATCCACCGGCCTCGACATGCCCGCCGCGGAAGCCGCCGCCGAGCAAGCCGTGCGTGCGCTCGGCCCCTCCTCCACTCCGGCGGACCACCGGCACATGGCGGCACTGTTCGCCGCCGCCGGCAATCTCGGTTCCGCCGCCACTCAATGGCTGCGCCTCCCGCCGGCCGAACGCCACGCCGGCGACGGCGTCGACGCCGATCTCGCCAAGGCGCTCGACGAGCTGGCGGTCCGCCGCAACGAGAATTACCTGATCGCCGCGACGCTTGCCGCGCGCCTCGGCCTCGAGCGAATCTACCCCGTCGACGACCATCTCTCCGACCGAATCCAGTCCGAGGCCCCGCCCGGCCAGGAAGAGGCGATGCGCGCCATCTGGAGCGGCACGCGCCCGCCGCTCGCGCTCAAGGCGCAGGCGATGGAGAAGGCCCTCGACGGTGGCCCCGCAACCCTCGCTTACTACCGCTTCCTGAACCGGACCGATGTCGGCGAAGCGTTCGTCCGCGCGGACATGGGCAAGGCCTTCGCCACGCCCTCCGCCGGCCAGCACGGCCGCCGCTACGTCGCCTGGTGGGAGGCGCGGAATTTGCGCATGGTCGCCAACATCCGCGCCGCTTTGGGCGCGCAGCCGGGCGCCCGCGCGCTCGTCATCGTCGGAAGCACGCACAAGCCCTATTTCGACGCCTATCTCGCGATGATGCACGAAGTCCGGCTGGTCCCCGCCGCGCAGGTGCTTCGCTAGGCTGTCCGGAACCGGACCCGCGATTGTCCGCGCGCGGACAGCGGCAGGGGCAAGCCCTGAGAACGCTCTCGTCCACGCGACTGGCCCGGATGTTGCAGCTTCCCCTTCCGCAATCCGCCCGCACGGGCCGAAGCCGAAAGGGAGCAGAAGTGATCGACCCGACCTACCGCCGCATGGCCCGTCCGTTCTTCCTTGCCATCGCCGCCGCCCTCGCCGCGCCGGCTCTCCTGGCCTCTCCGCAAACTGCGGACGCTGCAGAAGCGGCGCAGCGGACGACCTACATCCTGTTCGATGCCGGCACCCAGAGCAGCATGATGAGCGGATCGATGCGCGACCTAAATCAGGCGCTCCGGCTCCGCTCGGGCCGCGAAGGCCTGCTCTACTTCCGCGACGGCGGCCGCGCCTATGTGATTCGCGATGCGGCGACGCTCGCCGAGGCCAAGGCGTTCTTCGCGCCGCAGGAGGCGCTCGGCGCCCGGCAGGCGGTCCTGGGCTCGAAGCAGGCGGCGCTCGGCCAGCGCCAGGCGAAGCTCGGCCTCGAGCAGGGCCGCCTCGGCCGTCAGCAGGCGGATGCGAGCCCGAGCCGCGCCGAGGAGCTCGGCCGCCAGCAGGACGCGCTCGGCAAGCAGCAGGACGCCCTCGGCCGCGAACAGGACGCGCTCGGCGCGCACCAGGACACGCTCGGCCGCGAGCAGGATCGCCTCGCGACCATAGCCGACGGCAAGATCCGAGCCCTGGTCGAAGACGCCATCCGCCGCGGAGTGGCGCAACCGGTTCGCTGAGCGGCCGGTTGCCCCGCGGCCCTAGGAGGGCGACAAGCCCAAAGTCTTCCTGACCACCTCGATAGTCGCCGGCTCTGCCGGCAGGGCGAAACGCGATGGCGGAATCGGATCGGTGGTCACCGAATCGAGCTCCATGCCGGTGAGAACCAGCGGCGCCCCGGTCTTCAGCACGGCCTCCAGCCCGCTCATCGGGTTGGAGCCGCCGAGCATCTGCCCCATCATGCCGGTGGACATTGCGAACTGATGTTCCATTGCCGCGGCCAGCGGCGCCAGCGCCGGGTCGGTGCTGATGACCAGCATCGGGCTCTCGGTGGGAGAATTCTTGGGTAGGCCTCCCATATAATAAGCAACGCCCTGGCGCCCCCGGATGGTCACCGCCGGACCCTTGACCAGCTTCCATTCCGGCATGTTCTTCGCGGCATCGGCCGGAAGATTGGGCATCATCCGCTTCATCTGCTCCGTCATCACGGCGGCCATGTCTTCCATGCGCATCACCACGGGCCCGTCGAAGCTCGCCTGGATCACATAGGCATGGCCGTCGTGCACGATGAAATAGGCGGTGGGACTCGACGTCCCGCCCCGCACATCGCCGTTCGAAGCGATCTCGATCGTCATCTTCATCGCGACCTTCTGGGCGACATAGGTCGCAGTCATGTCCGCGAGGGCGGGACTGCCCCAGGCGAGCAGAAGAAGGGCCAGCAATCGAACGCGGATGTTCATGGGCATCTCCTCACCTCGGCCGGAGGCAGCCTAGAAGCCGCGGAGAAGGAACGCTACCCCCGCGCCTCCGGCAAGTAAGCATCGTCCACCCAGTCGCTGAACCGCGTAATCTTGCTCTCGAACTTCATCTTGACCTTGCCGGTGGCGCCGTGGCGCTGCTTGGCGATGATCAGCTCGGCCAGGCCGTAGACCCGCTCCATGTCGCGCATCCATTCGGAATGGGCGTCGTGGACCTTGGCGTCGTCGCCCTCGATCGGCCGCTTGGGCTCGCGCGAATTGACGTAATATTCCTCGCGATAGACGAACCAGACCATGTCGGCGTCCTGCTCGATCGAGCCGGATTCGCGCAGATCCGAGAGCTGCGGCCTTTTGTCCTCGCGCTGCTCGACCGCGCGGCTGAGCTGCGAAAGCGCGATGACGGGGACGTTCAATTCTTTCGCCAGGGTCTTCAAACCCCGCGAGATTTCCGAGATTTCCTGCACCCGGTTCTGGTCGCCGCCGCTCTTGCCGGTGCCCTGGAGGAGCTGGAGATAGTCGACGACGATGAGGCCGATCGAACGCTGCCGCTTCAGCCGCCGCGCGCGAGTCCTCAGCGCCGCGATGGTGAGGCCGGGCGTGTCGTCGATGTAGAGCGGAAGCGATTCCATCTCCGCCGCCGCCCGGGCGAGGTTGCGGAAGTCCTGCTGGCTGATCTTGCCCATGCGCAGATTCTCGCCGCTGATCCCCGACGCTTCGGCGAGGATACGCGTGGCGAGCTGGTCCGCCGACATTTCGAGGCTGAAGAAGGCGACCGGCGCGCCCGCCGACTTGTCGGGCGTGATCCCGTCCTCGCCGTCGCGAAGGAAGCGGGAGGCGGCATTGTAGGCGATGTTTGTGGCGAGCGCCGTCTTGCCCATGCCCGGGCGGCCGGCGAGGATGACGAGATCGCTGTGGTGGAGGCCGCCGGTCCTGGCGTTGATCCCGTCCAGCCCGGTGGTGACGCCCGACAGGCCGCCGCCGGTGTTGAGCGCCTTTTCGGCCATCTGCACGGCGAGCCGGGTCGCCTCGGCAAAGCTCTTCACCGACGATTCGCCGCCGCCTTCCTCGGCCACCCGGTAGAGTGCCGCTTCCGCGCCCTCGATCTGGCTCTTGGGGTCGACATCCTCGCTGGTGTCGAGCGCCTGCTCGACCATTTCGCGCCCGACGCCGATCAGCGCCCGAAGCAGCGCCAGGTCGTAAATCTGGCCGGCGAAGTCGCGCGCGCCGATGATCGCGGCGCCGGAGCCGGTGAGCTGGGCGAGGTAGGAGGGCCCGCCGAGCTCCTTCATCTCCTCGTCCGCCTCGAACATCGGCCGGAGCGTGACCGGGGAGGCGATCATGTTCCGGTCGACCAGCTTCAGGATCGCTTCGTAGACGCGGGCGTGGACCGGCTCGAAGAAATGGTCCGCCCGAAGCTTGAGCTGGACGTCCTCGGCGAGGCGGTTGTCGATCATCAGCGCCCCGAGCAGGGCGGCCTCCGCCTCGATATTGTGCGGCAGGGAGGAGGTCTCGTTCGGCGCCGGGGCGTCGCTTAGTCTGATGATGTCGGCCATGGTCCCCTTCTCCCCCTTTCCGGCCGCGGGCTCAAGCCAGCAACTCTGTGGAACTGCTGTGGATAAGCGCACCGGCGGGCGCTAACAGGCATCGCCATGGGCGAGCCGCGGATCATCGACATCGAGCTGGACGAACGCTCGATCATCCGCCGAAGCGCGGAGATCGAGCAGGAGCGGCAGATCGCCATCTTCGACCTCCTCGAGAACAACCGCTTCCAGCCCGAAGGCCATGAAGGCCCGTTCCGGATCCTGCTCCGAATCGAGGACAACCGCCTCGCCATCGAGCTCAAGGACGAGGCCGGCACCCCGCTCGACACCATCCGCCTCGGCCTCACCCGCTTCAAGCGCCCGGTGCGCGACTATTTCGCGATCTGCGAATCCTATTTCCGCGCCGTCCGCTCCGATTCGCCCAAGGGCCTGGAGACGATCGACATGGCCCGCCGCGCCGTCCACAACGAGGCGGCCGAGCTCCTCCAGGAGTGCCTGGGGGGCAAAGTCGACATGGACTTCGACACCGCCCGCCGCCTCTTCACCCTGATCTGCGTGCTGCACATCAAGTGACTTGCCTCCCCTCCCCGTCCCGGCGATGAACTCACCCCTATGAGCATCATGTCGGACAGGTGGATTCGCGAGCAGGCGCTCGAACATGGGATGATCGAGCCGTTCGAGGACGGGCAGCGGCGCGAGGGGACGATCAGCTTCGGCCTGTCCTCCTACGGCTACGACGCGCGCGTGTCGGACGAGTTCAAGCTGTTCACCAATGTCGACAACGCCATCGTCGATCCCAAGGATTTCAAGGCGAACAGCTTCGTCGACCGCAAGACCGACGTCTGCATCATCCCGCCCAACAGCTTCGCCCTCGCCCGCACCGTCGAATATTTCCGGGTGCCCAGGGACGTGCTCGTCATCTGCCTCGGCAAGTCGACCTATGCGCGCTGCGGGATCATCGTCAACGTGACGCCGCTGGAGCCGGGCTGGGAGGGCCATGTCACCCTCGAATTCTCCAACACCACCCCGCTCCCGGCCAAGGTCTACGCCAATGAGGGCGCCTGCCAGTTCCTCTTCCTCCAGGGCAACGAACCCTGCGAAGTGAGCTACGCCGACCGCGCCGGCAAATATATGGGTCAGCGCGGGGTAACACTGCCCAAACTCTGACCCCCCTAACCCCGAACCCCCATCTGCTTGACCGATCTTGCGCGAATGGGATCGTTACGGATGCGAGGCCTGTCTTTTCAGCGGGTTAATCTATGGTTCAGCCGTCGCGGCCTCACTTGCACACCGCGTCATTTGGGGGATGATCATGCGCAGGTACTGGATTTCGGCAGCTTCACTGGCCGCCTTCACCGCTTTCGCAGCGCCCGCGCACGGCGCGACCATCATCCTTCTGCCCGAAGCCGGAGCGATGGACAGCCCCAAGGTGATCGTCAGCTCCGACGGCGACCGCAACACCGTCTACGTCTGCGCCTCCCTCGCCCAGCTCGCCTCCGGCAAATGCATCCGCCAGCGCGGCCCCACCCGCCGCCGCTAAGTCCTCCCCATCGTCAGATGGGGAGGGGGACCGGACGAAGTCCGGTGGAGGGGTAGAAGGCAGAGGATTCAGCAGGTTCTCGCGCGAACCTCCCATGCTGAGCCAGCTACCCCTCCACCACACTGCGTGTGGTCCCCCTCCCCCCGAGCTGCCACTCGCGGGGAGGACTAAAAGCCTAGCGCCCCTGATGACGGATATTGCCGGGACGTCCCCGGCGGCCGGTTTGCTTCCTGCCCCCTTTGCCGTCCTTGCGCGGGCCCCGCCGGTCGTTTCTTGGCGGCTGGCCGCCTGAGGGCACGTCGGGGAGTTCGAAGCGCAAGCCCCCGGAGACCGGGTTCGCCTCAGCAAGCCGAAGCTTCAGCCGCTGGCCGAGGGTGAATGCGTCGCCGCTTTCCTCGCCCACCAGGCTCTGGGTCGCCTCCTCGTATCGGAAATATTCGCGCCCCAGCGTCGACACGGGCACCAGGCCGTCGCCGCCGAGCCCCTCCACCGTGGCGAAGAAGCCGAAGGGCTGCACGCCGGTGATCCGGCAATCGACCAGATCGCCCACCCGCTCGGAGAGATACGCGGCGACATAGCGATCGATCGTATCGCGCTCGGCCTCCATCGCCCGCCGCTCGAGCTGGGAGACGAGCTCGCCCGTCACCTCCATCGCCTCCGCTTCGGTATCGCTCAAGCCCCCGTCGCCGAGGCGGTAGGCGCGGACGAGGGCGCGGTGGACGATCAGGTCGGCATAGCGGCGGATCGGGCTGGTGAAATGGGCGTAGCTTCCGAGCGCGAGGCCGAAATGGCCGGTATTCTGAGGGGAATAATAAGCCTGGGTTTGGGTGCGCAGGATCTGCTCCATCACCTGCGGCCGGAAATCCGCCTCGCCGACCCGCTCGATGATCCGGTTGAACGTCGACGGACGGACCACCTGGCCGAGTGCGAACTCGACGTCGAACGTCTTCAGATAATCCTTGAGCGCGACCAGTTTCTCGCGCCCCGGCGGCTCATGGTCGCGATACATGACCGGCGCCTTCTTCGCCTCCAGCGCCTTCGCCGCCGCGACATTGGCCGCGATCATATAATCCTCGATCAGCTTGTGCGCGTCCAAACGCTCGCGCGGCGCCACCGAGAGGATCCGCCCCTTCTCGTCCAGCACCACCCGCCGCTCGGGCAGGTCGAGTTCCAGCGGCCCCCTCTTCTCCCGCGCCGCATACAGCGCCCGCCAGCACGCCCAGAGCGGCTTCAGGGTGGATTCGACGAGCTCCGGCGGGACCGGAGGCTCGTCCGCCGCGATCTCGGGCATTGAGCAAGGCGAGGAGAAGACCTCCACCCGCTCCTCCCCGGAACGGGGAGGGGGACCAGCCGAAGGCTGGTGGAGGGGGCCCACGCCTCCATGCTCGCTGCGCTCGCCCCCCTCCACCGCACTTCGTGCGGTCCCCCTCCCCGTTCCGGGGAGGAGCTGCGAGGCATCGATCGCCGCCTGCGCGTCCTCATAAGCGATATTGGCCGCGATCCGGACCCGGGCGCGGGTGAAGCGCCAGCTCTTGAGCTCCCCCTCCTTGCCCACCTGCAAATGGCAGGCGAGCGCCGCCCGGTCCTCCCCTTCCTTCAGCGAGCAGACATGGGCGGACAGCGTCTCGGGCAGCATCGGCACCACCCGGTCGGGGAAATAGACGCTGTTGCCGCGTTTCCTCGCTTCTTTGTCGAGTGCGGAGCCGGGGCGGACGTAGAAGCTGACGTCGGCGATGGCGACGATCGCCCGCCAGCCGCCGGCATTGCCGGGGTCGTCGTCGGGCGCCGCCCAGACCGCGTCGTCATGGTCGCGCGCATCGGCGGGGTCGATCGCGACGATCGGGATGTGGGTGAGGTCCTCCCGCTCGCCGAGCGGCGTCTCCGAAACCCGCTCCGCTTCCTCGATCACCCGCTCGGGAAATTCGTGCGGGATGCCGTGCTTGTGGATGGCGATCAGGCTGAAGCTGCGCGGCGCAAACGGGTCGCCGAGCACTTGCGTCACCCGGGCGGTGAGCCGCGGCGGGCGGCCCGTTTTCTCGGCGAGAACCAGGTCGCCGGCTTCGGCCGGGCCCATGTCGGAGATGGGAAGCTCGCGCCGCTCCTTCTTCTCGACCGGACGCAGCCACCAGCCCTCGCCTTCGCGATGAACGACTCCGAGGACGAGCTCGCTCCCCTTGAGCAGCTTCTTCATCGGGTGCGCGGCATAGCCGTTGCCGCGCTGCTCGGTCCGCGCAAGGATCCGGTCGCCGACGGCGAGGGCGGAATCCTTGCCCCTGCGCTCCAGCACCCGGAGCCGCGGCTCGGGCGTATCGGCTTCCCACCGCTCCGGGACCGCCCAGGCCTGGCCGCTGTCGTCGACATCCGAGACCCGGAGCACCGTCACCTTGGGCACCCCGCCGGCGCGGTGGAAGGCGCGGCCGGGGGCGCTGTCGATCAGCCCCTCGTCGCCCATGTCCTGGAGCAGGGTCTTGAGCGCCACCTTGTCCTGCGCCGAAAGCCCGAACGCCCGAGCGATCTCGCGCTTCCCCGCCGGCCGGTCGGACGAGGCGATAAAGTCGAGGATCTGCTCGCGGGTCGGAAGGCCGGCGCGGATGGGTCTCTTGGCCATGTCTACTGTGCGGCGGGTGGCGGCGTGTAGGGCCGGAACGCCCCGCCCGGCACCGCGGATGCAACCGGGCTCTCATATCCGTCGGCGGAGACCGAGGAGACCCCGAAGACGAAATCGTCGACCCGGACGCCCTTCAGCACCGCCCGGGACTGGTCTCCCGGCACCCGCAGGGAGTTGGTCCAGTTCGCGGAGTCCGTCGGCCGCCAGCGCACGATGTACGCGGCCGCGCCCTTCACCGGCGCCCAGGTCAGCGCCGTATCGGTCGAGACCGCGCCTTCGACCTGCGGTTCGGGCGGCTGCGGCGAACGGGCGAGCGCCGCCAACGCCGCGACATTCAGCT
This sequence comes from Alphaproteobacteria bacterium, assembly GCA_005882415.1. GTDB lineage: Bacteria > Pseudomonadota > Alphaproteobacteria > Sphingomonadales > Sphingomonadaceae > Allosphingosinicella. The sequence continues at coordinate 1,877 of VBAE01000213.1, read as the reverse complement.
GGACGACCTTCCTGAGATAAGGGAAGTCCATCCTGTCGATCGTGTCGCCGTAGACGATGCCGTTCTCGGTCCTCAGATCCTGATGCTGCCAATTGTAATTCTCGATCGCGACGGTGATCCGGATCGCCGGGTAACCGAGGTTCAGCATCTCCGTATGGTCGCCGCCCCGCCCGAAGCGGTCGTTGCGCCACACCTGCCGCACGTCCAGCCCGAGGCTGAGATCGTCCGCAAGCCCGTCCATCCAGCGCGAGATATTGCGCGACGGCGCATCGTTCTCGCCCCCGAGGCTGCGGATACCGGCGGCGAGTTGGTCATGCCCCTGCCAGCGCGGCCCTTCCGAGAAGACCCGCACATGGGCGTCGTCGCAGATTCCGTCGGAGCTGCAGCTGTTTCCGATGATGTCGTTGTTGAGCTCGGCGATGACCGTCCAGCCCTGCGCCTTGGCATAATCGGCGATGACCTTGCCGCCGAGCAGGCCCTGCTCCTCGCCCATCAAAGCGCCATAGACGATCGTGTAGGGGAATTTGTGGCCCGAAAGGACCCGCGCCGCCTCGATCACCGCGGCGGTGCCGGAGCCGTCGTCATTGGCGCCGGGCGCGTCGGACGTGGCGTTCATCACGTCGGTGACGCGGCTGTCGATATGGCCGGTGATGATCACCACCCGGTTGGGATCGACGCTGCCGCGCTGGATGGCGACGATGTCGGTGACCTTGGTCGGGTTCGGCACCCGCTTGCCCGTCACCACATCGGACGGACGGACGATCGTCAGGCACCCGCCGCACGCCTTGGAATAGCGCCCGAACTCGTCCGCCGCCCAATTGAGCGCCGCGCCGATCCTGGATCCGCTCCTGACTGACCTCGTCGGCGATCTCGCGCGGGCTTGGCTGGGACGGGGCGGCGGTGGCGGCGGCGGGCACGAGCGCGGCGGCGCTGAGCAAGTATAGCATCCTCATAGGCTTCGCCCCTGAACCTCCCATAAGGGATTCGCAAGACCGGGCAAGGCAGGTGCTTTACACGACTAAGACGCCCTGCCACATTTCGGCTTCGACTCAGGGCGGGGAATGAAATGCTCGAACTTCAGGACGTCAGCCACGTCTATCCGAACGGCACGCGCGCGCTCGACCATGTGACGCTCTCCATCCCGCGCGGCATGTACGGCCTGCTCGGCCCCAACGGCGCCGGCAAGTCGACCCTGATGCGCACCATCGCGACGCTGCAGTCGCCGAGCGAGGGTTCGATCCGCTTCGGCGACATCGACGTCATCGCCGAGCCCGAGCGCCTCCGCCGCACCCTCGGCTACCTGCCGCAGGATTTCGGCGTGTACCCGCGCGTTTCCGCCTACGACATGCTCGACCATATGGCGGTCCTCAAGGGCATCGCCTCCTCCGCCGACCGCAAGACCACCGTCGAGACGCTGCTCCACCAGACTAACCTCTGGGACGTGCGCAAGAAGGCGCTGGCCGGCTTCTCGGGCGGGATGCGGCAGCGCTTCGGCATCGCCCAGGCGCTGATCGGCAATCCTGAGCTGATCATCGTCGACGAGCCCACCGCCGGCCTCGACCCGGAGGAGCGCAACCGCTTCCTAAACCTTCTCGCCGAGATCGGCGAGAACGTCGTCGTGATCCTCTCGACCCATATCGTCGAGGACGTGTCGGACCTCTGCCCGCGCATGGCCGTCCTCGCCGCCGGGCGAATCCAGCTCGAAGGCGCGCCGTCCGAGCTGATCGGACGCACCCGCGGCCGGATCTGGACCAAGACGATCGAGCGGAGCGAGCTCGAGACCTATCGCGAGAAATATCAGGTCATTTCGACCCGCCTGTTCGCCGGCCGGACGCTGATCAACGTGCTGGCCGACAGCGACCCGGGCAACGGCTTCA
>VBAE01000036.1 GCA_005882415.1 Alphaproteobacteria bacterium | reverse complement strand
GCCACACCCGCCAATTATGGGCGCGGCAGAAGGCGTGGAGGTCCCAGTCGCTATGCTCGGTCGAGATGTAGTCGGGCACTTTGACCGGAAGCCCGCTCGCACCCTCGACTACCGGCTTGGTGATCCGCTTCAGGCCTTCCATCGGCGGGGCGAGGAGGTTCGGATGGCCGGCGGGGAACAGGTCGGCCAGCCACATCGCCTCGAGGTCGCTTCCGGAAATCCACAGGCCGCCCTCGTCGAGCACCTCCTTCACCCGCGCGCCGTAGCTTTCGAGATCCAGCTCGTCCCACGGACGCTGGATCCAGAGTTCATCCAGCCCGTCGAAGTGAATGCCCGAAACACGGGTCGAATATTCGACGCCGACAATGGTCGCTTCCGGATAGGCCTGGCGGAGCGAGCGGACGATTCCGACACCCGGCTGCGGGTTACCGCCGCAGTAAAGACCGCTCACAAATAGCTTCATATGCTCCACTTATAGCTGTGCGATCACCGAAATAAGGCGTCTGTTAGAACAAAGGATAGAAGCCAGGTCTGGAAACGACTTGGAACGTCGCTCTTATTCACAACCTGCGCTGGTGCAATTAACAAGGATCAACTTGAGCTTATATTTTATATTGCGCCCACAACGGGATAGCGGCTTCAAGGTTCCGGCGGCGCAACGGCGGGCTGCGTTGATCCATTTCCCGCCTCGCGGGTTTGCCGGTCATGACCGACGCCGGATTATACCCCAGCTACGTGGATCTCGACCCCTTCATCGACACCGCCCGCCTCCGCTCGCTGGACGGGTACATAACGGAGCGGCTGGAGCGGCGCCTGGCCGAAGACCTTGCTTTCTACACCGGCCCCTTCCTCCTCGACGGCACGGCGCCGCACCTGCCCGGCTCGAAGCTCGTCTACCTCTCCCGCTCCTCCGAGCCGGAAAATTATTACGACGTCGACCGCACCGACCTGTGGCGGCCGAGCGAGGAAGCCGGGGAGTTCGCCGAGCTGATGGCCTTCATCGACACCCTGCCGTTCAAGGCCAAGGGCCGGATGATCATCATGTACGACAGGGAGGGCAGCGCCGTCTCCGCCCACCGCGACCATGACAGCGTCGATCTCTGCCACGAGTTCGTCTGGTTCCGCACCAACCTCGACAAGCCATTCTACATGCTGAACCCTCACAGCGGGGAGAAGCTCTATGTCCACTCCCACGCCGCCTGGTTCGACACGGTCAACCAGTACCATGGCGGCGACGCGACCGGCGCCCTCTCGTTCAGCATCCGGGTCGACGGCATCTTCACCGACGAATTCCGGAGCCGAATCCCCTTCCCCGCCGCCAATCGCGCCAGCGCCCCCGCGCTTTGGGCGGAGCGTCAGGCGGCGGAGGCTTGACCGGCGGCGCCCCCCGCGCCAGTCGCGCCGCAAGACGAGAAGGACCGCACGACATGACCCGAACCGCCTTCATCACCGGCGCCACTGCCGGAATCGGCCAGGCCGCCGCCCGCCGCTTCGTCGCCGCCGGCTGGAACGTGATCGCCACCGGCCGCCGCCGCGACGCCGCCGCCGCTGCGGAGGCCGGCGAAGTCGCCCTCCTCCTCAACAATGCCGGCCTCGCCCCGCCGATGCAGACCCTTCAGGAGGCCGACCTCGACGCGTCCCTCAACGCGATCGAGACCAACATCACCGGCCTGGTCGCCCTCACCCGCGCCCTCCTCCCCGGCGTGATCGCCCGCAAGGGGAGCGTCATCAACTTGAGCTCGGTCGCCGCGACCTACCCCTATCGCGGCGGCGCGGTCTATGGCGGCAGCAAGGCCTTCGTCCGCCAATTCTCGCTCGACCTCCGATGCGACCTCCACGGCACCGGCGTCCGGGTCACCTCGATCGAGCCGGGCATGGCCGAGACCGAATTCACCATCGTCCGCACCGGCGGCGACAGGGAAGCCTCCGACGCCCTCTACCGCGGCATGAACCCGATGACCGCCGAGGACCTTGCCGGGACGATCTACTGGATCGCCAGCCTTCCGCCCCATCTCAACATCAACACGATCGAGCTGATGCCGGTCAGCCAGAGCTTCGCCGGCTTCCAGGTGGCGCGGGGCGAGTCGGGGAGTTGACCGAAAGCGCGTCCGGGTGCTTACGGCGGGCATGACCGACATCGCCTCCCGCCTCGCCGAACTCGGCATCGCCCTTCCCGAACCGGCCGCGCCGGTTGCCGCTTATGTGCCGACCGTGCTGGTCGGCAACATCCTCCACATCTCCGGCCAGGTCAGTTTCGAGGACGGCCAGCTCCTCACCGGGCGCCTCGGCGAGGACCGCGACCTGGAGTTCGGCCAGCGCGCCGCCCGCGCCTGCGGGCTGATGCTTCTCGCCCAGATGCAGAAGGCGCTGGGCAGCCTCGATCGGGTCGAGCGGATCGTGAAGCTCGGCGCCTTCGTCAACTCGGCCGGAAGCTTCACCGACCAGCCCAAGGTGGTGAACGGCGCTTCCGAGCTGATGCAGGACGTGTTCGGCGACGCCGGCCGCCATGCCCGAAGCGCGGTCGGCGTGCCCGTGCTCCCGCTCGGCGCAGCGGTCGAGATCGATGCAATCGTCCAGATCAAGACGGGCTGAGCTCGACCGGCTCGGCGCCGTCCCCTTCGCGCATCGCGGGCTGCACGGCCCCGGAATAGCGGAGAACAGCCGGGCCGCCTTTCTCGCCGCGATCGAGGCGGGTCACGGCATCGAGCTCGACGTCCAGGCCAGTGCCGACGGCGAGGCCATGGTGTTCCACGATTACACGCTCGAGCGCCTCGCAGAGGGGGAGGGCACGGTCGCCCGCCGTTCCTCCGCCCAGCTCCGCGCAATCCGCCTGAAGGACAGCGAGGAGACGATCCCGACCCTCCCCGAAATCCTTGCCCTCGTCGCCGGCCGCCGGCCGGTGCTGGTCGAGGTCAAGTCGCCCGACCGCCACATCGCCGGCCTCTGCCTCGCCGTCTTCCGCGCGCTCGAAGGCTATCGCGGGCCATTGGGGGTGATGTCGTTCAACCCGGCAGTCGGCCGCTGGTTCGCGCGCAACGCGCCGCTTGTGCTGCGCGGCCTGGTGGTGACGGAGAGCGACCGCCGCGGCGCCCGCGGCCGGATCGAGCGACACCTCGCGCTGTGGATCGCGAAATCCGACTTTCTCGCCTACGACATCCGCGACCTCCCCTCCCGCTTCGCCTCGGCGCAGCGGCGGCGGGGGATCCCCGTCTTCACCTGGACGGTGAGGACCCAGGCCGACCGCGCCGCGGCCGCGCTCCACGCCGACCAGCCGATCTACGAGGCCGCGGACCAAGCATGAACGAGGTGATCGCGCGGATCGCGGGCGGAGTGGCGAGCTTCGATGCGGCGGAATGGGATGCCTGCGCCGGGGGCGCGAACCCCTTCCTCAGCCACGCCTTCCTCTCCGCGCTTGAGGAATCGGGAAGCGCCACATCCCGCACCGGCTGGCAGCCCGTTCCCATCGCGATCGACGGGCCGGACGGCCGCGCCGCCGCAGTGATGCCCGCTTATGTGAAGAGCCACAGCCAGGGCGAATATGTCTTCGACCATAGCTGGGCCGCAGCCTTCGAGCGGGCGGGCGGCGACTATTATCCAAAGCTCCAGATCGCCGTGCCGTTCACGCCCGTGCCCGGCCCGCGCCTGCTGCTGAGGGACCCACGCCTCGCCGCGCCGCTGATCGCCGCCGCGGAAGCGGTCGTGCTCCAGAACGGCCTCTCCTCCGCCCATGCGACCTTCATCGCGCCGGAGCAGGTGGCGATGTTCGAAGCCGCCGGCTGGCTGGTCCGGATCGACACCCAGTTCCACTGGCAGAATGAGGGCTATGCGAGCTTCGACGACTTCCTCGCCACCCTCTCGTCGCGAAAGCGCAAGGCGATCCGCAAGGAGCGCGCCTCGGCGCTGGAGGGCCTCACCGTCCAGCATTTCACCGGCGCCGCGATCGAGGAGCGCCACTGGGACGCCTTCTGGCATTTCTATCAGGACACCGGCTCGCGCAAATGGGGCCACCCCTATCTCACCCGCAAATTCTTCTCGCTTCTCGGCGAGCGGATGGCGGACAAGGTGCTCCTCATTCTCGCGCTTCAGGACGGGGAGCCGGTGGCGGGCGCGCTCAATCTGATCGGTGCCGACACCCTCTACGGCCGCTACTGGGGAACCCTCACCGACCGGCCCCACCTCCATTTCGAGATCTGCTATTATCAGGCGATCGACGCCGCTATCGCCCGCGGCCTCGCCACCGTCGAGGCGGGCGCGCAGGGCGAGCACAAGCTCAGCCGCGGCTACCGCCCCGTCCCCACTTTCTCCGCCCATTTCATCGCCGACCCACGGCTCCGCGAGGCGATCGCCGACTATCTCGAGCGCGAGCGCGAGGCGGTGGTGCGCGAGATCGACGCGCTCGATGGGATGACCCCTTTTCGAAGGCCCCAAGGGGACGCATAAGCGGGCGCCTTACAGGAGGAATTTCGCCGATGATCAGGAGCGTTTGCGCAGCTTTGCTGCTTCTCGGGACCAGCAGCCTTGCCGTGGCGGCCGCGCCGGAAGGCCCCTCGCGCACCCTGGAAGGGCGCGACCTCTTCTCGCTGGAAGTGGCGAGCGACCCGCAGATCAGCCCCGACGGCAGCAAGATCGCCTATGTCCGCCGCTCCGGGGATATCATGACCGACCGGATGCGGCCGACCATCTGGCTGGTCGACACCCGCACCGGCCAGCAGACCCCGCTCGCCGCCGGCCCGGGCGGGCACAGCCAGCCGCGCTGGTCGCCCGACGGCCGCCGCCTCGCTTATATCTCGAGCGCGGAAGGCGGCTCGGCCCAGCTCTTCGTACGTTGGATGGACAGCGGCGAATCGGTTCGGATCACCGGACTTCCCGACACGCCGGGAAGCGTCGCCTGGTCCCCCGACGGGCGCCTCCTCGCCTACACGATGTTCGTCCCCGGCGAGCCGGTGAAGATCGGCAACGCCCCCCCCAAGCCGGAAGGCGCGAAATGGGCGGATCCGCTGGAGGTGATCAGCACGATCACCTACCGTTCGGACGAAGAGGGCTATTTGAAGCCCGGCTTCAGCCACATCTTCCTCGTCCCCTCGGACGGCGGCGCGCCGCGCCAGCTCACCTTCGGCCAGGTCCATGACGGCGGCCCGCTGAGCTGGACCGCCGACGGCCGCGGAATCGTGTTCAGCAGCAACCGCTCGCCGCAATGGGAGCGCGATCCGATCGACAGCGAAGTCTATGCGCTCGATGTGGCCAGCGGCGCGGTCACCCAGCTCACCAACCGCGACGGGCCCGACTCCGAGCCCGTAGTGTCTCCCGACGGCAAGCTGATCGCCTATACCGGCTTCGACGATAAGGAGCTCGGCTACCAGAACAGCTATCTCTACGTGATGGACCGGAACGGCCAGAACCGCCGGACCCTGACCGGATCGCTCGACCGCGCCGTCGATTCGCCGACCTGGGCCGCGGACGGGCGCTCGATCTACGTCTCCTATGACGACCGCGGAATCCGCAAGGTCGCCCGCGTCGGGCTGGACGGGAGCGTCCGCGATGTCGCCGAGGGGCTGAGCGGGAGCGCGTTCGACCGTCCCTATACGGGCGGCAGCTACAGCGTCGCGCGCGACGGCACGATCGCCATCCCGAGCGGCACCGCCACCCGCCCGGCCGACGTCGCGATCGTGCGCGGCGGCACCAAGCGCCAGCTCACCCGCCTCAATTCCGAGCTGCTCGACGGCAAGACGCTCGGCGAAGTGCGCAAGATCACCGCGACCTCGGTGGGCAACCAGCAGGTCGACGCCTGGCTGACCCTCCCGCCGGGCTATCGCGACGGGCAGCGCGTGCCTTTGATCCTCGAAATCCATGGCGGGCCCTTCGCCGCCTATGGCCCGCATTTCTCCACCGACGACCAGCTCTACGCTGCCGCCGGCTATGCGGTGCTCTCGGCCAATCCGCGCGGCTCGACATCCTATGGCGAGGCCTTCGCCAACCTCATCCACCACGCCTATCCCGGCCAGGATTATGACGACCTGATGGCTTTGGTCGACGTCGCGGTGGCGCAGGGTGTGGCGGATCCCGACCATCTCTACGTGACCGGCGGCTCGGGCGGCGGCGTCCTCACCACCTGGATCGTCGGTAAGACCGACCGGTTCAAGGCCGCGGTCGCGCAGAAGCCGGTGATCGACTGGGCGAGCTTCGCGCTCACATCGGACAACCCGTCCTTCTTCTCGCGCTACTGGTTCGGCAAGCTGCCCTGGGAGGATCCGACCGGCTTCTGGGCGCGCTCGCCGCTGTCGCTGGTCGGCAACGTCAAAACGCCGACGATGGTCGTCGTGGGGAGCGAGGACTATCGGACGCCGGTCAGCGAGTCCGAGCAATATTATACCGCGCTCCAGCTCCGCGGCGTGCCCACCGCTCTGGTGAAGGTGCCGGGCGCGAGCCATGGCGGCATCGCCTCACGGCCGTCGCAGGCGTCGGCCAAGGCGGCCGCGATCCTCGAATGGTTCCGCCGCTACCGCGACGGCGCCCCGGCGGGCGGTGCCGCGCCGGGAAACTAGCGCCGGCGCTTACTTCGTCATGCCGGACTTGATCCGGCTGTGGATTCACATTTGAAGTGCAACGGTTGGAGGAAGGCTTCGGCTGGGGTTTGGAAGCCGAGGCATTTTCGCGGGGTATTGTTGTACTGGGCGACGAGCTTGTCGAGGTCTCGGTTTGAGA
>VBAE01000035.1 GCA_005882415.1 Alphaproteobacteria bacterium | reverse complement strand
GCCGCGCCCTCGTCCGCCGCGGTTTCGACGATCAGCGTGTCCCCATTCGTGCCGATCTGCTGGGGCGGGGCGTACCGGGCGGCGTTGAGGGTCAGCGGGTAGAAATAGGGGTCGGCGATGGCGACTGAGGCTGGGAGCGGGACGGCGAGCCGGAGCTTGCCGGCCTTCACCTCAAACTTCGCCTGCGCCTCGAGCGGTCTCGGAAGCGCCTTGCGATAGGCGTCGAACGCCGGGTTCGGGGAGGGGGCTCCGACGGTCAGCTCGGTGGCCACCTCGGCGCTTTCGGGGACGCAGACCTGGTCGGTGCAGACGAGATAATCGGCCTTGGCGCGGACGGGGAGCTTGGTCCCCGGCGCGAGCCCTTTCGGGACCGCGAGGTCGACGAGCAGCGCGTGCCGTCCCTCATAGACGTAATTCATCAGGCCGCTGATCAGCAGCCGCCCCGGGACCGGGTAGCGGAGCTCGCTCGCCTTCACCCTGGGGGGAAGCCGCCACTCCATCCGGGTCTCGACCCCGGCGTCTCCCGGATTCTTCCAATAGCCGTGCCACCCGGGCTCGGGCGTCATCACCAGTGCCAAAGTCGCGGTTCCGCCGGAGGGGACGGAAGCGCTCTCCGCCTCCAGATGCGCCTCGATATGGCGCGTCCCTCCAAGCTGCGCCGAGGCGGCCTGGAGAGGGATCAAAGCGAGGAGGATCAGAAGCAGGAAGCGAAGCACGCGCCCGCCTATAGCATCGTTTCGGGTGGCGAGAAGGAAGCTACCGCTGCTGGAACTTCTGGATCCGGGGACCGAGGCGGTTGGGGCCTATGTTCACGTCGGCGGCCTCCATTTCGGCCACGAAGGCGGTGGAGCGGTCGATGCCGGGGGCGATCGAGGCGTCGTTGCCGGAGATGGCGAGGCCGCGCGAGCTGTGCCTGGCGCCTTCCGCGGCGACCATGATGAAGGCGGAGTAATTCTCCTTGTCCTTGCCCTGGACGAAGATGTTGCGGGCGATGGTGCCGGTGGCGCCGTTGGACAGGTCGATCATGTAATTGGTGGCGTGGCCGGCGGTGTCGTCGAAGCTCGAATCGGTGACTTCGATTCGGGCCGCGCGGGTCTTCACATAATGACCGCCCATGCCGCGCTCGAAGCGGGAGCGCTCGACGATCAGATTGCCATAGTCGCCGATGTAGATGCTGTGCGCGCAGTCGAGACCGCGGTCGCAGCGGCCGAGGCCGGAGAAGGTGGAACGGTCGATCCGGATGGTCGCTCCGCTGTCGTCGTGGGAGAGGATGCCGCTTTCGGAATTGCGGAACATGCTCTCGCGGACGGTCAAGTCGCCCTTCTGGAGGCGGATGCCGGCGCCGTTGCCGTCCTCGACGCGGATGTTCTGAAAGATGAGGCCTTCCACAGTCGCCGAGGCGCCGTCGAGCACGAGGGCCGCCTTGCCCTGGCAAGCGACGCCGTCGAGGATGGCGGTGCCGGGCTGGGCGGCGGCGTAGGTCACCCGCCCCGCCTCCTGAACCGCGCATTGGCGGTAGCGGCCCGGAGCGATGACGATCGTCCCCTGCCCGCCCCCGATCGCCGAGACCGCGTCCTGAAGCGTCATGTAGCCGGCGCCGCTCTCGCGGATCGTGAAGGGGGCGGCGCCGGCCTGGGCCGCGCTAGCAGACGCGGCGAAGAGGAAGAGGAGTGCGATCGTCTGTCTCATCCTCTCCCGCTCGCGCTCCGCAGCCACGAAGTCGAGGGGCAAAGGAGGTTAACGGGGGCAGCGCCCCAAGGCGGGACGGGCTGCGGGGCTTTCGCTAATCGAGGTTGGGGCGGAGCCAGCGCTCCGCTTCCTCCAGCGGCACGCGGCGGCGGGCCGCGTAATCTTCGAGCTGGTCACGGCCGATGCGGGCGACTCCGAAATATTGGCTGTCGCGGTGGGCGAAGTAGAAGCCGGAGACGGCCGAGGTCGGCAGCATTGCGAAGCTCTCGGTCAGCGTCACGCCCGCCGGCTCGCCGCCGAGCATCTCGAACAGCACTGGCTTCAAGCTGTGGTCGGGGCAGGCCGGGTAGCCGGGCGCGGGGCGGATGCCGGTGTAATTCTCGCGGATCAGCTGCTGGTTGGTGAGATGCTCCTCGGCATAGCCCCAGACGCTGTTGCGGACGTGGGCGTGGAGGGTTTCGGCGAAGCTTTCCGCCAAGCGGTCCGCCAGCGCTTTCAGGAGGATGTCCGAATAATCGTCATTCTCGGCCTTGAAACGCGCCAAATGGACGTCGAGTCCGTGGATGGCGACGGCGAAACCGCCGATCCAGTCCTCGCCCGACGGGTCGATGAAGTCGGCGAGCGACATGTTCGCCCTCCCCTCGCGCTTCTTGACCTGCTGGCGGAGGAAGGGGACCAAGGTCTCCTCGTTCGAGGCGAGGACGTGGACGTCGTCGCCGTCGCGGCGGCAGCGCCACAGGCCGACGGTGCCGCGCGCGGTCAGCCAATGCTCCGCGATGATCTTGTCGAGCATCGCATTGGCGTCGTTGAACAGGCTGCGCGCGCTCTCCCCCACCACTTCGTCGTCAAGGATGGCGGGATAGTTTCCGGCAAGCTCCCAGGCACGGAAGAAGGGCGTCCAGTCGATCGATGCGCGAAGGTCGCGGAGCGGCCATTCGCCGAAGCTGTGCAGGCCCGGCCGCGCGGGGGGCGGAGCCTTGCCGGCGGGGTCGTAGGCGAAGCCGTTGGCTCGGGCCTCATCGAGCGACGAAAGCTCGCTCTGGCCGGAGCGGGCGCGGGCGATGCGGGTCGCCTCATAATCCTCGGCGGTCTTCAAGATCAGCGGCTCGCGTTGGGTGTCGGAGACGAGCGAGGAGGCGACCCCGACCGCGCGGCTGGCGTCGAGGACGTGGAGGACGGGGCCGTCATAAGCCGGATCGATCCGCAGTGCGGTGTGGACCTTGCTGGTGGTGGCGCCGCCGATGAGGAGCGGGACGCTGAGACCCGCGCGCTGCATCTCGCCCGCCACCGTCACCATCTCGTCCAGCGACGGGGTGATGAGGCCGGAGAGGCCGATCATGTCGGCATTATTGTCGCTCGCGGATTTGAGGATGTCCTGCCAGGGGACCATGACGCCGAGGTCGATGACTTCGAAGCCGTTGCACTGCAGGACGACACCGACGATGTTCTTACCGATGTCGTGGACGTCGCCCTTGACGGTGGCCATGACGATCCGGCCCTTGCCGGCGGTGGCTCCGCTCTTCTCCTTCTCAGCCTCGATGAAAGGAATGAGATGGGCGACGGCCTTCTTCATCACGCGGGCCGATTTGACGACCTGGGGGAGGAACATCTTGCCCGATCCGAACAGGTCCCCGACCACGTTCATGCCGTCCATCAGCGGACCTTCGATGACATGGATCGGACGGTCCGCCACGAGCCGCGCCTCTTCGGTATCCTCGACGACGAACGCGTCGATGCCCTTGACCAGCGCATGTTCGAGGCGCTTGCCGACCGGCCAGCCGCGCCACTCGGCCTCCGCCTTCTCGCGCACCGGATCGGAGCCGCGATATTTCTCGGCGAGCTCGACCAGCCGCTCGGTCGAATCGTCGCGCCGGTCGAGGATGACGTCCTCGCAGGCCTCGCGAAGCTCCGGGTCGATCGTGTCGTAGACGTCGAGCTGGCCGGCGTTGACGATCGCCATGTCGAGCCCGGCGGGGATGGCGTGGAAGAGAAAGACCGAGTGCATCGCCCGGCGCACCGGCTCGTTGCCGCGGAAGGAGAAGGACAGGTTCGAGAGGCCGCCCGAAATGTGGACGTGCGGGCAGCGCGCCTTGATCTCGCGGCAGGCCTCGATGAAGTCCAAAGCGTAGCGGCGGTGCTCGTCGATCCCGGTGGCGACGGCGAAGACGTTGGGATCGAAGATGATGTCCTCGGGCGGGAAGCCGTCGCGGGTCAGCAGCTCATAGGCGCGGGCGCAGATTTCGACCTTGCGCTCCTTGGTATCGGCCTGGCCGACCTCGTCGAAGGCCATGACGACGACCGCCGCGCCATAGTCGCGGACCTTGCGGGCGTGGGCGAGGAATTCCTCCTCCCCCTCCTTCATGCTGATCGAATTGACGATCGGCTTGCCCGAGACGCATTTCAGCCCCGCCTCGATCACGCTCCACTTCGAGCTGTCGATCATGATCGGCACCCGGGCGATGTCCGGCTCGGCGGCAATCAGCTTCAGGAAGGTGGTCATCGCATATTCGGCGTCGAGCAGGCCCTCGTCCATGTTGACGTCGACGACCTGAGCGCCGTTCTCGACCTGGCTGCGCGCGACCTCGACCGCAGCGGAGTAATCCCCGGCCATGATCAGCTTCTTGAATTTGGCCGAGCCGGTGACGTTGGTGCGTTCGCCGATATTGACGAAGGAGGAGGAGGCGGAACTGGTCTCGGGCATCGGTACGGTGGCCATTGGTTCTGGGTTTCTTTGTTTCTTCGTCATGCCGGACTTGATCCGGCATCCATGAACACGGTTCGAGGCGAGTTCTCTTAGACCTGTGTTCATGGACCCCGGATCAAGTCCGGGGTGACGTTATGCGGCGAGGATCATCGGCTCGATGCCGGCGAGGAGGGTTCGGCTCGTGGGCTTGGCGAGGGTGCGGGGCGCAAAGCCCTCCACCGCGCGCGCGATGGCGGCAATGTGGGCGGGGGTGGTGCCGCAGCAGCCGCCGACGATGTTGACGATGCCCTGCTCGGCCCATTCGCGCACCTGCGCGGCGGTGGTCTCCGGCCCCTCGTCATAGGCGCCGAGATCGTTGGGGAGGCCGGCATTGGGATAGGCCATGATGAGCGTGTCGGCGATGGCGGAGAGGGCTGCGACATGGGCGCGCAGCTGACCGGCACCGAACGAGCAGTTGAGCCCGATCGACAGCGGCCTGGCGTGGCGGACCGAGGCCCAGAAGGCCTCGATCGAATGGCCGGAGAGGTTGCGGCCGGAGAGGTCGGTGATGGTCATCGACAGCATGATCGGGAGCTCGCGGTCGACCCGGCGGGCGGCGTGGATCGCGGCCTTGGCGTTGAGAGTGTCGAACACCGTTTCGATCAGCACGATCTCGGCGCCGCCTTCGACCAGGCTCTCGATCTGCTCGACATAGACGTCTGAGAGGGTGTCGAAGTCGATCTCGCGATAGCCGGGATCGTTGACGTTGGGCGACAGCGACAGCGTCTTGTTGGTCGGCCCGAGCGCGCCCGCGACGAAGCGCTTGCGGCCGTCCTTCTGAGCCTCAGAATCCGCGACCTCGGCGATGATCCGCGCGGCGGACGTGTTGATCTCGCGCACCAGATGCTCGGCGCCGTAATCGG
>VBAE01000034.1 GCA_005882415.1 Alphaproteobacteria bacterium | reverse complement strand
CTGATGCTGGCCGGTGAGGAGCAGCCTTTGCGGAAGGGAGCGAGCCTCCAGCGCGCGCAGCAGAGGCAGCATTTTGATCGCTTCGGGCCGGGTGCCGACGATCGAAACCACGGCGCCATCACCCAGGGTGGCAAGTTCAGCCACAATGGACCGAAATGGATGGAAGTGAATGTCCCCGCACCTCCTAATGATCGCAAGGTGATGACCGCAGTCAAGGTGGAGAAAGCTCCGTTACGGGTGTAATTTGCCGGCGCATCTTGGCTCTGGCGGTGGCGGGGGCGCAGACGCTAAGAGCGCCTGGGCCGGCAAGGAGGGACGCATGATCGAGCTCCGCAAGACCTACCCGCTCTACCTCGCCAACGAGGCGCGGCAGCCCAATGCGGACCTCGAGGTTACCGACAAATATACGGGCGAGGTCGCCTTCCGCACCGCCCTTGCCGACGCCGCCACCATCGACGCGGGCATCGCCGCCGCAGCCGAAGCGGCCGGTCCGATGGCGCGGATGGCGAGCTATGAGCGCCAGGCGGTGCTCCAGCATTGCGTCGACCGCTTCAAGGCGCGGTTCGACGAGCTCGCCTTCGCGCTCTGCGTCGAGGCGGGGAAGCCGATCAAGGATTCGGAAGGGGAGGTGATGCGGCTGATCGACACCTTCCGAATCGCCGCCGAGGAATCGGTGCGAATGACCGGCGAGGTCCAGCCGCTCGACATCAGCCCCCGCGCCCGCGGCTATCAGGGCATCTGGAAGCGCGTGCCGATCGGCCCGTGCAGCTTCATCTCCCCGTTCAACTTCCCGCTGAACCTCGCCGCCCACAAGATCGCGCCCGCCATCGCGGTCGGCTGCCCGTTCGTGATGAAGCCCGCCAGCCGCACCCCGCTCGGCGCCCTGATCATCGGCGAGGTGCTTGCCGAGACGAATTTGCCGAAGGGCGCCTTCTCGATCCTTCCTGCTCACCGCGACGGCGCCGACCTGTTCACCACCGACGAGCGGCTGAAGCTCCTCTCCTTCACCGGCTCCCCCGCGGTGGGATGGGACTTGAAGGCCAAGGCGGGGAAGAAGAAGGTGGTGCTGGAGCTCGGCGGCAATGCAGCCGTGATCGTCGACCATGACGCGGATCTGGAGGATGCGGTCGAGCGGATCGTGTTCGGCGCCTTCTACCAGTCCGGCCAAAGCTGCATCGGCGTCCAGCGGATCATCGCCCATGAAGCCGTGTATGACGAACTTCGCGACCGGCTGGTCGAGCGGACGAGGAAGCTCGTCGGCGGCAACCCGCATGATAGGGACACCTTCATTGGGCCGATGATCTCGGAAGGCGAGGCGAGCCGCCTCGACGGCTGGATTCAGGAGGCGGTGGAAAGCGGCGCGACCCTTCTGTGCGGCGGCGGCCGGGAGGGGGCGATGCTGGAGGCGACCCTGCTCGAAGGCGTCGGCCGCTCCGCCACCGTCTATCGCGAGGAGGCGTTCGGCCCCGTCGCCATCCTCTCGCGCTTCAGCGACTTCCACGCGGCGCTGGCAGAGGTGAACGATTCGAAATTCGGCCTCCAGGCGGGCCTGTTCACCCGCGACCTGTTCAAGACGCTCGACGCCTGGGATCGGCTGGAAGTCGGCGGCGTCGTCGTCAACGACGTGCCGAGCTACCGGGTCGACAACATGCCTTATGGCGGGGTCAAGGACAGCGGTCTCGGCCGCGAGGGCATCCGCTTCGCGATGGAGGACATGACCGAGATCAGAAACCTCGTCATCCGCCGCCGCGACGTCGGCCCGCCGCTCCGTCAGATGGGGGAATGAGCAAGAGCGGTGGAGTTGCCTGAGGTTAAGCCCGGAGCCTATAGAAGCCGCGCCTTCTACCGGCGACCGCGAGGGGACGCGCGGGCCGCCACCGCCATGGAGATTCGAACTTGAAGCCATATCTTTTCGGCACCGCCGCCGCTTTGGCGCTCGCGGGCTGCACCACGACCGCTCCGCAGGAAACCGCCATCGCCACCGCCGCCGAACCCGTCGCCGCCGCTCCGGCCCCCGCCGCTCCCGTCGTCCCCGACAACATCCTGCTGGCCGAATGGACCGGGCCTTATGCCGGCGTCCCGCCGTGGAACCAGGTGAAGCCGGAACTCTTCCCCGAAGCCTTCCAGTTCGCGATCGACGAGCAGCGCCGCGAGATCGCCGCGATCGTCGACAATCCGGAAGCCCCGACCTTCGAGAACACCATCGTTCCGCTGCAGAAAGCGGGCGAGCGGCAGGACCGGGTCGAGTCGATCTTCGGCGTCATGACCAGCAACCTCGCAACGCCCGAATACCAAAAGCTGGACCGCGAATGGTCGCCCAAGCTCTCCGCCGCCTCCGACGAGATCATCTTGAACCCCAAGCTCTTCCAGCGGATCAAGGCGATCTACGAAGCGCGCGACACCGCTGGCCTCGACGCCAAGCAGAAGCGCCTTGTCACGCGCCAATATGAATCGTTCGCCCGCCGCGGCGCCAACCTCAATCCCGAGCAGAAGCAGCAGCTTTCGGCCTACAACCAGCAGCTCGCCGCCTCCTTCTCCGAGTTCAGCGAGAAGCTCCTTGCCGACGAGAACAGCTACACCACCGCCACCGCGGCCGATTTGAAGGGCGTTCCCCAGGACGTACGCGACGCCGCCGCGGCCGCGGCCGCCGAGCGCAAGCTCCCGGCAGGCACCTTCGCGATCGTCAACACGCGCTCGGCAGCCGATCCGATCATGACCTTCGCCGACAATCGCGCGCTGCGCGAGAAGGTCTGGCGCGCCTTCGCCAATCGCGGCGACAATGGGGACGCCAACGACACAAACGCCGTCATCGCGCGGATCGTGAAGCTGCGGGCGGATCGTGCGAAATTGCTCGGCTTCGCCAACCATGCCGAGTGGCGGATGCAGGACACGATGGCCCGGAGCCCGGCCAAGGCGATGGACCTGATGATGAAGGTCTGGCCGGCTGCCGTCGCGCGAGTCCATGAGGAAGTCGCCGACATGCAGGCGCTTGCGAAGAAGTCGGGCGCCAGGATCACGATCGAGCCCTGGGACTATCGCTATTATCAGGAGAAGGTCCGCAACGCCCGCTACAACCTCTCGCAGGACGAGCTGAAGCCCTATTTCGAGCTTTCGAACATGGTGAACGGCATGTTCTGGTCGGCCGGGCAGCTCTACGGCCTGCAGTTCAAGGAGAATACGGGCGCCGTCCCGGTCTTCCACCCGGACGTCCGGACCTTCGAGGTCAGCCGCAACGGCGAGGTCGTCGGGCTGTTCTACTTCGATCCCTATGCCCGCACCGGCAAGCAGTCCGGCGCCTGGGCGACCACCTATCGCAGCCGCTCGGGCCTGACCGGCGACCGGATCGTGCTCGGCTCCAACAACAACAATTTCACCAAGCCTGCCCCGGGCCAGCCGGTGCTGATCAGCCTCGACGATGCCGAGACCCTGTTCCACGAGTTCGGCCACGCCATCCATTATTTCCTCTCGGACACTTACTATCCGGGGCTGGCGGGGACGCCGCGCGACTTCGTCGAATATCCGAGCCAGGTGAACGAGAATTGGGTGCTGACGCCCGAGGTGCTCGACAAGTTCGCGCGTCACTATAAGACCGGGCAGCCGATGCCGGCGGCGCTCATCGCCAAGATACAGAAGGCGAAGACGTTCAACCAGGGCTTCGCCACGGTCGAATATCTCTCCTCCGCTCTGGTGGACATGATGCTCCACACCGACCCGGACGGGGTCGTCGATCCCGACGCGTTCGAGCGGCAGGCGCTCGCCAAGCTCGGCATGCCCAAGGAGATGGTGATGCGGCACCGGCTGCCGCAATTCGGCCACCTCTTCTCGTCCGACGCCTACTCGGCCGGCTATTATTCCTACCTCTGGTCGGAAGTGATGGACGCCGACACCTGGGCGGCGTTCGAGGAAGCGGGCAGCCCCTGGGATAAGGCGACCGCCGACCGCTTCCGCGAGACCCTGCTCTCCACCGGCAACGAAACCGACCGCGCCGAGGCGTACCGGGCGTTCCGTGGGCGGGACCCGGACGTGAATGCGCTGCTCAAGCGCCGGGGCTTCCCGGTCACCCGGTAGGCGGCACGGCGGGTATTGGAATGGCGGCGCCTCTCGAGAAGAGGTGCCGCCTTTCTGTCTCGGCCAGGCTTCGATAGAGCTTGCGGCGTGACCCGGGGGAAGTGCGGATGAGCGATGGTGGCGGGGAAGGAGCGGCAAAGGGCGCGGTTTTGCTCAGGCCGCTTCTGGTTGCCGCCGCCATTCTCGCCGTGGGAGTCGCGACGCAGCTTGGCGCCTATCTCAATCACGACGTTGCCTTCCTTGCCTGGGTGGCGCGCGCGGTGGCCGGCGGAGCGGTCTACGGCCGCGATATCCTGGAAGTGAACTTCCCGCTGGCCTTCCTGATCTACCTGCCGGCGGTGCCGCTGGGTGCGGTGATAGGCTTGTCGCTGGCGGTAAAGCTCTGGACCGCCGCGCTCGCCGCGCTGTCGCTGTTGCTGCTGGCGAAGGCGCTTCCGGCGGAGCGCCGCGGCCCGGTCCTGATCGCCTTTGCCCTCTTCGTCGGCTTCGCGCTGCCGCGGGAATTCGGCCAGCGCGAGCAATTCGCCTTCATCCTCGTGGCGCCCTGGTGCGTCGAGGCAAGCCGCGGCAGGTGGCACTCGATCCTGGTGGGGGCGCTGGCCGGGCTGGGTTTTGCGATCAAGCCGCATTTCCTCATTCCGCTGGCCGTGCTCGCTCTCTACCGGCGCCGGCTGGGCCGGGAAGAAGCCGCGATCGTAGGCGTCGGAGCGCTTTATGCCCTGCTCCTGCTCGTCGCCTTCCGGCCGTTCCTGGTCGAGGCCCTGCCGCTCGCACGCGCGGCTTATGGAGGAATCGAGTATAACGGCGAAGGGGCGGTACGGGCCGCGATCGCCGGATTTTTCATCCTCGCCCTGGCCGTCCCGGTGTTCGGCTCCAGGGACCGGACCGCAATGGCTTTCCTGCTCGCCGCCGCCGGTTTCTACGCGGCGGCGGTCCTGCAGATGAAGCTCTTCCCCTACCATTTCCTCCCCGGCTGGGGGTTCGCCGTCCTGGCGGCCGCCGCGCTTTTGCACAGCCGGCCTCCGGCGGGGCGGGCTCTCCTGGCCGCAGCAGCTGCGGTGCTGGTGATCCAGGCGCTACCCTGGTGGCGCGGAAGCGAGGGGCGGGAGCGCCAGATTCCGCGCCTTGTGAATGTGCTGGACCGCGGGCGCTCCTTCACGTTTGTCGCCAAGGCCTTGGCTGGAGAGGCTCCGCGGGGCGACGGCGTTGCCGAGCAATGGGCGGTCCGCCAGGCGGTCGCCGAGCTGCGCCGGTCGCCCGACACTGTCGTGGTCGATACCGATTGGAGCCGGCATACCGGCCTCAAGTCGCGCAGCTTCGATGCGCTCGCCTGGTTGCGGCGCGACCCCGAGTTCGATCGGCTGTGGCAGGGATATTCGGAAGGCGCGCAAGTCGGGCCGTTCCGGCTGTTCAGGCTCCGGGCGGCGGCTAGCCCTGCTAGGCCGGGTTGTTCGCCAGCTGGATGAACATCTGCGATGTGCGGGCGATCGGCCTGCGCAGCATGTCGATGGCGCCGAACAGCACGAGCAGGGGCGCGAACAAGGGGTGATCGCACATCGGCCGATCCCTGCTGATCCGGACCAGGCGCTTGCGCTCCAGATATTCCAGAGCCGAGACCGCCCAGAACGGGGCGCCCTGGGTGAGGGCGATCTGCCGGACCGAAAGGCCGGCGCTCTCGGCCGCGCGGGTGAAGCTCTCGGGCGTGAACAGGACCCAGTGGCGCGGGCAGTGAAGCCCGCCCCAGCTGTGATTGCGGAACAGCCTCGCATCCAGGCTGTCGTGGTTCGGAGTCTTGACCAGGATTTGTCCGCCCGGCGCGAGAAGCGCCTTCATCCGGGCGAGCACCGCAACCGGATCGGCGACATGCTCGATCAGATTGAGCAGCATGATCACGTCGAATCGTTCGCGGCATTCGAAATCCTCGACCCGGCCGAGGAAGAACTCATGCCCGGCCGCCTCCGCCGCGGCTTGTGCCTGGGGATCGATATCGACGACGAATGTGCGGCGAAGACGCGGCTCGGCGAGCCTCGCCTGGGACAATAGCCAGCCGGTTCCGCCTCCGACGTCGAGTGCCGACAGAGCCGGCCCTTCGACGGAGGAAAACAGCTTTCGGAACATCCGGCGGTCGAGCCACTGCTTCACACGCTCGGCCAGCGACAGCCTGTCCCCGCTGAAGCTGTAATAGGTCTGGGGATAGATTTCCGACAGCCGATCGATCGGAACCGGGCTTATCGAGAGGGCATCGCAATCGCCGCAGCGAACGTAGGAGAAGCTTTCGGGCACGGCGCGAT
>VBAE01000033.1 GCA_005882415.1 Alphaproteobacteria bacterium | reverse complement strand
TCGCCTTCTCGATCTCGGCGTCGCCGACCAGGCCGGTGCCGTGGGTGTCGACGTAGAGCGACAGCGGCTCGGACACGCCGATCGCATAAGCGAGCTGGATCGTGCAGCGCGTGGCGAGGCCGGCGGCGACGATGTTCTTGGCGAGATAGCGCGAGATGTACGCCGCCGAGCGGTCGACCTTGGTCGGGTCCTTGCCCGAGAAGGCGCCGCCGCCATGGGGGGCCGCGCCGCCATAGGTGTCGACGATGATCTTGCGGCCGGTGAGGCCCGCATCGCCGTCCGGTCCACCGATCTCGAAGCTGCCGGTCGGGTTGATGTGGTAGACGGTCTCGTCGGAGAGGAGCCCGTCGGGGAGCACGTCGGCGACGACCTTGCGGACATAGGCCTTCAATTCGGCCTCGTTGTCGCCGCTGTCATAGCCCTTGCCGTGCTGGGTGGAGACGACGATCGCGGTCGAAGAAGACGAGCTGCGGCTTGTCGCCCGGTCCGTCGACGATCCAGCCGCCGATCTTCGTCGCGAAATCCGGCATCAGCCGCTGCAGATCGTCGGTGCCGTGCCACGCCGCCTGATCGTAGGCGTAGAGGAGATTGCCGCGCGTCGACGCCCTGGGCGATGTGCGCGGACTGGCCGTGGAGGTTGTTGTGGAAGACAAGGTTCTGCCAGTGGAAGCCGTCCTGCTCATAGCCGATCGCCTTCACCGTCTCGCGGACCGCGCTCTCGATCTCTTCCTGAGCGCCCGGCGCCCACTCACCGTCCTCATAGACTCCGCGGCAGCGGATCTCGCCGGCGAGGACGACGAGCTGGGTCGTGGTCAGCGTCTCGCAGGCGATCCGGGCTTCCGGGTCCTTGGAGAGGAAGAGATCGACGATGGCGTCGGAAATCTGGTCCGACACCTTGTCGGGATGCCCTTCCGAAACCGATTCGGACGTGAAGAGGTAGTTGCTGCGCATCTGGGAACAGAGCCTTCCTGGAAGAGCGGGGAGTTAGAGCTGGGACTCGGGACTTACGGATATAAAGATATCCTTATATGCGCGCGCTCCTAGCGCCTCTTTCGCGCCACTGCAATCGCCGCAGCGGCGAGCAGAGCTGCGAAAAGCAGGGGCAGGAGGTTGCCGAAGCGGGCGAACAGGGTCGGCGGCTTGGGCAGAGGGAGCCGGCTGTCGATGAAGCCGGCGGTGCGCCAGGGAAGGCTCTTTTCGACATTGCCTTCGGCGTCGATCACCGCCGAGATGCCGGTCGGGGTCGAGCGGAGCACCGGCAGGCCCTCCTCGAGCGCCCGGAGCCGGGCCTGGGCGAGGTGCTGGGGCGGGCCCCAGGCGCCGAACCAGGCGTCGTTCGACGGGTTGAACAGGAAGTTCGGGCGGTTGGCGCGGTCGACCACCTGGCCTGAGAAGATGATCTCGTAGCAGAGCTGGAAGCCGACCTTGCCGACGATGGGGAGGTCGATCGTGCGCGGGCCGGGGCCGGGCTGGAAATCGAGATTGCCCGGCGCGAGGCGGGAGAGGCCGAGCGCGGACAGGATCGGGCGCATCGGGAGGTATTCGCCATAGGGGACGAGGTGCGCCTTGTCGTAGCGGGCGAGTATCCGGCCGGTCGAATCGATCGCGAAGACGCTGTTGGTGGCGCCGGTCGCAGTGTCGCCGTCGGCCGACTGGACGGTGATCCCGCCGGCGAGGAGGAGGTCGCCCGGCCCGATCAGGCTGGTCGTCGCGCGGCGGGTCTGTTCGAGCTCGATCTGGGGGTCCGGGCGGAGCCGTTCGTCCTCGAGCGGGGTGGTGACCGCGGCTTCGGGCCACATCAGCAGGCGGGGCTCGTTGCTGCCGGCCTTCGACAGCCCGGCGAGGCGGGCGAAGATTTCGCGCTCGAAGCCGGGGCGCCATTTGTCCTCCTGGCCGATGTTCGGTTGGACGATCCGCATCGCCATCCGCGTGCTGCCTTCGGGGGGGGCGTTGAGGATCAGGGCGAGGAGGGTGGCGGCGGCGATCGCGCCGGCGATCGCTCCGGCGGAGCGCCAGCGGCGGGCGAGGAGCAGGAGCAGGGTTCCGGCGAGGAGGGCGGCGACTCCGGAGAGGCCGTAGGTGCCGATCCCGGCGGCAATTCGCGAGACCGGGGTCGGCACCAGCACGACGCCCAAGGGGTTCCAGGCGAAGCCGGTGAACAGGGTCGCCCGAAGCCATTCGGTGACGATCCAGGCGGCGGCGAACCAGAGGGCGAGGCGAAGCCGGTCGCTGCGTCCGTAGCGCCAGGCGATCCCGGCGGCAGCGGCGGGGTAGATTGCCAGGAACAGCGAGAGCAGCAACACCGCCACCCAGCCGAGCCAGGCCGGCATCGCCGCCTGAAAGGTGAAGGCGGTCGCGATCCAGTTCAGCCCGACGCAGAAATGGCCCAGCCCGAACCACCAGCCGCGGGCCAGCGCCGAGCGGAGCCGCGGCGCGTCGGCGATGAGCCAGAGCAGAAACGCGAAGGCGGCTAGGGTCAGCGGCCACAGGCCGAGCGGCTGGAAGCCGGTGGCGGCGGCGGCGCCGGCGAGGAAAGCGAGGAGGAGCGGCTTCATCGCGCGGGGCTTACCGGCTGTCGCCGCCCCTGTTCAACCGCGGCGCGCGCGGTGAGTGGCGTGAATGGCGTGAGAGTCACAAAAGTCGTGAAAGTCATACGGAATCGCGGGGGGTATCCGCCCCCAAGCGCCTCCCGACGGGGCCGGAACGGCTCCGCAAATGGGGTAGGGTGCAGGATCGGGAATTTGGCATGGGCAGAATGTACCATATTTGTTCTCAAAAAGCAAGGTTCCGCGGGAGGGCTTGAACCGGTAGAGGGCGTCGATGGCCCAGCTTCCTCCCTTCCACCTCGCTTTCCCCGTCCACGACCTAGAAGCCGCCCGCAGCTTCTACGGCGGCCTGCTCGGTTGCCCGGAGGGGCGGAGCGCGGAGGAGTGGATCGACTTCGACTTCTTCGGCCACCAGATCGTCGCCCATCTCGACCCCGCGATGGAGGCGAAGCCGCATCACAACCCGGTCGACGGCCACGACGTCCCCGTCCCCCATTTCGGCGCGGTGCTGGGCATGACTGAATGGCAGGCAATGGCCGACCGCCTCCAGGCGGCAGGTGCCCGCTTCGTGATCGAACCGACGGTGCGCTTCCGCGGCGAGCCGGGCGAGCAGGCGACGATGTTCTTCCTGGATCCGTCGGGCAACGCGCTCGAGATCAAGGCCATGGCCAAGGCGGAGAATCTGTTCGCTCGGTGACGATGACCGACTGAGCCTACCGGTTTGCCATCTTGCCATCAATGCGCTATATTGATGGCATGACCGCCCCCCAACTCTCGGTACGGAGCGCGAAGGCGCGCGATCTGGCTCACGAGCTTTCGCGGCGGGAGCGGCGGCCGATTCACGCGATCGTGGAGGATGCACTCACCGATTACGCCCGTCGCCACCCTAAGGAGAGCGCAGCTTCCTTCCTGCGGCGAAGCCGTGCTCTCTCCGCAGGGGATGATGACGGAGTGCGCGAAGTGGAGGCTGCCATCGAGGAGCATCGCCGTCCGCACAAGGGGATCGTACTTTGATCCTGATCGACACGAACGTCGTGTCGGAATTGATGAAGAGCGCGCCCGAGCCGGGCGTCGAGCATTGGTACCTGCTGAACGAAGAGGAGACGGCGCTTCCGGCGGTCGTCCTAGGCGAACTTTCCTATGGGATAGCCCGGCTCGCAGACGGTGCACGCCGGCGTGGCTTCGAGGCGCAACTCGTCGAATGGAGGCTCCGTTACGCCGATCGCACCTTGCCGTTCGGAGCATCTGCGGCGCTGCACTACGGGCCGATGCTGGCTGCCATTGAGCGGGCCGGACGTGCCATGTCGCTAGTCGACGCTCAGATCACCGCGATCGCGCTCGATCAGGACGCGGCGGTAGCAACCCGGAACGTCCGGGATTTCGAACCGGCGGGGGTTAAGCTGGTGAACCCCTGGGACTGACGTTCGGACTTCGGACTCCCGACTGGATTGCTTCACTTCGCTCGCAGTGAGGGGGTCCTTTGTCGGGCTTCAGTGCCCATCCGCCTTCTACAGAGCGAGGCCCCTTCCTCCCGTTTCACCCAAAGCACCAAAGGACCAAAGAGACCAAAGGCGCAGTGCCACGGGAATGGCGGCGGCGCGTTTACGGCGGCCAGCCAAGAGGGAGCGACTATGTCGCCCCAAAGCCAGGCTGGAGAACCTCGGCCTCTTTGGTCTCTTTGGTGTCTTCGGTGCTTTGGGTGAAACTACGGCCTTCGTCATTGTGCCGGCGGCGGAGAAGCTGTTCGGGAAGGGACGGCCCGCCCGCCTCCCCGCGAGCGGTAGCTCGGGGGGAGGGGGACCACACGAAGTGTGGTGGAGGGGTGATCGGGCGAAGGCCTTCGCCGTCTCGCGCTGGAACCGCTGAGTCCTCCGGCTTGTCACCCCTCCACCACCTTCGCCGACGGCTGCTTCGCAGCCGGTTCCGGCTCTCGGCATGCCCCCGGCATGCCGACCCGCCTACACCCCCCTCCCCAACTGTGGTTGGGGAGGCAGGTAGGGCGCAGTGCCGCCCCTATTCCGCCGCCACGCCTGTGATCAGGGTGCGGGTGCCGGGGCTGGGTTGGGGCTTGCCGGCGACGCCTTTCCAGGCGGCGCGGCGGTCTTCGGCGAACCAGGCGGCGGTGGCTTCGAGGCCTTGCTGGAGCTCGACCTTCGGGGACCAGCCGAGGAGGGCCTGGGCGCGGCTGATATCGGGCTTGCGGCGCCTCGGGTCGTCGACCGGGAGCGGGAGGTGGACGAGCTTCGAATCGGAGCCGGTGAGGGCGAGGACGCGTTCCACGAGGTCGCTGACGGTGAGCTCGTCGGGGTTGCCGAGGTTTACCGGGCCGTCGGTGACGTCGCTGTCCATCAGGCGCTTCAGGCCATCGACCAGGTCGCTGACGTAGCAGAAGCTGCGAGTCTGCGAGCCGTCGCCGTAGATGGTGATGTCGTCGCCGGCGAGCGCCTGGCAGATGACGTTCGAGACCACCCGGCCGTCGTCGGCGCGCATGCGGGGGCCGTAGGTGTTGAAGATCCGGGCGACGCGGACGTCGGCGCGGCCGGTGCGCTGGAAGTCGAACGCCAGGGTTTCGGCGGCGCGCTTGCCCTCATCGTAGCAGGCGCGGGGGCCGGTGCAGCTCACCCAGCCGCGATAGCCCTCGGTCTGGGGATGGACCTCGGGATCGCCATAGACCTCGCTGGTCGAGGTGAGGAGGAGCCGCGCGCCTTTCTCCTCGGCGAGGCGGAGCGCGTTGCTGGTGCCGACGACGTTGGTCAGCATCGTGTGCTCGGGATCCGCCTGATAGTGGGGCGGCGAGGCGGCGCAGGCGAGATGGTAGATATGGGTGAAGCGGGTCCGGCGGACCGACTGCGGCAGCGGATCGATCACGTCCGCCTCGACCAGGTCGAAGCGCGGCTCGCCACCAAGATGGGCGAGGTTGGAGGCGCGGCCGGTCAGAAGCGAATCGAGGCAGACCACCGTCGCGCCCTCGGCGAGGAGGGCGTCGATGAGGTTCGAGCCGATGAAGCCGGCGCCGCCCGTGACGAGTGCGATCTTGGAATTGGAATTGTTCACAGGCTGCTTCCTCCAGCTTCTTTTCCGATTTGGCAAATTTTCAGCACGTTGCCGCCTCCAGCGCCGGGATTTGCACGGCTGGGGCGGCTTCTTGGAGCGCGGTTTCGAGCTCGGCGGCGCGGTCGGCGGCTTTGTGGCCGGCCATGACCCGGGCGCGGGCGGCTCGGCCCAAGGCGGCGGCCTGGTCCGGGGTCCAGGTGGAGAGCAGGTCGACGACATCGTCCGACGTGTCGGCGAGGACGATCTCGCGGCCGGGGACGAACAGTTCGTCCAGACCCTGCCAGCGGTCGGAGACGATTGGCACCGCCG
>VBAE01000032.1 GCA_005882415.1 Alphaproteobacteria bacterium | reverse complement strand
CTCGCCTTCCGAGACCACCCTGATCGTGCTTTCCACCGCGACCGCGGCGGGCCTGATCAGCGCCGCGACCGGCGGCTTCTGGACGGTGGTGACCGCGCTCGGACTCACCCTCACGCCGCTCCTGGCCAAGCTAGGCCGTGATGCAGCGCGCAAGGTCGAGCTGGGCGACGACAGCGTCGCGCCGATTACGACCGACGATCCTTCGCGCGTAGTGATCATCGGCTTCGGGCGGGTCGGGCGGCTGGTCGCCCAGATGCTCGCCGTCCACGGCCGCTCCTACATGGCGGTCGATTCGAACATCGACACCGTCGCCGCCTGCCGGCGCGAGGGCATTCCGGTGATGTTCGGCGACGTCGCGCGGCACGAGCTGATGGATCGGCTCCACCTCGGCCGCGCCGCTGCGCTGGTCCTCACCATGGACGATCCCGTGCTGACCGTCCGGCTGACGAGGAAGGTCCGCTCCTGGGTGCCTGATCTCACCATCGTCGCCCGCGCCCGCGACTCCGCCCATGCCGCGGACCTCTACCGCGCCGGCGCCACCGACGCGGTTCCGGAGACTCTGGAATCGTCGCTCCAGCTTTCCGAAGCGGTGCTGGTCGATCTCGGCATGGCAATGGGTCCGGTGATCGCCTCGATCCACGAGAAGAGGGCGGAGCTGAGGAAGGCGATCATGGAGGAGGGCCAGCTTTCCGAGCCGCCGCTGCTCAAGCGGCGGCGGCTTCGGGACGCGCGGCCTTAAGGGCTTCTCAGCGCACGGCGCCGCTGCTACGTTCCGCCTTCGTTCTTGAGGAGTGACGGTGGCGAAGAGATCCGGAAGCGCAGACCTTCCGCTGCACGGCGGGAGGGTTCCGGCCTGGCTGGGCGAGCGGATGACCCGGCTGGGGACAGTGATGGCCGAGGCGATCGTCGTCGATTACGGCCGCGACGCGCTCCTCGCCCGGCTCGCCCACCCCTTCTGGTTCCAGAGCTTCGGCGCGGTGATGGGGATGGACTGGCATTCGTCGGGCATCACCACCAGCGTAATCGGCGCGCTGAAGCGGGGGCTCAACCCACGCGCGGGCGAGCTCGGGATTCGCGTCTGCGGCGGCCGCGGGAAGCATTCGCGGGCGACTCCCGCCGAATTGGCGAGCGCCGGCGAGGCCGCGGGGTTCGACGGCGGCGCGCTCGCCCGGACCAGCCGGCTGGTCGCCAAGGTCGACAGCGCCGCGGTGCAGGACGGGTTCAATCTCTATCTCCACGGCTTCTTCGTCACCGACGAGGGGCGTTGGGCGGTGGTTCAGCAGGGCATGAACGGCGCCAGCAAGACGGCGCGGCGCTACCATTGGCTGTCGGAGGGGCTGGAGAGCTTCGTCGATTCGCCCCACGCAGCGATCGAGGGCCGGCGGCAAGGCGAGATCGTCAACCTGACCGACCGCCGCGCAGAGGCGTCGCGTAAGGCGCAGCTCGAGCTACTGGCGGATCTGGGACCGGATGCAATTGCCCGGGAGGTGGCTCTGCTGGAGGGGAAAGCGCCCGCCGAGCCGACGCTGCCGCACCTGGTCATGCCCGACCATCACGACGTGCGCTCGGGCGACGTCATGATCCGCCGCCTTCACGGCACCCTCGCCGCCGCGGCCGAGGCGGGGCCGAAGGACTTCCCGGAGCTGCTGCTCACCCCCGGGGTGGGCGCGCGCACGGTCCGGTCGCTAGCGATGGTGGCCGAGGTCATCCACGGCGCCCCCTGCCGTTTCGCCGACCCCGCCCGCTACTCGCTCGCCCATGGCGGCAAGGACCGGCACCCCTTTCCCGTCCCGACCAAGGTCTACGACAGGACCATCGCCACGCTGAAAGGCGCGATCGAGAAGGCCAAGCTCGGCAATGACGAAAAGCTCCAGGCCATCCGCCGCCTCGACGAGCAAGCCCGGCGGCTCGAGGCGCATGTCGGCGGGCCGTCTTTCCAAGCGGTAATGGCGGAGGAACGGCGGCTCTCACACCATTATGGCGGGAGGAGCGTCTTTGGCTGGGAGCCGGCGCCTGCACTCCTCCCCGGAACGGGGAGGGGGACCGCGTGAAACGCGGTGGAGGGGTCCCACCTCTCCGCCGCCTCTGAGTCGGAGACCCCTCCACCACCGCCTGGCGGTGGCGGTCCCCCTCCCCGTTCCGGGGAGGAGCCTTAGGCCGCGACGCTCTCGCCCAGCGCGGCCTTCACCGCTTCGATCGCTTTCGCTGCCTTGGCGCCGTCCGGTCCGCCGCCCTGGGCCATGTCCGGGCGTCCTCCCCCGCCCTGCCCGCCGACGGCCGCGACCGCGGCTCGGACGAGGTCGACGGCGCTTAGCCGCGACGTCAGGTCGTCGGTGACGCCCACGGCCACGGTGGCGCGGCCGTCGTTGACGGCGACGATGGTGGCGACTCCGGAGCCGACGCGCTGCTTAGCGTCGTCGACCAAGCCGCGCAGGGCCTTGGGGTCCATGCCGTCCAGCACCTGGCCGATGAAGCCCAGGCCGCCGACGCTCTCCGGACCCGCGGGCGCGGCCGAGCCGCCGCCGCCGAGGGCAAGCGCCTTCTTCGCCTCGGCGAGCTCGCGCTCGAGCCGGCGGCGGTCGTCGATCAGTGCCGCCACCCGGGCGGGGACCTCCTCGGGCGCGGCCTTGAGGGCGGCGGCGGCTTCCTTGAGGCGGCTCTCGCGCTCGGTCAGCCACAGGCGCGCGGCCTCGCCGGTCAGCGCCTCGATCCGCCGGACGCCGGCGGCGACCGCGCTTTCCGAGACGATCTTGAAGAGCTGGATGTCGCCCAATGCGTTGACGTGGGTGCCGCCGCACAGCTCGACCGAATAGCTGGCATCATCGCCGCGGCCCATCGAGAGGACCCGGACCTCGTCGCCATATTTCTCGCCGAACAGCGCCATCGCGCCGGCTTCGATCGCCTCGTCGGGGCTCATCAGCCGCGT
This sequence comes from Alphaproteobacteria bacterium, assembly GCA_005882415.1. Classification (GTDB taxonomy): domain Bacteria; phylum Pseudomonadota; class Alphaproteobacteria; order Sphingomonadales; family Sphingomonadaceae; genus Allosphingosinicella. The sequence continues at coordinate 2,422 of VBAE01000032.1, read as the reverse complement.
GGTGACGGAGTCATTCTCGCGGATGTGCCGGTTCACCTCCTCCTCGACCGCCGCCACGTCCTCCGGGCTTAAAGCCTTGGGGTGCGAGAAGTCGAAGCGCAGGCGATCGGGCGCGACCAAACTCCCTTTCTGGGTGACGTGGCCGCCGAGCCGGTGCCGCAGCGCCGCGTGGAGCAAATGCGTGGCGCTGTGGTTGGCGCGCACCTTGGAACGCCGCTCGACATCGACCGAGAGGTGGACCGCGTCCCCCACCGCCACCTCGCCGGAGCGGATCAAAGCCTGGTGGGCGTGGAGGCGCCCGAGCGGCTTCGACGTGTCGGTGACGTCCGCCTCCAGCCCGCGGTCGCCGGTGACGGTGCCGCTGTCGCCCATCTGGCCGCCGCTCTCGCCATAGAAGGGGGTCTGGTTGGTGAGGATGACGACCTTGTCGCCCGCCCCCGCGCGCTCGACCCGCGCCCCGTCCCTGACCAGAGCGACGACCTGCCCCTCGCCCTCATGGCCGGCGTAACCGGTGAACTCGGTCGAGCCCTGCTCCTCGGCGATGTCGAACCAGATTTCGTCGGAAGCTTTCTCGCCCGAGCCCTTCCAGGCGGCGCGCGCCTGCGCCTTCTGCTCCGCCATGGCCGCGTCGAAGCCGGAGCGGTCGACGCCATAGCCCTGCGCCCGGAGCGCGTCCTCGGTGAGGTCGTAGGGGAAGCCGAACGTGTCGTAGAGCTTGAACGCCACGTCGCCGGGCAGGGTTGCGCCGGGGGCGAGCGAGGCGGTGGCTTCGTCGAGCAGCCTCAGCCCGTTGGTCAGCGTCTGGCGGAAACGCGTCTCCTCCAGCTTCAACGTCTCCTCGATCAGCGGCTGGGCGCGGACCAGCTCCGGATAAGCGGCGCCCATCTCGGCGACCAGCGCCGGGACCAGCCGGTGCATCAAAGGCTCGGCGGCGCCCAGCAGATGGGCGTGGCGCATCGCCCGGCGCATGATCCGGCGGAGGACATAGCCCCTGCCCTCATTCGCCGGCAGAACCCCGTCGGCGATCAGGAAGCCCGAGGCGCGGAGGTGATCGGCGATCACCCGGTGGCTGGCCTTGCCCTCGCCCGAGGGCTGGCTCCGGGTGAGCTCGCTCGAGGCGGCGATCAGCGCCTTGAACGTGTCGGTCTCATAATTGTCGTGGACGCCCTGCATGACGGCGGCGATCCGCTCCAGGCCCATGCCGGTGTCGATCGACGGCCTCGGCAGGTCGCGGACGATCTCGTTCGCCTCCTGCTCGTACTGCATGAAGACGAGGTTCCAGATCTCGGTGAAGCGGTCGCCGTCCTCCTCCGGGGAGCCGGGCGGGCCGCCGGGGATATGGTCGCCATGGTCGAAGAAGATTTCCGAGCAGGGCCCGCACGGCCCGTTGTCGCCCATCGCCCAGAAATTGTCCTTGGTCGGGATCCGGATGATGCGGCTTTCGGGAAGGCCGGAGATCTTGCGCCAAAGGTCGAACGCCTCGTCGTCGGTGTGATAGACGGTCGCGGTCAGCCGGTCGGGCGAGAGGCCCCATTCGCGGGTGAGCAGGGTCCAGGCGTGGGTGATCGCCTGCTCCTTGAAATAGTCGCCGAAGGAGAAATTCCCGAGCATTTCGAAGAAGGTGTGGTGGCGCGCGGTGTAGCCGACATTGTCGAGGTCGTTATGCTTGCCGCCGGCGCGGACGCACTTCTGGGACGAGGTGGCGGTCGCATAAGGGCGCGATTCCAGGCCGGTGAAGACGTTCTTGAACGGCACCATGCCCGCGTTGACGAACATCAAGGTCGGGTCGTTCTGCGGGACGAGCGGCGCCGACGGCACGATCCGGTGCCCGGACGAGCCGAAATATTCGAGGAACGAGCGGCGGATATCGTTGGTCGAGGTCATGGCTGCGCGATGTAGGCGAGCCCGCCCACACGGGCAAGCGCGCCCTCAGTGCGGACCCTCAGTCGGTGCCGGCGGGGGCGTCGTCCTGGGGCTCGGCGGCGGCCTCTTCCTCCTCGGGCGCGGCGTCGTCGGCGCTGACCTGGTAGCTCGCATAGCGGACGACTTGCTCACGGGCCGGATCCCGCGCCTCCTCGGGCGCGACATAGTCGTAGACGACCTCGTCCCGCGCCTCGGCCCGCGGCGCCGGTTCTTCGACCCAGGCGGTGGCGTACTGCGCGCGGTCGGGGCGGTTCCAGTTGGTGCAGCCGACGCAGCTGGTGATCGGCACCTCCGCGGTCGAGATGGCCGGCACCGGCGTGTCGTCCGACGCCTTGACGGCACTCAGATCGCTGAAGAATCCGCCCTGGTCGGGGGGGCTGAACCAGAAGGGGTTGATGTCGTGGACGGTGCTGCGGCCGATCTGGGCTCCGAGGGCAGCGCCAGCGATCGAGAGGGCGGCGAACGTCGGCAGTGCAAGCAAACGCGGCATCACTCTTCC
>VBAE01000212.1:23081-25868 GCA_005882415.1 Alphaproteobacteria bacterium | reverse complement strand
GCCGATCCTCGTATACCAAAGCTGGTAGAAGCCGGTGCCGAGGTCGCTGCCGGGAAGGGCCCCGCCAAGCACGAACGCCGAGGGGTCCATCGCCCCGCGGAACAGCAGCGAGTAGTTGCCGGGATGGTAGCTCAGCGAGCGGCCGGCAGAGACCCCCATCAGCGACAGCCGGTCGCCCTCGCCGGGGTTGAAGTCGGTGATCCGGTCGCGCTCGCCGAACGCGGTTCCGACCGAGAGGGCGAACGAGTCGGCTCCAAGCCCGCCGGTCGCGGTCTGGATGCCGTCGCGCTGCGTATATTGGCCGCCGCCCAGGGTGAGCGTGTCCGCCCCGTCGCCGCCGTCCATCGCAACCGTGCCGCTGTAGACGGTGATTCCGTCGTCGCCGGCCCCGCCCGAGGCGCTGCCGTTGCGGCCGATCATCAGCAGCTGGTCGTTGCCCGCACCGCCGACGAGGCTGCTGGTCCCGGGCGTCACCGCCCCGTAGTTCAGCGCCCGGATCTCGTCATTGCCGTCGCCGCCGTCGAGGATGTCGGTCCCTTCGGCATCCTCGATATAGTCGTTGTCGGCGCCGCCCTGGATGCTGTCGTTGCCCGCCCCGCCCCGGAGGTCGTCATTGCCGAACCCGCCCTCGAGCGTGTCGTTGCCATCCTCCCCCTGGAGATAGTCGCCGTCGTCACCGCCCCGAAGGATGTCGTTGCCGGTCCCGCCGAACAGCCGGTCGATCCCGACCTGGCCCTCGAGCGTGTCGTCGTCCGCCTCGCCATAGAGATTGTCGTTGCCGGTGCCGCCCCGGATGGTGTCGTTGCCGGCGCCGCCAAGAAGCCCGAACGACTCGGTGTAGACGTTGTTGCCGTCGTCGCCGTCGCCGCCGTCGATGATGTCGTCGCCGGTCCCGCCATAGAGCGTGTCGCGGTCGCCGAGCCCGTTCAGAGTGTCGTTGCCCGCGCCGCCGTAGATCTGATCCTGGCCCGCCGTGCCGTTGATCGTGTCGGCATTCTGGGTCCCCGCGACCGCCACCAGCATGCCGGGGGCGAAGTCCGCCTGGCTGAGGCTCGCAGGCGAGGTGCCGGTGAGCTCGACCACCAGGTCGTTCTCGTCGAGGACGAGATTGCCGTTCCTGTCGCCCACCAGATAGGTGGTCGAGCCGATCCTCGTATACCAAAGCTGGTAGAAGCCGGTGCCGAGGTCGCTGCCGGGAAGCGCCCCGCCAAGCACGAACGCCGAGGGGTCCATCGCCCCTCGGAACAGCAGCGAGTAGTTGCCGGGGTGGTAGCTCAGCGAGCGGCCGCCCGAGACCCCCATCAGCGACAGCCGGTCGCCCTCGCCCGGGTTGAAGTCGGTGATCCGGTCCCGCTCGCCGAACGCCGTGCCGACCGAGAGCTGGAACAGGTCCGCCCCGAGCCCGCCCGACGCGGTCTGGATGCCGTCGCGCTGCGTATATTGGCCGCCGCCCATCACCAGCGTGTCGGCCCCGTCGCCGCCGTCCATCGCAACCGTGCCGCTGTAGACGGTGATCCCGTCGTCGCCGACCCCGCCCGAGGCGCTGCCGTTGCGGCCGATCATCAGAAGCTGGTCGTTGCCCGCACCGCCGATGAGGCTGCTGGTCCCGGGCGTCACCGCCCCGTAGTTCAGCGCACGGATCTCGTCATTGCCGTCGCCGCCGTCGAGGATGTCGGTCCCTTCGGCATCCTCGATATAGTCGTTGTCGGCGCCGCCCTGGATGCTGTCGTTGCCCGCTCCGCCGCGAAGGTCGTCATTGCCGAACCCGCCCTCGAGCGTGTCGTTGCCATCCTCCCCCTGGAGATAGTCGCCGTCGTCGCCGCCCCGAAGGATGTCGTTGCCGGTCCCGCCGAACAGCCAGTCGATCCCGACCTGACCCTCCAACGTGTCGTCACCCTGGCCGCCGTACAGCATGTCGTCGCCGGCGCCGGCCTGGAGGGTGTCGTCGCCCCCGATCCCGTAAGCGATATTGTTGCCGCCGTTGCCCACATAGGAATCGTTGCCGCCGGTGCCCCGCCAGGCGATGAAATTGTCGGCAAAGTCCGAGGCGGCGAGGGTCGTCGCGCCGTTGAGGTAGATGACCATGTCCACTTCGGACATCTGTCCGTCGTCATTCGCATCGACCCAGATCTCCACCCGGTTCTGCGCCGCCCGGTACTGCCAGACTACGTCGGCAAAGCCGTCTCCGACATATTCGAGAGGCAGCTGCACGCCCGTCGCTCCGACGGTGAAGGGCTGGGTCGCGGCGTTGAAGACGAGGGGGAGAGACCCGCTGAGGCCGGGCAGGTCGATGATATCCCCTCCGACGATCCCGGCGCCTTCGAAATCGGTGATGATGTCGACGGTGCTCGGCGAGCTTTCCGAGCGGGGAATGCCGAATCCGAAGACGTAGCGATCGACTCCGGCCCCGCCCGTCATCGTGTCGGCTCCGAGGCCGCCCTCGATGATGTCGTTGCCGTCTCCGCCGGACAGAGTGTCGGCCCCCTCGCCTGCCTTGAGGATGTCGTTGCCAATGCCGCCCGTCAGCTGGTCGCTTCCGAGCCCCGTGGTCAGCTCGTCGTCGCCGTCGCCGCCGTCGAGGTTGTTATTGCCGTCGCCGCCCAACAGCTTGTCATTGCCGCCGAGACCGCTGATGATGTCGTCGCCGGCCTCGCCATAGGTTTCGTCGTTCACGCTGGTGCCAGTGATGGTGTCAGCCCCGTCGCCCGCGTAGACCTTGATCAGGTTCGATCCGAGGGTGATCGAGTCCCCGCCGGAGCCGAACTCGATCTTCCCGGTCTCGACCTG
>VBAE01000212.1:0-23067 GCA_005882415.1 Alphaproteobacteria bacterium | reverse complement strand
AGCGCTGAGGTCATCGCACGAAGGTTCAGGTAGAAATCGTCCGTGCCGTCGCCGCCGTTCAGCGTGTCGCCGACGCCCCCTTCGAGATAGTCGTTGCCGATGCCGCCGTTGAGGGCGTCCGACCCGTCGCCGCCGATCAGCCGGTCGTCGCCCGCATCGCCGTTCAGGACGTCGTCGCCGAAGTCGCCGCTGATCAGGTCATTGCCGCCGGCGCCGCTCAGTGTGTCGTTCCCGCCCCCGCCGCTGATCGTCTCCCCGCTCGCCGTACCCGTGAACGTGTCGTTGCCCGAGCCGCCCGCAAAATCCGCCATTCCCCACCCCCGACAGTAAGCCCGAATCCGGTCCAAAACGGATCGAAGCGCTAAGCCATGCATATTGGGGGCATTTTGGAGCGTCATGCCCCATATTGGGTATGTCTCGAGGAGTGGGCGTCCCCCTGCTGGACAGGCTCAGCGGCTTAAGCCATGAACCAAAGCACTGTTCGGAGGTGCCGGATGAAGCTGCGTGCTGAGGAGGTGTATGACTGCCTCTTCGACGACGACCTCTTCTCTCACCTGCCAGGCAGGCTTGCCGAGGCGTTCGGCGCCAGATCGGCGCTGATGCACTGCCGCTTCACCAGCGGCGGTGCAGGCGTGATGGGCCACTCCGGCTATTTCACCGATGAGCAGATGAACCTTTATACGGAGGAGTTCGCCACGGCGGATCCCTGGGCGGCCGCCGCGGCGGCGACCCGGACCCTGAACTCAGCGATCGATCTCGAGTGGCTGGTTCCTCCCGAGGTCTATGAGCGGAGCGTGTTCTTCAACGAATATATCCGCCCGATGGGGGACGACACATTCCGCGCGATCGGGCTTAGGATAGAACGGTCCTGGGGAAGCGGCATGCTCGGCCTCCAGCGCGGCAAGACCCAGGCACCCTTCGATGCCGGCAATCTCAAGGACCTGCAGGAAAGCGAAAGGCACATGCGCCACCTCTTATCCTTCCGCGGCCGCCTCGAGCACATGTCGCAGAAGCTGAGCACGATCGAGGCGGTGCTGGACCAGGCGCCCGAAGCGAACCTGGTCGTGCTGCGCAACCTGCAGATCGTCTACGCAAACGCTGCCGCGGAGCGCCTGCTGAGACGGGGGGTGCTCGGCTCCAGAAGCCGGCGCCTCGTCGAGGACGAAGCAGGCGAGAACCGGAAGCTGATCCAAGCCGTCCAAGTCGCGACCGACCCCACCGCCCCGGAGGCCAGTCTCGCCCTGCTTCTTGGCGATGGGCGCGCGCCGATCGCCGTCAACGTGGTTCCGCTTGCCTGGCGCTCGGGTAAAAGGGGTGCACTTCTGACGTTCCGCGACCCCTCCGGCGCCGACGGGGTGGTGCTCGAGCAGCTGGCGGCGCTGGGTCTGACGCAAGCCGAAGCCTTGATTGCCGAGCGACTGTCGGCCGGCCTTTCCCCCGAGCAGGTCGCAGCGGAGCGCCAGGTCTCCGTCAACACCGTCAGGTCCCAGATGAAGGCGCTCTACTCGAAGCTCGGGTGCCGCCGGCAGGCCGAGCTTGCGGCAATCGTCCGCTCCCTCCACTCGACACTTTCACAACCCCCCGCCCAATAGGCCGCCGGCAATAACGGCCTTCGCTAGACGATCCGGTCGCAGACGTGGGTGGGCCGCGAGTGCGTACCCCAAGGGAGCAGGGAGAATCGCGGCCGGGGGAAGATTGATCCAAAATGGATCTATTGGCAAACGGGAGGCGGTTCAGGAGCGGGACTCCGCAAGAACGGCTGCCCACGGCACCCGGGCATCCGGCCGATTGCGCTGAGAACCGACTGGTCCGTGACCGCTCGCGACTGTCCTTGATGCTGGAAGGCCCGCGGAACGGGCGGCACGCCCCAGGCGCGCCGCCCGACAGTCGCTCAGCCGCGCGAGAGGCCGACGAACTGCTTGCCCATCGGGTCGAAATAGGCTCCGAGGGGGCCCCTGGTCTCGCTGCTCGCGCGACCGAGATCGACGGCCCGGGTGGTGGAGGTGGTGGACCTGCGCTTCATCGTCTGTCTCCTGATGCTGCCGGGATGGCAGCCGAAGGAGGCTAAAGCGCCCGCACGGCGGCATCGAGCATATACGCGGCTTACAGGCCGATTGTTCGCGCTATGCGCCGCCAAGGTGAAGACGCTTGTGGAGAACCGTCAATATGTCGGGGGTGAGCTTCAACCGCCGGCGATGGTAGCGAGCGATCCCCGCTCGAAGAGCCGGCCGATCCTCACGCACCAGCGAAGCCGCTAGATGCGGCACTTCTGCGTCGTCCTCTACCGCCACCGCCTCCGCGCGCCGAACGGCCTCGAGCCGCTCGTTGAGCCGGAGCACGGCGCTCCGATGCTCGTCATTCCCGGAGATGGCCGCGATGGTTGCGAACAAGGCCGACGCCGTGGAGCAATCGGCCTCCGACCTCGCTTCCACGGTCCGCCACCGGCTTCGCTCGGCCAGAGCGAGCAGGATCACTGCGCAGTTCCAGCTGTAGAGGTCGCGGAGGGCCGGCCCTGTCAGCATCGGCATGTGAAACCCGTCCGCACGCGGCGACACGACCAGCCCCTCCCCGACCAGCCTGTGAAGGGCGTCCCGCACCGGAGTCACGCTCGCGAACAGCTCCTCGCCCAGGGCCGCCGGCTCGAGCCGCTCGCCAGGCGCATAGCGGCCCTCGACGACCTGTGCCTTGAGCGAGGAATAGACCCGCTCGAATGTCTGGCCCGAGTTCATACCGCCCGGCTGACGTGCGGCATGGCGTAGCGGGCGCTTCGAAGCTGGTCGGCGACGAATGCCTCGACCAGCGCCTCCTGGTCCGGCCGAAGCGCGTCCATGGCCTGGAGCGGGCCGCAAGGCTCGCCGCGAAGCAGGATCGACGGGCATTGTCCTTCATAATTGCCGAGGTTGGGACGGTGCTGCCGGTAGCCGACCAATGCTGCCAGATCCGCGGGGAAACGGGCGGCAACCTCCGGCGGATAAGCCAGCCACTGGTTCTCGTAGGGCTTGAGCCAGCCAAGGCAGTAGGAGACGATCGCTCCCCGCCGCGCCGCAGCGCTTTCATTGCCGCCGGCGCCATGGAGGGTCGAGCCGAGGAACAGGAGCGCCGAGCCTGGCTCCATTTCGATAGCTACTTCCGACGATTCGACGCTGGGCGCGAGCGCTCGCAGGCCGTGGCTTTCCGGCCAGACCAAAGTTGCGCCATTCTCCCGCGTGTAGGGCGTGAACGGCCACATCACGTTGACCAGATATTCGATCTCGCCGATGGCCCCGCGCCACATGTCCTGGTCGCGGTGTGGGAGCTGCGGGAGCGCGCCCGCGTGAAGCTCGATCGCCTGGGTGAGGTTGAGCTGGATGGTGTCGCACCAGGGCGCGAGCACGCGTTCGACGATGGCGGTGACCAGCGGATGCTGGACCAGCGTCCGGGCATGGCAGGACCGGGTCAGAAGCCTGCCGAACCTCTTGGTCCTGGCGCCGTAGAAGCCGCCGCTGCAGAAGGGCGCGCTCTCGAAATCGAGCGCGAGATCGTGGTCGAGCGCCGCCACCGTCTTCGGGACCAGGTTCGGGATGACGCAGTAACCGTCCGCAAGCAGCCGCTCGGACCAGTGCTCGGCGCCGTCCTGGAAATCAGGCTTGTTCATTCTTCGTCTCCTCAAGCGGCCTGGGCGATGCTGGCGAGCTCCGCCTCGCGATGGATTCCGTTCGCGGCGAGCAATCGCGGAGTCTCCTCGTCGATGTCGATCCGGAGCGCGCCGACCAGCGTCCCGCCGACCGGTTGGGGGAGGCCGAGCGGCCGGCAGGCCCAGCCGAAGGCAAGGACCTGCTGCAGCCAGCCAATCTCCGCCACTCCGGTATAGGCTTCGATGCCTGAGCGAAGGGCGTGGTCGACAAGCGCGGTGACGAGGCGGTTGCGCGCCTCGAGGCGCTCCGAGGCCCGCTGCCGCGGGTCGAGACAGAATCGGGTGATCTCGAGAATCCCAGGGCCGCTCGGAACGCCGGCTGCGCAGAGCTGCGGGAAGAGGCTGCCGAGGATGTGCGGCCCGGTCGTCTTCAGGAGCCGCGCGGACGCGACGTGGCCGCCGGCGGAATCGCTCAGCACCAGGTAGACAGCATCGGGACCGTCGAACTGGTCGACCTCGAACCGGTGGCCCACGACCGGGAGCTGCCAGCCCATCAGGTCGACAAAGACGCGCCTCCGGGCCTCGAACATCGGCCTCAGCACGGGGTTGGAAAGCGGATCGTCCGATCCTTCGCAAATCATCAGCATCGCCGTTCGAGCTCCTCCTGTTGCTGGGCAGGAGGATCGCCGGGCGGAGAAAGAAACGATATGCCCCAGATTGGGCATTGCTCAGCGGCGAAGCACCTCCCGGAAGCTGATCGCTCCGTCGAACAGGGCGTTCACCGCGAGCAGGCTGCGGTTGGACGAGCCGTACCGCTCCCTGGCCTGCTTGATGTGTCGTTTCGCGGTCTCATGGCTGATGCCGAGAATCTGCGAGACCTCCCAATCGGACTTGCCGCGTGCAACCCAGAGGAGGCACTCGACCTGCCTGCCGGTGAGAGCCGGCTGCTCCACCGGCGGCTGTCTCATTCGCCAGATCCGGCGCGCAGCCTCGAAGGCGAAGGCTCCGATCAGTTGGACGGTCGCGAGCTGCTCCTCGGGCAGTGCCGCCCCCTGCGCGGCTGCAAAGGAGCAGGAGCCGTTCGACTCCCCCGGGACATGCGCCGGAACGGTGAAGCCGTTGCCGATGCCGAACCGGCCGGCATCGTCCAGGACCTGCTGGTCCGCTTCGGTAAGCCGGATCATCCGCGGCAGCTCGGACCAGGCGAAGCCGACGCTGGTTCCATGGCTCGCCCGGTGAACGGGGTCGGAAGGCCCGAGCTTTCGGGCATCGAAATATTCCTGCCAGCCGCAGGGATAATTGTGGAGGCGCACGCCGTCGCGCACGCCACCGTCGAAGGCCACATGGTGGGTCAGCGCAAAATAGGAAAATCCCAGCTCCCCCGCCACCTCGCCGAGAAGCTGCCCAAGCTCATCCGCCATCGTCGCCTGCCGTGCATCGCGGACGAACGCATCCACCCTTTCGAACATCGGAAAATCGTTTCGCTCGCGTCAGGCGCTTCCAAGCGCGCCCTTGGCGCGAAGCGCCTTTCGACTGGGCCGATCGGCCGGGCCTCAACCGGCCTTCCGGCGTGAACCGGATCGCTCCTCCCGACGGCCTCCATGCATCCGGATCGGAAGCGACTGGTGCGTAGCCTATGGGGACAGTGGAGGAGGAGGGTCATCAAATGCTCTATACGCTTTTGAAAGGTCTAGCCCGAATATATTGAAAAAATACGTTAAAACCGCGGAGCGAAGGATGCACAAACTCGAAATAGGCCAGATCGGCCACCGCCGGACACACTTGCCGATCGAGCCAACCGAGAAGTCCATGGTGCGGCGGTGCCGTTCTCGCGCCTGATCGATCATTTCGAGGCACGTGCCGACCTGTGCAGGACGCTTTCCGATCTCGCGTCCTTGACTGCGGACGCTGCGCGCGAGCTCGGGTTCGATCATTTCGCGCTTCTCCACCACAGGAGTCTCTACCGGTCCGGAGCACATCTCATCCGGATCGACAGCTATCCGGCAGGATGGGCGGAGGCGCTTTCAGCAAGGCTTACCCACTGCGGCGACCCGGTGCACCTTGCGAGCGAGAGGAGCAACGCCGGGTTCCGCTGGACCGCCCTCCCCCGGATGGTTCGGCTTAGCGCCCGGCACCGCGAGATCCTGCGGGCAGGCGCCGATTTCGGCATAGGCGAGGGCTTCACCGTGCCGGCCAATGTGCCTGGGGAGCCGATCGGATCCTGCTCCTTCGCAGTTCGGGTGGGCCGCGAGATTCCGGCGGGGCGTCTCTCCTGCGCGGAGATCATCGGCGCCAGGGCATTCCAGGCGGCACGGCGCCTCTGCGGCTATCCGGCTGCGGGCCTCCATCCGCATCTCAGCCGCCGCGAGCTGCAGTGCCTCGAACTCGTTGCGGCGGGGAAGGGCGATTAGTGATCAGCCGAGCGCAGCTCGTGGCGCATGGGCTGCGCGACGCCAGGATCAGCTTCGAGGATGCAATTCCCCAATCCGGGTGAATAGCCCCGTGATACGCCTTCCTGCTTGCTCGACCCGGTCGTCAGCCGGGAGAACAGCATGTCGAGCCCACTTCCCTCCACTCGCGTCCGCCGCCGATAGGGGCGGTCCGGACGCCGGCCCCGAGGCGCGGGACGAGCGATGCGCGGCCGGTCGGACGGGCTTCCGGACTGGCGCGACGATGCAGCCTATCGCGCGCTTCGCGCCCTGCGCCTCCCCGGCCTCGCGTGGGAGTGGCTGAGACGCGATCCCCGCTATCGGTGCGAGGCGCTCGAAGCACTCGACGGAAGCGAAGCGGCCACCGCGGAAGAGCGGGCCGCAGCATGGGGCCTCCACCTGTTCGAAGATCCGAGGCTTGCGGCCCCCCTTGCGCGCCCGATCTGGCGCGCCGACCACTACCCGCTCGTCCTGGAAGCCAAGGCCAGGGCGGGAGCCGGCGCGGACGATCTTTTCGACGTCCAGCGCTTCGACGGGCTCGCCCGCCACGTCCGGTCCGCCTCAGGCTCCGAGCACCTTCTCCTGAGCGACGGCATCTTCGACATCAGGATCGACATTGTCTCGGGGAGCCTCCTCGAAGGACCGGTGAAGCTTTGCTATCGCCTCGGTGGCCTCAGGTCCGCAGAGGCTCCGGCGGCCGTTCTCATGCGGCTCCTTGCATTGGGCCGGACCGGAAGCTTCGCCCGGCAGCTCCAGCCACCGGTCGCCAGAATGCACCGCTTCCTCCTCGAGCTGCGGGTCCAGGACGCAATTGTCGCGGGCGCCGACCAGCGCGAAATCGCTGCAGCCCTCGTCAGCAGCGAGGCCGCCGCGCCCAAATGGAGGATCGAGGCTCCAACGGCGCGGTCGCGGGTCCAGCGCCTGGTCCGCAGAGCGCGCCAGATGCAGAAAGGCGGCTACCGCAGGCTCCTCAGGTAGCAGCCCTGACCTGCCGACGCGGCTCTCACCCGCGGTCGCAGCGCTCGCCAGCTGAATCGGCGAGCACTGGCCTTCGAGCCCGGATCGCGGAACTCCGCGGCCTCGCCATCAGGACTGCGCCGATCGGCCCAAACAGAAAGGCCGCTCAACATTCCGAATATAAGCAAAGCATAAGTTCGCCGGCCCCCGGCGAAGCGCTTATCCTTTGACCACTGCGCATCACGCAGCATCGCAAGGAGACGCATCATGAAAATCGACCGCAGGATCAATCGCAGCCGCAAGCAGCAGCTCGGCAGCGCGAGCGTCGAGACCCGGGGTACCGGCAACGGCGCGGTCGAGATCATCGGGCGCAACTTCCTCGGTCTTTCGGCCGACTGAAGGGCGAGGCGGCGTGTCCCCCACTGGAGATGCGCCGCCTACCGCTTCCTCATCCTACAGGACCCGGCGCGGCATTCTCTTCGCGCTGACGCCGGGGCGGGTCGTGCTTCTCGACGTACCGGCCGACCGCTACTTCTGCCTTCCCGAGGATCTCGACCTGGCCTTCCGCGCCCTCGCCGCCGGGAAGGACCCGGACGTCTTGCCGCAAGCTGTCGAGCAGCTCCTTCGCGAGGACGTCATCACCATGGCTCCTGAGGGAGTGCCGATCCTGGCCGCCGCGCCGCCGGCACCGCGCGTCGAGCTTCCCGCCTCATCGGCGCACCCAGTCTCAGCGATCGCGGCAGTGACGCGTTCAATGCTCCTGGCGAGCTTTGAGGAGCGCTTTCTGTCGTTGGAACGGCGCCTTCTGAGGCTCAAGGTTCCGGGCGACGACGCGGCGAGCGACGCTTCGCTCGAAGTCGAAGCCGCACGCCGCTTCGCCGCTGCCCGAACGATGCTGCCCTTCCGGCGCAAATGTCTTCGGGACTCGTTCGCCCTGCTCCACTTCCTCGGTCGCGGCCGTGGCGTGGCCGGAGCGAGGCTGGTCGTGGGAGTCACGATGGACCCCTTCGGCGCGCACGCCTGGGTTCAGTACGGAGAGACCGTCCTGAACGACCGCGTAGACCGAGTCACCGCATTCACTCCGATCCTGGTCGCCTGATGCACGGCCGATTCCTCATGCTGCTCGACCGGACCGGACTTGGTCTCGACCCCGCCGAATCCCGGCTCCTGCGCGGCAGCGCGGCGAAGGCAGGCCTCACCGTTCGCTGCAGCACCCCTGCCCTCCTCCTCGCTTGCAGCTCCGAGCTCGACTGCATCCTCCTCGACGATGGCGCAGGCGCGCTCCTGGGGCGCGGCTTCGAGCGGGGTACGAACAGGAAAGTGGACGCAAACGCGCTCCAGCCTCTGGCGGACAGGCAGCCATCGGCCTGGACCGAACGCTTCTGGGGAGCTTGGCTGGCGATCGTCAAACCCGCCGGTGCTGTGGGCTATGCGGTCCGGGAGCCTTCGGGGCTCTTCCCGGCCTATTACGCCGCCGGTGAGGCAAGCCTGTTCGTCGCCTCGGATGCTACCCTCCTTCGTGAGGTCCGGGCGATCGGGGGCGCAATAGCCTGGCCGCGGCTGGCGTCGGGGCTTGTGCACCCGGACCTTCGGGTGTCGGAGACTGCACTCAGCGGCTGCAACGAGCTCATCCCCGGCTGCGCGCTACGCCTCCCGGGCCTTGGCCAAGAACTCGCCTGGTCGCCTGCCGACCATGCGAGTGGACCAAAAGAGGTCCGCTCGCTCAAATGGTCGGCCGACGAACTTCGGGAGACCCTTCAAGCCTGCGTCGCCGCCTGGTCCCGCGGCTCCCGCCGACTGCTTCTTGAGCTTTCGGGAGGCCTCGATTCCTCGATCGTCGCCGCCTGCCTCGCCGCGGCCGGCGCCGATGTCGTCGCTGCCACCATGGTCTCGCCGACGCCTGACGGAGACGAAAGGATCTATGCCGCGGCGGTCGCCGAGCATCTCGGCATACCGCTGATCGTCAAACATCTCGATCCGCTGCAGGTGGACTTCAGCCGGTCGGCGGCGGCACACCTGCCGCGGCCAAGCTCCCACGCCTTCTCCCAGGCGGCCGACGCGCTTCTGCTCGAAGCTTCGGCCGAGGCCGGAGCCGACGCATTCATCTGCGGAGCGGGCGGGGACAATGTCTTCGGCTTCATGGGATCGGCCGCCCCAGCCGCAGACGCGCTGCTCGCCTCCGGTTCGCTGCTCCCATTTGCAGCGGCGCTCGCTGACCTGGCACTCGTCCACGATACAAGCGTGTGGCATGCCGGCCTCCTTGCTGCGCGGCAGGTCCTGCTATCCCCATTCCCTCGGCGCTGGCCAGCCGAGTCGAGCCTCCTGTCCAGGGAGTGCATTGCGGCGGCGCGCAGCTGCTCCGCGGCTCACCCGTGGCTCGCGGCCGGGACTCTGCTTCCCGGCAAACGCAGGCACGTGGAGGCGATCCTCGCCATTCAGAACCATCTGGAGTCGCTCGAACGGACCGCCTTCGCACCGCTTTACGCGCCGCTTCTCTCGACCCCCGTGGTCGAATGCTGTCTCGCCGTCCCATCCTGGCTGTGGAACAGCGGCGGCCGAAACCGCGCCGTGGCCCGCCAGGCATTCCAGGCCATGCTCCCGGCAAGCATCATCGAGCGCAGGACCAAGGGTGCATTGACCGGCCTCTCCGGCGCCCTGCTTCGCCAGCATCGGCCGGTGATCCGGGAGCTGCTCCTCGAAGGGCGCCTCGCCGCCGAACGGATGATCGACCGCACTGCCGTCGAAGCGCTGCTCCGGGACGATGCAAGCTTCTCCGGACCCGGCTTCCACCGGCTCCTGGAGTTCGCACAGGTGGAGGCCTGGTCACGGCACTGGACCTGAAGCGACGGCGGCGCCCCGCCCGTCACTTCCGCAGAGCGGTGCCCGCGGTCGCTTCCGGCCGCGGGAGCGCATCCCATGCTTTATATTGCTCCTGCTTCGCCGGCGCGGAATCCCTCTTTCCGCTCAGCCAGTAATCGAACCAGTCCATAGTCCTCTCGTAGACAGCGAGCCGGTGGAGCGGGACGAACTTGATGTGTCCCTCCCCAGGGTAGACGTACATCTCCACCGGCTTACCGGCCTCCTTCAGGGCCGCATATTCGGGGATCGCGCCCAGCAACTCATATTCGCCGGCATTGATCAGGATCGGCACGTCCAGGCTGGGGGCATTCATGCCGAGCAACACCGATTTCCAATAAGCGTCATGTCCGGGCTCGTTCCGGCCCGCCTCCCCCATTTCCCTGGTAAGTTCGGAAAAGCCGAGGCCCCCGAGCCACTCCCCGAAATGGGAGGCGTAGCAGCAGGTGGAAATCATCGCGGCCGAGAACAGCCGAGTGTTGACCAGTGCGAACTCTGCGGTGACCGCACCGTCACTAAGCCCGGTGATCGCGACCCGGCGTGGATCGGCTACCCCCAGGCTGATCACCTTGGAGACGCCCGCTTCGAGCAAATCGACGATTCCGCGCCGTCCGGCCCAGTCCTTGTTATATTTGGCGTAGAACTCGGCCATGGTCGAAGCCTTGATCTGCGCCATCTTGCCGAAGGGTCGCTGGAAGCTGAGAACTGCGTAGCCGCGCTGGGCGAGCAGCTGGATCGGAACCTCGTCTCCGGTTCCGCCGCGGAGGAACCCCTGCGACGTATATTGCACGACCACCAGCGGATGCCGCTCGCCTGGCTTGTGGTTGAGCGGCAGGACCAGGTCGCCATAGGTCTCGTTGCCGAACCGGTCCTTCCAATTCAGCCTCCTCGCCGGGGCGAGCGCAACGGCATCCAGCTCGGGGTTCGCGTTCAGGACCGGCTGCATGCGCCCGCTGGCGACATCGAGGAGGACCAGGCGCCGCGGCGTCGTGGACGCCTCATGCGCGCACAGCATCTTCTGCTCGTCGATCGTTTGGCAGCCGATCAGGCGATCGATGGTGCGGAAGAGCAGGCGGGGAGCCTTGTCGTTGGCTCGCCACCGGTAGAAGCCGAGAGTGCCCCAGTTCACGCCCTCCAGACGTACGAACAAGAGGTCGCCTTTCGGCGTCCACCAGAGATCCTGCACCTTCCCGCAGGTGGCGCAGCTTCGCTCGACTCCGCCGAACCGCACCTTGAGCCGGACCGCGGAGAAATAGCCCCCCGGATCGACCGGTTCGAGGCGGGCGCGGCCGCCGTGACGCGGATCGTCGATCGAGAGCACCGGATTGGAATCTATTCCCGTCCGATGCGCGTCGACGATCGCGCTTTCCTCCGCCGTAGCCGGCCGCACCGGGCCGTCGACCGGCTTCACCAGATATGCGGTTGCCACCGGCGAGGTCACCCTCGGCCTGAACCCGCCTTGCGGATAGAAGCGCCGGTCGTAGCGCCACCCAGGCGCACCCTCCGCCTCGATCGCGGCCTCCTGTGCGGCGACACCCGGGCGGGTCTTGAAGACGACGCCGTCGCTTGAGGCCAGCCACTCGAAATCGACGACGTCGCTCGCAGCTTCGGTGACCGGGCTTGCCTCGCCACCGTCCGCTGCGACGCGCCAGACCTGCACTCGCCCATTCTCGCTCTTTCGGTAGGCGAGCCATCTGCCGTCCGGAGACCAGCGGGGCGTGACCAGATCGGGCGAACCGTAATGGAGCTCTTCGAGCCCGGCGATATCGAGTTTCCAGAGGATTACTTCGGTCCCCCAGTCGACGAGGCGCGGCCGGGCCCCCGGCTTCGCGTCGAGAATGAAGGTCCCGACGCAATAGCCCTTGAGGTCCGGCGTCGCCCGCCGAAGCTGAACCGCGACCCGCTTTCGGTCCGGGGACACCGTGAATCCCTGCTCCCCGACCAGCCGCTGGTCGAGCAGCCCGAAATCCCGGAGCCGGATGAGATCGGCCGCCTCCGCCGCCCGCTTCGCCGGGACCGCCAAGGGCGCGTGGGGCATGAGGTCGGCGCAAGGCCCCGTGGTGGGAGCCGCAGAGGCTTCCTGCGCGGCCAAGCCCGCGAGCGCGAGGAGGAGGGAGGTCACCATTTCACAGTCGCCTGAACGGAGATGAAGCGGCCGACGGCGCTGGCATTGTCGGGGTCGTAGCCGATGGCGTTGAGACCGTTGAAGCCATTCACATAGGGTGGATCGGTGTCGAACAGGTTGGAGACATTGAGGGCGAGCCTCAGGCCCGGGCCGCCGCTCCGGCCGGCCAGGTTGGCGCTCAGCTGGAGATCGAAGGTCGTCCAGGAGGAGACATGCTCCGGTACCGGGATCGCCTTGTTCTCATAGCCGCTGACATGGTTGACGGCGGCGAACATCCCGAACCTGTCGTTCGACCACAGCGCATGGCCGCGCAGCCGCAGCCGGGTCGGGTTGCCGACCGTGCCGACGATGCTCGCGGAAGGCGCCTCCGCGGTGATCGCCTGCCTCAAATCCGACAGCCACGTGCCTGAGGCGCCAACCTCCATCCGGCCGCCCATCATCGGCCGGGCATAGGTGGCCTCCAGGTCCAGCCCCTCCTCGGCGACGACCGCCAAATTCTGGTTTCTCGCGTCGACGATCGCGGCAACCGCCGACGGCGGCAGCCCGAACAGGTCCAGGAAGGCGGGATTTGCATAATATGCCGCAACATCGGCGGCTGACGGCGACCGGTCGATCAGGGCGCCGTAGATATCGGGATTGGCGAAGATGTTGAAGAGCTCGGACGACGGATCGGAGATGCGGTCCCGGTAGCTTATGTCGAACCAGGTTGTGCTGAGCCGGAAGCCGGGCAGGAAAGCAGGCTCGAGATCGACCCCCGCGGTCCAGGTTCGCGCCCGCTCCGGGCCGATTGCCGGATCGTTGCCCCTCAGGATGAGGGCGACGGTCGAGCCGCCAGGGGCGTTCGGATCGGGCAGCGGGTAGACGAAGTAGAGACGGGTCTCCGGGCCCTGCTGGAGATCCGAAAAGGCCGGCGCACGGAAGGAGGTTCCGTAGCTTCCGCGCGCGGTCACGCCTTTGGCTGGGCTCCACGACAGCCCCGCCTTCGGATTAGCGGTCGTTCCGAAGTCGCTGTAATGCTCGACGCGCCCCGCCAGCGAGACCGCGAGCCGTTCGAGGCCCGGCCGCGCGTTGGCCTCACCGAACAAGGGGATCAACAGTTCCGCATAAGCGGCGCTGATCTTCCGCGGTTCCGGAAAGTCGAGCTCGAGTTCGTTCGGAACCAGGCCGGAGCGGTAGCCGACGGCCCGCCCACGGAAGCTCTCCTCGCGATATTCGCCGCCGATCGCGACCCGTATTGCTCCACCCGGGAGGTCGAACAACGGGCCGTCCGCTCGGGCGGCTGCGCCCGCCGTGGAGTAGCGGAAGAAGCTGTCCGAATAGCCGCGGATGCTCTCGATCGTCGCCGGATTGGTCGAGCCGCCGCTGCCGAACAGATTGTAGGCGGTCGCGGGATTGGTGTCGGCCAGCGCCAGCGCCAGGCGAGCGCTGTTGACCACATTGTGCAGCTTCGACGTTTCATCCTGAAGCCCGAAGCTTCCGTGCGCCTCGACGCTCCAGCGACCCAGGGTCGCTTCCATGCCCGCGGTTCCCGCCGCTGCCTTCACGCGTCCGCTCTGGACCTCCGGCCCGAGATCGGCTCGAAAGTCGTAGAAGACTTGGACCGGCTGCCCCGTCCCGAGCGGGTCGATGTAAAAGGGGTTCGTGGGACCGACCGTCCGCGGCGCCAGGCTGATCGGCCGCGGCCGCAGCGAGAAGCGGCGATGCGCCCCCAAGACATCGGCGAACAGCGTGACCGGCCCCACCTCCTGCCGGATGTGCACGAAAAGGGCATGGCGTTCCTGCCGGGGCAGAACGTCGGTGCCGGCCCAGCTGTCGCCGAGGTTCACGCTCCCCGGGATGAGGTCCGAGGGCTGGAGGTTTCGTCCGTCCTGGCCCGGCGGGATCGCAAATGGCTGCCCGCCGGCGAAGATCGTTCCGGGCGTCGCGAAGGCCTGGCGGTAATCGGGCCCGCCGAAGGGCCTGAGGTCGTTGGTCGCGTAGGGGCGGTCGGCGGCGGCCAGTGCATCGCGCCTGTAATATTCGTAGGCGATCACCGCATTGCCGCTTCCCCACTTCGTGCCGGCGATGGTTCCGAACTGCACCTCCCCGAAGTCCCCGTCGGCGGTGCCCGCTCGAAGGGTTGCTTCAAGGCCGGTGAAGCGCTTTCGCGGGATGATGTTCACCACACCGGCCACCGCATCGGAGCCGTAAAGCGCCGACGCTCCGTCAGGCAGGATCTCGATGCGCTCGATCGCCGTCGCCGGGATCAGCGAAAGATCCGCGAAAGCGCCTGAGAAGCCGCCGAGCGGGGGCCGACTCCCGTCGAGCAGGACGAGGGTAGAGGATGTCCCAAGGCCCCTCAGATTGATGCTCGACCCGAAGCTTGAGTTTGCACTGGCATTCGCGCGAACCGAGATGCCGCTGGTCGCCTCCCCAGGGCCGCCTCCGAAATTCTGAGGAAGGTCCTGCAGGATCTGCTGGGTGGTCGCATAGCCGCCGCGCTCGATGTCCGACCGGGTAACGCTGGTGACGGGCGACCCCACCGGGGCGGCGCCCCGGATCCTGGTGCCGGTCACGACGATGTCCGGATCGCCGGTGGCTTCCGACGCTTGCTCCGCCGCCGGACGAAAGCTGGCGTCCTGGGCCGGGCCGACAACGAGAGCGCCGCCGACATGCCTGACGCTGAGTTGCGTGCCGGTCAAAAGAGCCCGAACCGCACCTTCGGCACTGAAGCTTCCGGAGACCGCCGGCGCCCTCACCCCGGCAACCAGGCCCGAGGGTGCAACGATGCTACGCCCGCTCCTGCGCGCGACTTCCCTCAGCGATACGGACAGGTCTGCTGCCGGAAGGGCATAGACAAGTTCCCGCTCCGCGGCGCTCGCGGGCGTCGAGATTACGACGGTGGCGCAGCCGGCGAGCAGACTGGCGATCGGTCGGTGGTGCATCATTTCCCCTTTTCCCGGTTCGCCCGTGAATGGCGCCGGCAAGGGGTTGACGACTGGCGCGGGAAGACCCCCCCGAAAAAATTCTAGCTGGGATCGGCGAGCCTGCGCGAATGGAGGATCAGGCGGCCATTGCCGGGACGCTCCAGGCGAAGGCGAAAAGCAGCTTCAAGCGCCTCGGCGAATCCTTGGGCATCGCCGGGCCTGAACGCTCCGGTGATCCGAAGGCCCGCCACGTCCGGGTCCGCGACCTCGATCTTGGTGAAGCTGTGACGGTTTGCCTCGGCAACGGCGTCGGCCAGGGTGGAATCGTCAAATTCCAGCATCTGAGGCGGCGCCTTCACGGCGGAGCCGGCGCCGGTACGAGTGAGGAGTGCGGCAGGTACGGAGGTCGACTCTCCCGGACGAAGCCTTGTCGCCGCTGCGGGATTTCGGGAAGCGGCACGGTTCGTCACATCAACCGACCCCTGCAAAAGGATCACTTTCGTCGCGCTATCCGAAACGATGACATCGAATATCGTGCCGTGTGCGGTGACCCTCGCATTGCCGGCATCGACAAGGAAGGCGAGCGCCCCATGTGCCACCGTGAACCGCGCTCGCCCTGTCGCCAGGAGAACCCTACGCTCGGTCTGGGTGAAGTTGACGGAGATCCGGCTTCGGGGATCGAGCAGGACGAGCGAGCCATCCGGCAGCTGAACCGTCCGCCTTACCCCGTCAGGCGCTGCAAAGGCGGCGGCGAACTCCGCGTCCGGGCTTGCGCCGCGCCCGTGCCCGAGGAGAAGCACGCCGACAGCGCCAGCGACCAGGAGGATAGCCAACACGGCCAGCGCGGCGGAACGTCGCCACGCAGGCTGCCTTGAACCGGCGACTAGGGGCTCCTTCGCTGGCTGCAGCCCCGCAGCAGCATCCCAGATGGAGGAGACACGGTCGAAGGCTTCGCGATTCTCTGGGCGCGAATGGTACCAGCTAGTGAATTCCGGCCTATGCTCCTCGCGGCGTGGTCCACGCAGCTTGGCGAACCAGTCTGCTGCTTCTCGCCTGGCGCGCTCGCGCGTCGTGACGAAAGGCCAGACCACGACTTCAGCTACGGTCCAGAAGACGATCGAGCTGCGCTATCGCCTTGCCCATCTGCTTCTCGACGCCTTTCACGCTAATGCCCATCCGATCGGCGATCTCGGCATAGCTGAGGCCGTCGATCCTGTGAGCAACGAATATCTCCCGCGTGCGCGGGCGCAACCGCAGCATAGCAGCTTCGATCCGGTTGAGCATGTCGCGCGATTCGAGTGCTGCCACCTGGTCAGGGGCCCTCAGATCATTCTCCTCGATGTGATGTTTGCTGCTCGACCGGTGAATGGCGGCTCTGGCGCGGTCCCTAACGAGGTTCACGGCCATCCTGCTGAGATAAGCCTGCGGCCTTCGAAGCGGTCCGGATACAATTCCCACGCGCAGTAGACGGGAGAACAGCTCCTGGACGATGTCCCGGGCTTCCTCCGGATCCCGCGTTCGCCTCGAGACCAGCTTCACAAGGCGGGGCGATTCGGAGCGATATAGCTGCTCGACCGTCGGTCGAAAGGTGAGAGCCTCCGGATCGAGGGACGGAGAGCTGCAGTCGGGTCGCGCCCCTGCGAAACCTTCCGGTTCTGAATCCGCGAAGCCGTGCATGCGAAGCTCCCCTGACCGAAGCTTCGCCCGCCCGGAGGCCGGGTGTTGAGAACATGCTTGGACATGCGCCGGAGCCTTTAACCGCACGCGGTCTGGACATGCGCACCGACCACCCGGCCGAGGGGAAATCGACACCAAGCGAGGTTCTCACGCCTCGGCGCCGCTCCCTGCGACGCCCTTGGATATTACTTGGCAAAACTTGGTGTGCAAGCAAAAATGCTCGGAAGTCGGTGACAAGACGCCATCAACTCACTGCTTTCGCTGGTTCGGCTGAGGATCTCACCGACCGCAGGCGGCCGGCCAGAACAGTGCCTGCTCCTTAGTGCCTGGCCCCCTTCAGGAGATCCCCGGCAGGGCAGAGTCCTTCGGTCAGGAGATCCGCCCACTCCTGCGCAATTTCCCGGCGCCGATCCATATAGGCAGCACGGTTGTAAACGCCTTCCACCTTGTTGGCGGGGACATGCGCCAACATCAAATCGATCACGGCACGATCGCCGGGGCGGCCAGCACGCTCGGCCCTTTCGTTCATGACAGTGGAGAAAGCCGCGCGCCAACCATGGGGCACGTGCCGCCCGTGATAGCCACAACGGTTATACAAGTACCCGATCGCATTCTCGCTGAGCGGGCGATGCAGGTGCCGGTTGCTCGGAAACAGGATCGGCAGGCGCTTCGTCAGCGGCCGGATCGCAGCAATGGCTTCGATCGCCTGTCTCGACAGCGGCACCAGGTGCTCGAAGGCCACCTCATCCTTTCGCTCTAGAACCAGTTTCATCCTTGAGGAGGGCACTCGCCACAGGGCAGCCTCCGCATCCTCAGGATGGACGGTGTCCCAATCGACCCCCTCAATCTCGCACCACTCGGTCCCGCGGACCACCCCAGGCCGAACAGCAGTGAGCGCGAGCAGGCGCGAGGCGACCTTCGTGACGGGGCTGGCACCTGATCCCTCGGCGGCTCGGAGGAGCTCGCGAAGGGCCTCGATATCGGTCATCGCGGGCTGCCGAGTCTTCCTCGGCGCCGGCTTCAGCGCCTTCGTGACGATTGACGCAGGGTCTGTAGTGCAAACACCAGTGGCGATCCCATGCACGAAGACTGCCGACATCCGCTGCCGCACACGCTTCGCAGTCTCCAGCGCTCCTCGCTTCTCGATCTTCCTGAGGACAGCCAGAACGAGCGGCGCGTCGATCTCCTTGAGAGGCACTCTCCCGAGATGCGGAAACACCTCGTTCTCAAGGCTGGTGATGACATCTGACGCGTGTACCGGCACCCAGCGCGACGACTGCAGTTCGTGCCACTCTCGGGCCACCTTCTCGAAGGTCGCCTGCGCTGCGGCGGCCGCTACAAGGCGTCGCTTCATGGCTTCGACGGCCGGATCGCGCATATCGAGAACGAGGCGCCTCGCCTCGTCGCGGCGGTTTCGCGCCTCTGCCAGACTTACCTCCGGAAAGAGACCGAAGGTGAGCCGCTTCTCCTTGTCCGCGAAGCGGTACTTGAACCGCCAGGATTTGGCGCCGCCGCGCGTCACGACGAGGTACAGCCCTAGCGAGTCCCAAAGCTTGTAGTTGGCGTCCCTCGGCTTGGCTTGTCGCACTTTCAGATCCGTGAGCATCGGTGCCCCCATTTTCCCTGTTTCGATGCCCCCCGATGCCCCCCTCTCCTCCCGGAAGTGGGTGGATTTGGACGATCGACGATGGACGCAGAATAGCTCGAAAAGGGCGGAAAACCTAGGTTCTCCGGGTCACCGGTGGACGCTGATGGACAGGTAAATGGCGGAGAGGGTGGGATTCGAACCCACGGTACCCGTGAGGGCACAACGGTTTTCGAGACCGTCCCAATCGACCACTCTGGCACCTCTCCGCATCTGGAAAGCGCACCCCCTTCGAGAGCGGGCCGGTCGACAGGCGGCGGGCATTAGCGGATGGAAATGCGGTCCGCAAGGCGGCTCGCTTGCCTCGCCGCGCGGGAAGCCTACATAGAAGCTATGATGGACAGGACCTACAGCTTCAGCCGCCCGGCCGGCGCCCTCGAAGCGCCGCCGGTCGCCCGCGCCAGCTTCGCGATCGGCGACGTCGTCCGGCACCGGATCTTCGACTTCCGCGGCGTGATCTTCGATGTCGACCCGGTCTTCGCCAATTCGGACGAATGGTACGAATCGATCCCCGAGGACCTGCGCCCGCCCAAGGAGCAGCCTTTCTACCATCTGCTCGCCGAAAATGCGGAGTCGAGCTACATCGCTTATGTCAGCCAGCAGAATCTGGAGGCCGACGACAGCGACGAGCCGGTCGACCACCCGGCGATCCGCGGCATGTTCGAAGCCTATGCCGACGGCCGCTACGCCCTGAAGCGCCAGCATAGGCATTAAATCCTCCCCGTCGGAGACGGGGAGGGGGACCACACGCAGTGTGGTGGAGGGGTAGAAGGCGGTGGACTCAGAGAGTTCACGCGCGAACCTCCGAGACTGAGCCAGTTACCCCTCCACCACATTGCATGTGGTCCCCCTCCCCCCGAGCTGCCGCTCGCGGGGAGGACAAAACCCTCCCCAATTGGTTGACAACCGCCCCCTCATGACATAGCTGCGCGCTTCCTCCTGCCGGGGTCTTCCCTGGCGGGCACATGCACTTGTTAGAGAAGAGACCCATGTTCGCAGTCGTGCGCACGGGCGGCAAGCAGTATCGCGTCGCCGCCGGAGACAAGATCGTCGTCGAGAAGCTGGCCGGAGCGGCCGGCGACACCATTTCGCTGGGCGATATCCTGCTCGCAGGCGAAGGCTCGGAGCTTCGCTCCACCGACGGCCTGACGGTCTCGGCCGAGATCATCGCCCAGGCGAAGGCCGACAAGGTCATCGTCTTCAAGAAGCGCCGCCGGCACAATTACCGCCGCAAGAAGGGCCATCGCCAGCAGCACACGATCCTCAAGATCCTGGGCATCGGCGATCAGCAGGCCGAGAAGCCGAAGAAGGCCAAGGCTGCCAAGCCGGCCGCCGACGAGGCCGCTCCCGCCGTTGCCGAGACCGCTGCCGCGGCTCCCGTCCAGGAGGCTCCGGCCGCCGCCGCGACTTCGGAGGCTCGGGCCAAGAAGCCGCGCGCCAAGAAGGCCGCTCCGCTGAAGGTCGAAGGCGCCGAGAGCCCGATGACCGACAATCCGGTTGAAACCAAGAACGACGCCGAATAAGTACGGCATTCAAGACGTAAGGCAGAGTAGCGATGGCACATAAGAAAGCAGGCGGTTCTTCCCGCAACGGTCGCGACAGCGCCGGCCGCCGTCTCGGCGTCAAGAAGTTCGGCGGAGAGACCGTTCTCGCCGGCAACATCATCGTGCGTCAGCGCGGCACCCGCTGGTATCCCGGCGCCAATGTCGGAATCGGCAAGGACCACACCCTTTTTGCGCTTACCGACGGCCGAGTCTCGTTCCGCGACGGGAAGCTCGGCCGCAAATTCGTGTGTGTAGACATGCCGATTACCACGGAAGCAGCGGAATAACGGGCCACCGATAAAGGGTCGCCCGGCAAGGGGCGGCCCCAAGGTACTCACAAGAGAACCGTTCGAGGGAGAGGGGCCGCCCCCTCTCCCTTTTTTATTTCTCCCTCGAAAACGTCACCGGCCCGTCACCGCGGGTCGCCACAGGGACGACGAGAAGAGGGGAAATGCGATGTTCCACAGGACGGAAAGATTGCTGTTGAGGCCAGGCTGGGCCGAAGACGCTGCCGCGGTTCACCGGCTGATCGCGGACGAGGCGGTGGTCCGCAACCTCGCCACCGCGCCATGGCCCTACCGGCTCGACCATGCCGAAGCCTTCCTCGGCACCGAACGGATGCCGCACGAATCGAACTTCCTTGTCTTCCGCCGGACGGACGGCGCGCCCGAACTGGTCGGCAGCGTCGGCCTCGGTCGGCGTCCTACGGGCGAGCTTGAACTCGGATACTGGATCGGCCGGCGCCACTGGGGAAATGGCTACGCG
The DNA here is from genome assembly GCA_005882415.1 of Alphaproteobacteria bacterium. GTDB lineage: Bacteria > Pseudomonadota > Alphaproteobacteria > Sphingomonadales > Sphingomonadaceae > Allosphingosinicella. The sequence goes on along the minus strand of VBAE01000212.1, from coordinate 2,550 downwards.
ACCGAGGCGGGCCGCGCGGTGCTCGAGATCGCCTGCCAGAGCCTGAGGCTGCGCAAGCTCAGCTCCGGCCACTTCCTCGACAATCCCGCCTCAGGCCGGGTGCTGGAGAAGCTCGGTTTCCGCCCGACCGGGATCATCGCCCCCCGCTACAGCGCCGGCCGCGGCGAGATGGCGCCCTGCCGACTGTTCGAGCTGGAGCTCTCCTGCGCGGGTTGCGGCGCGGAGGAGACTGCCGAGACCGTACCGGCGATGATGGCGGCCTGACCCGCTAGGCAGCGCGTGCGGACGTCCCCGCCGCACGCGCTGCCTTTGCGCGCTGGCCAAGCGGCGGCGGCTGATGCACGGTCGGGCGAACAGCCGGAGAATATTATGAGCTTCACCATTTACGACGCATCGGCGCCGGTCTTCGTCAACGCGCTCTCCGACATGCGGGCCTGGCTGGACAAGGCCGCCGCCGAACGGCCCGAGGCGGAGCTGCTCGAGGCGAAGCTGGCGGACGACATGAAGCCCCTCCCCGCCCAATATCAAATGGCGTCGGACAGCGCGAAGAACGCCATCGCCCGTCTCGCCGGGATCGAGGCCCCCGCCATGCCCGATACCGAGACCAGCTTCGACGAGCTCAGGGACCGCTGCGACCGAACGATCGCCTTCATCCGCAGCGTCGATCCGGCGGCGCTTGCGGGAAGCGAGGATCGCCGTGTCGAGCTGCGCTTCCCCAACGGCATGGGCTTCGGCTTCACCGGCCAGGCCTATCTCACCGGCTTCGCGCTCCCGAACTTCTTCTTCCACGTCACCACCGCTTACGCGATCCTGCGCCACGCGGGGATCGGCCTCGGCAAGCCGGATTTCCTGCAGCATCTCGGGGCGCCCAACCTCGGGCCCGAAAGTCAGGCGTAGGCGGCGGCGCGGTTCTCTTCCGCGGCGATCAGCGCCCGGTTGTCGTGCTTCCACGGGTGGAAGCCGGGGAGGAAATAGCTGACCCAGGCGCCGAGCACCTTGCGCATCATCCCCGGCCGCCCGAAGGCGTAAAGGAACAGGCCCCAATAGGCCTTAGGGCCGGTGATCCCGTCCTGGCGCAGGAGCTCCAGCGAGCCCTTGGTGCGATCGACCATGAAATTGCGCGTGACCAGCAGCATCACCCGCGCCTTCACCGACCAGCGCTTGAAGCGCGGCCAGTTCTTCGTCGCGTGCATCCAGGTGTCGTAGGCGACGCCCTTATGCTCGATCTCCTCGACCGCGTGCCAGCGCCAGAGCGCCGCGGACTCCGCGTCCGCGCCGGCGAGGTGGCGCGGGTTGGCGAGCAGCTCATGGGCGATCATCGCGGTGAAATGTTCGAGCGCCATGGTCGCGGCGAGGTTCACCACGGGGGCGCGCTCGCGGACGATGGCGAGGCGCTCGTCGACCTTCTTCTCAAGCCCGGAGAGGTCGTAGCCGGCGTCCAGAGCCCGCTTGTTGAACTGGACATGCTCCCGGCTGTGCATCACCTCCTGGGTGGTGAAGGCCTTGATCTCAGCGGCGAGGCGCGGCTCGGCGCCATCGCGGAAGGCGCGGACGCTCTCGACGAAATAGGCCTCGCCCTTGGGAAAGGTCGCCGACAAAGCGTTGTAGATGGCGGTGCCATAGGGGTTGCCGCCCAGCCACCAGCGGCTCGTCGCGGCGCCACGGCCGAAGCGGCGGTCGCGGGGCGTGATGGTGAGATCGGAGGGTGTCGCGGCGCGCGCCATGCTGGTATCTCCTCGAGGATCATGATCCCTGCTGCATACTTACATCAATGTCAATAGTCCGCGAACGCCTGTCCCCCGAGGAGAGCCGGGCCGCCGCGCTGGAGGCCGCGCGCGAGCTTTTGATCGAGTCCGGACCGCAGGCGGTGACGCTCAAGGCGGTCGGCGCCCGGATCGGCAAGACCCACGCCAACCTGCTCCACCATTTCGGATCGGCGGCGGGGCTCCAGGCCGAGCTCGCCCGCACCCTGTCCGAGAAGATCACCGCCGAGATCGGCAAGGCGGTCGAGCGCGAGCGGCAGGGGGAGATCGATCCGCGCGAGGTGGTCGACCAGGTCTTCGACGCCTTCGGACGCGAGGGCGCGGGGGCGCTCGCCGCCTGGATGATCCTCTCCGGCAACCGCGACGCGATGAACCCGGTGCTGGACGCGATCCACGACCTCGTCGACCGGCTCGGCCAGGGCCATGAGGACCGGCCGGTGCACGAGATCACCCTCTGGCTGGTGCTCGCGGCATTGGGCGATTCGCTGCTCGGCGGCGCAATGGCGGGGGCGCTCGGCCTCCCCCGCGACGCCGCCCGCGCCGCCGCCACCCGCCAGATGATCGCGACTCGGGTTCCACCGGGGTAGCGTAGCGCGCGCCCCTCCCCTACATCGCCGCCATGCATTTCCTCGACCAGGCCAAGATCTTCCTCCGCTCCGGTGCCGGCGGCCCGGGCGCCGTCAGCTTCCGGCGCGAGAAATATATCGAATATGGCGGCCCCAATGGCGGCGACGGCGGCAAAGGCGGCGACATCGTCTTCGAAGCGGTCGAGGGCCTCAATACCCTG
>VBAE01000211.1 GCA_005882415.1 Alphaproteobacteria bacterium | reverse complement strand
GGCGGACGGCTTGTAATACCAGAAGCCGATCAGGAGGTAGGAAGCGAGGCCGACCCCTTCCCAGCCGAAGAACATCTGGACGAGGTTGTCGGCCGTGACCAGCATCAGCATCGCGAAGGTGAAGAGGCTCAAATAGGCGAAGAAGCGCGGCTGGCTGTCGTCCTCGGCCATATAGCCCCAGGAGTAGAGGTGGACGAGCGCCGAGACGGTCGTCACCACCACCAGCATCACTGAGGTCAGCGCGTCGACGCGGAGCGCCCAATCGACCTGGAGGTCGCCGGAATGGATCCAGGCGAGGACCGGGTAGAGCTGGCTGTGCTGGGTGCCGGCGAGGAAGCCCAGGAAGATCGGCCAGGCCATGGCCGCCGCGGCGAACAGGGCCGCGGTCGTCACCAGCTTGGCGGCTGTATTGCCGATGAAGCGGTTGCCGAGCCCGGCGACGATCGCCGCGAGCAGGGGAAGGAAGACGATGAGCTGGACGGTCACTTGAAAATCAGCCCTTCATCTCGTTGATCTCGTCGACCGCGATGGTGCCGCGGCCGCGGAAGTAGATGACCAGGATGGCGAGGCCGATCGCGGCTTCGCCGGCGGCGACGGTCAGAACGAACATCGCGAAAATCTGGCCGACCATGTCATGGAGGAAGGCCGAGAAGGCGACGAGGTTGATGTTCACCGCAAGCAGGATGAGCTCGATCGCCATCAGGATGACGATGATGTTCTTGCGGTTCAAAAGGATGCCGAACACGCCGAGCACGAACAGCACGGCACCTACGGCGAGGTAGTGGCCCAGGCCTATCATGCGCCGGCTCCTTTGCAGAACTCGGCATGCCGGACTTGATCCGGCATCCATGAACACCGTCCGTGTCGGTTCTCGCTGAACAGTGTCCATGGACCCCGGATCAAGTCCGGGGTGACGGCCGAGGCGGCGCCGACGCCAGTGCGAGCCATCACAGCTTCATCCCCTCGCCGACGCCCGGCTGCATGTTGACAACGGCATCCTCGGGACGGCGGCGGACCTGGTCGGAGACGCGCTGGGGGCGTACGTCGCTGCGGACGCGGTGGGTGAGGACGATCGCGCCGATCATCGCCACCAGCAGCACCAGGCCGGCGCCTTCGAAGATGTAGAGGTAGCGGGTGTAGAGGACGGTGCCGAGCGCCTGGATGTTGGGCATCGCTCCGTCGACCGGGGCCGCGCTGACGCCCGGGCGGATGCCGCCAGCGCTCCACGCGGCAACCGCGAAGACGATCTCGGCGAGCAGGATCAATGCGAGGATGAAGCCCAGCGGCCAGTAGCGCGCGACGCCTGCCCTCAGCTCGGCGAAGTCGACGTCGAGCATCATCACCACGAACAGGAACAGCACCGCCACCGCGCCCACGTAGACGATGACGAGCAGCATCGCGATGAACTCGGCGCCCAGGATCAGCATCAGGCCGGCGGCGTTGAAGAAGGCGAGGATCAGCCACAGCACGCTGTGCACGGGATTGCGCGAGGCGATAGTCATCACCCCGCTGGCAATGACGATCGCCGCGAACAGGTAAAAGGCGAAGGCTTGGATCACGTCGCTGGGAGGCCTTTAGATGGAGGGCCGTGGATTCGGGGGGCGGATTAGCGATAGGGGGCGTCGGCGGCAAGGTTCGCGGCGAGCGCGCGCTCCCACCTGTCGCCGTTATCGAGGAGCTTCTGCTTGTCGTACATCAGCTCCTCTCTGGTCTCGGTAGCGAACTCGAAGTTCGGGCCTTCCACGATCGCGTCGACGGGACATGCTTCCTGGCAAAGACCGCAATAGATGCACTTGGTCATGTCGATGTCGTAGCGGGTCGTGCGGCGGCTGCCGTCCTCGCGCGGCTCGGCTTCGATGGTGATGCACACCGCCGGGCACACCGCCTCGCACAATTTGCACGCGATGCAGCGCTCTTCGCCATTGGGATAGCGGCGAAGCGCATGCTCGCCGCGGAAGCGGGGCGAAATCGGGTTCTTCTCGAACGGATAGTTGATCGTCGCCTTGGGCTTGAAGAAATACTTCAAGGTCAACCAGTGCGCCTTCACGAACTCCCAGAGGGTGAAGGACTTGATGAAATGGGAGACCGCGCTCATTGCCTAACAACCTTTGCAGCTTCGGCTTCGGTCAGGGGTAGCTGCGCGTGCCTCGCGACGCTGCAGAACCCCGTATATTTCACAAAGCCCTTATGTCCGGGACTCGAACCGTTGACGTAAACGACCGCTGCCACGTCCCAGCCGCGACCGATCGGAAAGGTTTCAAGCCGAACAACACCAAATTTTGGGTCGCGAGTTTCCAACCTGTCGACTGGCCCCCCGATGTCTTGCCCGTTCAGCTTTCCATCCCGAAAGAGGCGCGTCTCATCTCTCAGAATGCGGAAGCTCAATGCGGTGCTTCGAAAGCGCGTGTCCGGATCATCGGATCGCGGATCGACATAGCCGCGTCCGCCCCGTTGTTCGACGGCCAGCGCAAAACGCTTCATCGACGGATCGATCAACGAACAGTCGAGATCGAATGCGTCTCTGGTCATCGCGACCTCGGTCGACGTCTTCGCTCGTCCAACGAGGATCGGCGGGCCAGGCGGGGGTGCGCCGGCCTGAGCCATCAAGAGCGCGGCCGCGACCATCATCACGACAGCGCTCCGTAACGGTAGACCATCAGGATGCCGGAGATGAGGGCGACCCAGATGAGCGAGATTGGGAGGAATATCTTCCAGCCGAGGCGCATCAGCTGGTCGTAGCGGAAGCGGGGGACGGTGGCCTTCACCCAGCTGAACACGAAGAAGAAGAAGAAGATCTTCGCGAAAAACCAGATGATGCCCGGGACGTAATAAAGCGGCGCCCAGTCCACCGGCGGGAGCCAGCCGCCCCAGAAGAGGACCGCGGTCATGCCGCACATCAGGAGGACGTTGCCATATTCGCCCAGCCAGAAGAGCGCGAAGCTCATCGAGCTGTACTCGGTCTGGTAACCGGCGACGAGCTCGGACTCGGCCTCGGTCAGGTCGAAGGGAGCGCGGGCGGTCTCGGCCATGGCGGAGATGAGGAAGATCACCGCCAGCGGGAAGAAGAGCGGATTGAAGCCGAAGCCGTTCAGAATCCAGACGTGGCTGCGCTGCGCCTCGATGATCCCGGAGAGGTTGAAGGTGTTCGCCCACATCACGATGGGGACGAGGACGAAGCCGACCGAGACCTCATAGCTCACCATCTGCGCGGCTGCGCGCAGCGCCGAGTAGAAGGGATATTTGGAGTTGGACGCCCAGCCGGCGATGATCACGCCGTAGACTCCGATCGACGAGACCGCGAGCATGTAGAGCAGGCCGACATTGATGTTGGCGAGCACCAGGGGCGCTCCGCCGGGGCCATGGCCGAACGGAACCACCGCCCAGCCGACCAAAGCGACGGTGAAGGTCAGGATCGGGGCGATGATGAACAGGCCGCGATTGGCGCCCGAGGGGATGATGGTCTCCTTGAGGAACACCTTCAAACCGTCGGCGAAGCTCTGCAGCAGGCCCCAAGGGCCGACTACGTTCGGCCCGCGGCGGAGCGCCATCGCAGCCCAGATCTTGCGGTCGGCATAGATGATCATCGCCACCGCAAGCATCAGCGGAAGCGCGATGAGCAGGACGAGGATCAGGGTGGAGATGAACCAGCCGGCGCCGAAGCCGGCCCAGCTCTGGAACCATGCGGTCATTCCGCGGCCTCCTGGAAGGTCTGGCCGTGGAGGATTTCGGCCGAGCAGCGCTGCAGCGTCGGCGACGCGCGCGCGATGGGGTTGGTGAGGTAGAAGTCCTCGATCGGATAGACGACCGAACCGCTGACGGGCGCCGCCGGTGCGAAGGTCGGAGCGAGCGGGCCGAATTGGGTCAGGCCCGGCTCGGCAAGGTGCGGATGGTCGGCGCGCATCGCGGCGCGGAGCTGGCCGAGATCGTCGAAGGGCAGCGTCTTGCCGACGAGGTCGGAGAGGGCGCGAAGGATCGTCCAATCGTCGCGCGCCTCGCCGGGGGCGTGGACTGCGAACTCGCTGAGCTGCACCCGGCCCTCGAGGTTCACATAGGTGCCGTGCTTCTCGGAATAAGCTGCGGCGGGGAGAATGACGTCGGCGTGGCGGACGCCCCGGTCGCCATGGGTGCCGATGTACACGGTGAAGGTGTCGGCGAAGGCGCTGGTGTCCATCTCGTCAGCGCCGAGGAGGAAGAGCGCCTTCAAGGCCCCTGCCCTCGCCCGGATCGCTTCGACGCCGCCCTCTGTGCTGAAGCCCATGTCGAGCGCACCGACGCGCGAGGCGGCGGTGTGGAGGACGTTGAACGTCGCACCGAGCACGGCCGCGGCGGCGCGCGCGGCTTCATAGGCCCCGGGCACCACGAGGGCGCCCATGCCGACGATCACCGCCGCATTGGCCTGGCCGTCGAACGCCTCGCGGACCTCCTTCGGCAGGTCGCCGAGCAGCGACAGGTCGCCGCCGAGATCGACGACCGGGTAGGTCAGGTCGACCGGCGGGCCGATCCGGAACACCTTGCCGCCGGCCTTCACCGCCTTGCGGATGCGCGTGTTGACCAGAGGCGCTTCCCAGCGCGGGTTGGTGCCGATGAGGAGGATCGCCGGCGCGGTCTCGATGCCGGCGATGGTCGAGTTGAAGCGGTAGGCGGCGGGGCTCGACACGTCGAACATCGCGCCGTCCTGACGGCATTCGTGGAGGCTCGAGCCGAGCGCTCCGAGCAGCGCCTTCATCGCGTAGACGGATTCGAGGTCCTGAAGGTCCCCGGCGATCGCGGCCACCGCGTCTCCCGAAGCGCCGTTCAGCCGCTCCGCGACCACGCCCAGCGCCTCGGCCCAGCTCGCCGGCTGGAGCTTGCCGTCCTTGCGCACCCAGGGCCGGTCGAGCCGGTTGCGGACCAGCCCGTCCACCGCGTGCCGGGTCTTGTCGTGCGCCCACTCCTCGTTGACGTCCTCATTGAGGCGGGGAAGCGCACGCATGACTTCGCGGAAGCGGTGGTCGAGCCGGATGTTGGTGCCGACCGCGTCCATCACGTCGATGGCAGGGATCTTTCTCAGCTCCCAGGGGCGCGCCTCGAAGCTGTAGGGCTTGGAGACGAGCGCAGATAGGTCGTGATCTCCATGTCCTCGCCGCGGCCGGTGGCGCCGAGGTCCGGCACGCCGGCCACTTCGGTCGCGAAGCGCACGCAGCGCGTGCACTGGATGCAGCGGGTCATGATCGTCTTGACGACCGGGCCCATATATTTCTCGGTGACGGCCCGCTTGTTCTCCTGGAAGCGCGAGTGGCCGCGGCCATAGGCCATGGCCTGGTCCTGAAGGTCGCACTCGCCGCCCTGGTCGCAGATCGGGCAATCGAGCGGGTGGTTGATGAGCAGGAACTCCATCACGCCTTCGCGCGCCTTCTTCACCATCGGAGTCATGGTGAGGATTTCCTGGCCGTCGGCGGCCGGAAGTGCGCAGCTCGCCTGCGGCTTGGGCGGCCCCGGCTTCACCTCGACCAGGCACATCCGGCAATTGCCGGCGATCGACAGGCGCTCATGATAGCAGAAGCGCGGCACTTCCTTGCCGGCGAGCTCGCACGCCTGGAGCACGGTCGCCCCCTGCGGAACCTCGATTTCGACGCCGTCTACTTTGACCTTAGGCATCGGCCAGCTCCCCTTGCGCGCCGATCGTGCGGCAACTGCGCTGGACCGGCGTGCCATCGCCCACGACTTTGCGCAGATCCTGCGGAAGCTTCACAAGCTTGCCCTCATGTTCGATATAATATTGGCGGAACGACACGGTTTCGCGCTCGCCCTGGCGTCGCACGACCTCGTGCAGGAATATCCCTGGCTGCTCTCCCCCCTGCGTCGACGACTCGCAGAAAGCGACGGTCACACCGGGGGCGGACGCCGGGGCCGCAGCGCCGGACTTTGCGCTTCGCAGCGCTGCGGCAAGCGAGTCCCATTTGGGCGTTCGATTGGGTTTGAGCGGATCGGCGGCCCCGGCCTCGCAGAGCGCAATCAGCTTATGGCCCAGAAGGCTCGCGGGATCCGTAAACGGCGTCTGCGCCGTCGGCATCTTCATCCCCAGCCACGCCTCGGCCGAAGCGGGAGCCGATGTCCAAACGCACTTGGCCCACCCGGCATCGCCGGGCTTGGCGGCCGCGCCGGTCGACCAGAGGCCGATCGCGAGGGCAACCCCTCCCAAAACGAGCACCCTTCTCACTCCGCCGCCTCCAGCGCACCGGCCTGGCGCTCGGCGATCCGGCGCTCGAGCTCGGGGCGGTAGTGGCGGATGAGGCCCTGGATCGGCCAGGCGGCGGCGTCGCCCAGGGCGCAGATGGTGTGGCCTTCGACCTGCTTGGTAACGTCCCACAGCATGTCGATCTCGTGCATCTCGGCATTGCCTTCGCGCAGGCGCTCCATGACGCGCCACATCCAGCCGGTGCCTTCGCGGCACGGGGTGCACTGGCCGCAGCTCTCATGCTTGTAGAAATAGCTGAGGCGCGCGATCGCCCGGACGACGTCGGTCGACTTGTCCATGACGATGATCGCGGCGGTGCCGAGGCCGGATTGGAGATCGCGCAGAGCGTCGAAATCCATCGGGCAGTCCATGATCTGCTCGGCCGGGACGAGAGGAACCGAGGAGCCGCCCGGGATCACCGCGAGGAGATTGTCCCAGCCGCCGCGGATTCCGCCGGCGTGGCGGTCGATCAGCTCGCGGAAGGGGATCGACATGGATTCTTCCACCACACAGGGCTTGTTGACGTGTCCGGAGATCTGGAAAAGCTTGGTGCCCTCGTTCTTCTCCCGGCCGAAGCTCTTAAACCACGGCGCTCCACGGCGAAGGATGGTCGGGACGACGGCGATCGACTCGACGTTGTTCACGGTGGTCGGGCAGCCGTAGAGGCCGGCGCCGGCCGGGAACGGAGGCTTGAGGCGCGGAAGGCCCTTCTTGCCCTCCAGGCTGTTGAGCATCGCCGTCTCTTCGCCGCAGATATAGGCGCCGGCGCCGCGGTGGACGAAGAGGTCGAAATCGTAGCCCGAGCCGGCGGCGTTCTTGCCGAGGAGGCCCGCGTCATAGGCCTGCTGGACCGCGGCGAAGAGCGTCTCCGCCTCGCGGATGAACTCGCCGCGGATGTAGATATAGCCCGCCCGGGCTCTCATCGCGAAGCCGGCGAGGAGAGCGCCCTCGATCAGCTTGTGCGGATCGTGGCGGATGATCTCGCGGTCCTTGCACGATCCGGGCTCGGATTCGTCGGCGTTGATGACGAGGAAATTGGGTTTGCCGGGCTTGGGCTCCTTGGGCATGAAGCTCCACTTCATGCCGGTCGGGAAGCCGGCGCCGCCGCGGCCGCGAAGGCCGGACGCCTTGACGATGTCGATGATCGCGTCCTGGCCGAGCGCCATCAACGCCTTCGTGTCGTCCCAGTCGCCGCGCCCCTTCGCGCCCTTCAGGCCCCAATCCTGGAAGCCGTAGAGGTTGGTGAAGATGCGGTCCTTGTCGTCAAGCATCAGCGCGGACCCTCGATCATCTTGCGCACGCCGAAGAAGACGGCCGCGGCGACCGCCACCGCGATGGCGATGCCGACCAGCTTGAAGGTGAAGAAGACGACCTTCACCATCACCCAGAGCACAACGACCCCGATCAGGATCGCGACGGCGAGCGAACCGAGCGCCTTCATGCCTGCGCCTCACTATTCCAGCGGCTGCGGTAATCGTGATTTTCGGAGACCATCTCGACGAGGCTGGTCGGGCCGCCTTCGGGCTCGCTGGTGCGGCGCGCGACACCCTGCGGGCCGGGCTTCGGAGTCTCGCCGCGGGCGAGCGCCTCCAGAAGAGCGGTGGTGCTCTCGAAGGTCAAATCCTCGTAATTGTCGTCGTTGATCTGGACCATCGGCGCGTTGGCGCAGGCGCCGAGGCATTCGACCTCATTCAAGGTGAACAGGCCGTCCGGCGTGGTGCGGCCTTTAAGGAGCCCCTTCGCCTTGCAGGCGGCGAAGACGTCGTCCGAGCCGGCCAGCATGCAGGGCGTGGTGCCGCAGACCTGGACGTGGAAGCGGCCGACCGGCGCGAGGTTGAACATCGTGTAGAAGGTCGCGACCTCGTAGGCCCGGATATAGGGCATATCGAGATAGGCGGCGACGAACTCGATCACCGGCACCGGCAGCCAGCCCTGGGTGTTCGTCTCGGCACCGACCTGCCGCTGGGCGAGATCGAGCAAGGGAATGATCGCGCTGTGCTGGCGCCCGGGCGGATAGCGGCCGACCACCACCTTGGCCTGCTTCTCATTCTCCTTCGTCCAGGCGAAGGCGCCCCAGCGGGCACGAAGCTCGCCGAGATCGGGGATCGAATTGGGAAGGATGTCGGCCATCAGCGGTCGATCTCCCCGAAGACGATGTCGAGGGAGCCGAGGATGGCGGTGACGTCGGCGAGCATGTGGCCCTTGGTCATGAAGTCCATCGCCTGGAGGTGGGAGAAGCCGGTCGGGCGGATCTTGACCCGGTAGGGCTTGTTGGTGCCGTCGGCGACGATGTAGATTCCGAACTCGCCCTTGGGGCTCTCGGTCGCGACATAGACTTCGCCGGCGGGGACGTGGAAGCCCTCGGTGTAGAGCTTGAAGTGGTGGATCAAGGCTTCCATCGACTGCTTCATCTCGGCGCGCTTGGGCGGTACCACCTTGCGGTCGAGCGAGGCGATCGGGCCTTCGGGCATGTCGCGGATGCACTGCTTGATGATCCGGACCGACTGGCGGACCTCCTCGGCGCGGACCATCATCCGGTCGTAGCAGTCGCCCTTGGTGCCGATGGGGACGTCGAACTCCATGCGGTCATAGACGTCGTAGGGCTGCGCCTTGCGGATGTCCCAGGGAATGCCCGCGGCGCGGATCATCGGGCCGGAGAAGCCCCAGGCGATCGCGTCTTCCTTCGACACGATGCTGATGTCGACGTTGCGCTGCTTGAAGATGCGGTTGTCGACGACGAGGCTCAAGCTGTCCTCGAACATCGGCAGAAGCTTCTCGTCGCACCAGCGGCCGACTTCCTCGAGATAGCCGGCCGGCACGTCCTGGTGGACTCCGCCGGGGCGGAAGTAATTGGCGTGCATCCGGGCCCCGGAGGCGCGCTCGTAGAAGTTCATGATGTCTTCGCGCGGCTCGAACAGCCAGAGGTTCGGGGTCATCGCCCCGACGTCCATGATGTGGCTGCCGATGTTCAGCAGATGGTTCGAGATCCGGGTGAGCTCGGCGAAGAAGACTCGGAGGTATTGGGCGCGGAGCGGAACCTCGAGGTCGAGCAATTTCTCGATGGCGAGGACGTAGCTATGCTCCATCGACATGGGCGAGACGTAGTCCAGCCGATCCATATAGGGGACGGACTGGATGTAGGTCTTATACTCGCACAGTTTTTCGGTGCCGCGGTGGAGCAGGCCGACATGCGGGTCGACCCGCTCGACGATCTCGCCGTCCAATTCGAGGACGAGGCGCAGCACGCCGTGGGCGGCCGGATGCTGCGGGCCGAAGTTGATCGTGTAGTTCGCGATCTTTGCCTCGGTCGCGCCGGAGCGGGCGACCTGTTGCTCGCGGGTCATGTCAGGCGACGCGATGGTCACTTCTTGATCTCCTCCGCCTTGAGCGGGGTCGGAGCGCCGGGGGCCTCGGGCGAGGCCTTCTCGTCGCCCGGAAGGATGTACTGCGCGCCTTCCCAAGGGCTGAGGAAATCGAAGGCGCGGAAGTCCTGCGGGAGCCGGACGGGCTCGTAGACCACGCGCTTCTGCTCCTCGGAGTAACGCAGCTCGACATAGCCCGAGAGCGGGAAGTCCTTGCGGAAAGGATAGCCGCGGAAGCCGTAATCGGTGAGGATCCGGCGCAGGTCGTCGTTTCCGTCGAAGACGACCCCGTAGAGGTCGAACACCTCGCGCTCGAGCCAGCCGGCGACGGGCCAGAGGCCGGTGACGGAGGGGACGGCCTGGTCCTCGTCCGTCGAGACGCGGACCCGGATGCGGTGGTTCCTGGTCAGCGAGAGCAGGTGATAGACCACCTCGAACCGCTCGGCACGCTGGGGATAGTCGACCCCGGCGATCTCCATCAGCTGCTGATATTCGAACTGGTCGCGAAGGGTGCGGCAGACATCGACGATCGCCTCGCGGCGAACGGTCAGCGAGAGCTCGCCGACCGCGTCCTTGGAGTCGGTCAGGGACTCGCCCAGAGCGGAGCGGAGTTCGTCGATCAACCCTTCGCGGGCAGCGATGCGGGGAGCGCTATTGGTCATGGTGTCAGCGCTCGATCGTGCCGCTGCGGCGGATCTTACGCTGCAGCTGCATGACGCCGTAGAGCAGGGCCTCGGCGGTCGGGGGGCAGCCGGGGACGTAGATGTCTACGGGCACGATCCTGTCGCAGCCGCGGACCACCGAATAGCTGTAATGATAATAGCCGCCGCCGTTCGCGCAGCTGCCCATCGAGATGACGTAGCGCGGCTCCGACATCTGGTCGTAGACGCGGCGGAGCGCCGGGGCCATCTTGTTGCAGAGGGTTCCGGCGACGATCATCACGTCCGACTGGCGCGGGGAGGCGCGGGGCGCGACGCCGAACCGCTCGAGGTCGTAACGCGGCATGTTGGCGTGGATCATCTCCACCGCGCAGCAGGCGAGGCCGAAGGTCATCCACCACAGGCTGCCGGTCCGCGCCCATTGGAACAAATCTTCGGTCGAGGTGACGAGGAAGCCCTTGTCCGAGACTTCCGACTGAAGCTCGGTGAAGAATTTCGGGTCCGGCTGCTGCAGGTCCGCGGGACGCAGATTCTCGTGACGAGGGTCGAGGATCACTCCCATTCGAGCGCTCCCTTCTTCCAGGCGTAGGCGTAGCCCAGCGTCAGCTCGATCAGGAAGATCATCATCGCGGCCCAGCCGGCGATGCCGATCTGGCCCAGCGACACCGACCAGGGGAAGAGGAAGGCGGCTTCGAGGTCGAAGACGATGAACAGGATCGCGACCAGGTAGAAGCGGACGTCGAACTGGGCGCGGCTGTCCTCGAAGGCGGGGAAGCCGCATTCATATTCCGCGAGCTTGTCCGGATAGGGATTGGCCGAGCCGGTCAGCTTGGAGACCAGCATCGGAAGCATCACGAAGGACAAGGACAGGGCCAGGGCCACGGCCAGGAACAGCAGGATCGGCAGATATTCGGCGGCGGACGACGCCATCGAGACTCTCCAGGGGTATGAAGTTGCGCGGCTTCTAGGGCAGCGCACCCGCCATCGCAACAGGTTAAGGCGGGAGATAATCCCCCCGGATCGAGCGGTCCCGCAGACGCCGCACGCCCGCCGCAATCACGCGGCGCGGCTCTAGGCGAGCGGCAGCCGCATCACCTCCGTTTCCGCCGGCCCCGCCTCGACGGCCAGCACTGTGACCGCGGGGTCCTGCCTGGGGGCGACGAGCCCGGCATCTTCCAGGCGTTGGCAAATGTCGACCAGGCTCGGTGCCTTGGATTGAATGCCGAATAACGAGACTGCCGACGGGACCGCGAAGTCGATCGGCGTCCTGCCCTTGCAGCTGCCGAAGAGGACGTAGCCGTTGCCATTGGTGAACATCACCTGGCTGACAGGCCGCTGGTCGGGTTTGAACTCCAAGTCGGGTGGGATCAGCGCCATCAGCCGTTCGCTGAGAGGAAAGTCCAGCTTGACGTACGGGTCGGCGGCCACGACGGCCCAGCCGGCCGCTTCCGGCGGGGCGGGAAAGCCGCTCTCGCCCGGTTCGGGGCTTTCGTGGATGCTGTCCCAGCTCGACCATTGGGCCTCCCTCAGCGGGCGGGAGAGCGTCTTCTTTCCGATTTGGAAGGCCTTGGCCATGCCGTCCTCCAGCCCCGGGGTCGTGGCCAGCTTGAACCAGAAGTCGTGAATATAGTTGCACGTCTTCTGGATGAGCGCGCGGGGCTCATCGAGCTGGTTCTCCTGGATCGTTCCCACATAGGTCATTTCGAGCAGCGTAATACCCATGTGCAGCGAAGCGAGGGCCGCTTCAAAGAGCGGCGAGATATCGCTGTCGATGATCGTCGCGTATCGAGACGCCATGTTCTGACACGTGTAGAAGGAATCGTAGCAGGGCTCGCCCTGGATCGTCATCTTCACCGGCTGGTTCAACGCCAGGTCCCGAAGGCCGCTCTCCAGAAGCCCCGGAAGGTAGGAGAGAGCTCCGCGGAACGGTCCCTCGCCGATCAGGAAGGTGCCGATGTTGCGTATCGCTTCGCCGACCTTGTCGCTGCTGTCGTCGCCGAGGGTCTTGCGCAGGAGCTGCGCTCCCTTGCGCCGCGTCTGGTCGTCATCGGATCTCAGCGCCGCCGCCGCCGATCGCCAGTCCGCATAGAATTGCTTCAGCAGGTTGGCGGCCAGGTTGTAATCGGAGAGCGCGTCCTGAAACTTCACGTCCTCGATGGAGAGGAGGATCTTGGTCTCTGTGGCCGCCACCCCGGCGATCGCGTCCTGAACCTGGTCCAGCTCGCCCTTGATAGCGTCGAGACGTGCAATGACATCGTGAAAGAAGCCCTCAAAATCCGCGCCTTGCCCTCCCGAAAATGCCTTCATAACCTCATTAAAGGGATCGACGCCGGTGATTTTCCCAAGAAGAAATCCCGACAGCTTGGCCCCCATCAGCGCCTTGTCCGCTTCCTCTCCCATGATGCCCTCCCCGGTTGCTCGTAAACGACTATGATACACCTTCGGGTAGGCCAGCCGACAGCGATATTTATTATTCGAAAGCGCGGGCTTAAGGCGCCGGCAGTCGGCCCGCAAGGGCGGAGAGCCGCCGCCGCATCCCCCCTCGAATCGATTTGGAGTGTCGAGTCGCGGCCACTCGGCGGCCCAGCGGGGAGTTGACGGGGGGCCGAGGCGGCGGCATCGTTACGACGCCCGAACAAAGGGGGGATCGGATGCGCTTCACACGCTTTGCAGTCGCCGCGGCAATTGCCGCTTTCGCAATGCCCGCGGGCGCCCAGATGGTAAAGGCGCAGGACCCGGACAGCCTGGTGAAGGCGCTCCAGGGGGGCGGCTATGCGGCCAAGCTGGAGGTCGACAAGGTCGGCGATCCGATGATCACCAGCGGCGTCGCCGGGACCACCTTCCAGATCTTCTTCTACAATTGCACCGAGCATAAGGCGTGCGCGACCGTCACCTTCCATTCGGGCTACGATCTCAAAGCATCGCCCGGCCTCGAGCTGATCAATGAATGGAACCGGGGCAAGCGGTTCGGCCGCGCCTATCTCGACAAGGAAGACGACCCGATCCTCGAGATGGACGTCGATCTTGACGATGGCGGCGTGTCGCCGCTGCTGTTCATCGACAATATGGAGTTCTGGGCCAGCATCCTCGCCGACTTCGAAAAGCAGATCGGCTACCGCAAATAGCGCTCAGGCCCTGAGCGCCCCCGCGACCAGCTTGTGGAGGCGCGAGTGGAGGTCGCCGTTCGCGGCGAGCACCTGGCCCTTGGCGATTCCGGCGTCGCCGCCGCGGAAATCGGTGACGAAGCCGCCCGCCTCGCGGACCAGCAGCAGGCCGGCGGCGAGGTCCCAATATTGGAGGTCCTCCTCCCAGAAGCCGTCATAGCGGCCGGCCGCGACCCAGGCGAGATCGAGCGCGGCCGAGCCGAAGCGGCGGATTCCGGCGACTTCGGGTGCCACTGCCCCGAGAATGCGGTGGAAGCGCTCGTGATGGCCGTGGCCCTTGAACGGCACGCCGGTGGCGATCAGCGCGTCGGCGAGGTCGCGGCGGGCGGAGACGCGAAGGCGGCGCTCATTATGCCAGCTTCCCCTGCCCTTTTCGGCCCAATAGCTTTCGTCGGTGATCGGCTGGTAGATGAGGGCCTGGGTGATCTCCGGCTTGCCGCCGGGCCCGCGCGGGTCCTCGACCGCGATCGAGATCGCGAAATGGGGGATTCCGTGGAGGAAGTTGGTGGTCCCGTCCAACGGATCGACGATCCAGCGCGGCTTGTCCGGATCGCCGTCGATCGTGCCGCCTTCCTCCAGCGTCAGCCGCCAGTCGGGGCGGGCGTGGCGGAGCTCCTCGACGATCGTCTTCTCGGCCTGCTCGTCGGCCATCGAGACGAAGTCGGCGGGGCCCTTGCGGCTCACCTGGAGGTGCTCGACCTCGTTGAAGTCGCGCCTCAGCCGCGGCGCCGCCTTGCGCGCGGCCCGCTGCATGACGGTGATCAGGCCGGAATGGGAAACCATGTCTTCTCCTTAACCCCTCTCCCTTCAGGGGAGAGGGAAAGCCGCGAAGGGGTCCCACGAAAGTAGTACTTTCGTGGGGTCCCGAAGCGGCAGGGTGAGGGGATGAGCTTGCCCTCACCCTCCCAAGCTTCGCTTGGGCCCCTCCCTCTCCCCTTCAGGGAGAGGGGTTTTTTAGTCCGCGCGCCTCACATAGGTCTGCTCGTAGACGTCGACAACGATGCGGGTGCCGGCGCCGATGTGCGGCGGCACCATCACCCGGACGCCGTTCTCGAGAAGGGCGGGCTTGTAACTCGACGAGGCGGTCTGGCCCTTCACGACGGCGTCGGCCTCGACGATGGTCGCTTCGATCGTGTCGGGGAGCTGGACGGAGATCGGCCGCTCCTCCCAAAGCTCCATGACCACGTCCATGCCGTCCTGGAGGAAAGCGGCGGCGTCGCCGAGGAGGTCGGTGGGGAGGGAAATCTGCTCGTAGCTTTACTTGTCCATGAAGGTCAGCATGTCGCCTTCGCGGAACAGGAACTGGAAGTCCTTGGTGTCGAGGCGGACCCGCTCCACCGTCTCGGCCGAGCGGAAGCGGACGTTGTTCTTGCGGCCGTCGATGAGGTTCTTCATCTCGACCTGCATATAGGCGCCGCCCTTGCCGGGCTGGGTGTGCTGGATCTTCACCGCCCGCCAGATGCCGCCTTCATATTCGATGATGTTGCCGGGACGAATGTCCACGCCGCTGATCTTCATGTCCGTCTCACAATTTTGGAAAGAGCCGGGGGGCTCCTAGCGCGCCGGCTCGCTGCGGGCAAGGGAGGGGCCGTCCCCCGCCGGTCAGCGCTTCCCCGCCAGCAGCGGGTACGGATTGATCGCCGTGCCCTGGTACCATTTCTCGCCGGCGGCCATGCGGTGGATGGCGAAGTGGAGGTGGGGGCCTTCGGGATTGGCGTTGCCGGTGGAGCCGACGCGGCCGATCGGGTCGCCCTGCTTCACCACCTCGCCTTCGTGGAGGCCGGGGGCGTAATCCTGGAGGTGGGCGTAATAGAAGGTCCAATTGCCGTCCGGGGAGCGGACATAAGCGGTGATCCCCCCTCCCCCCTGGCTGAAGAAGAGCTTCTCGACCGTGCCGGGCGCCGCTGCGACGACGGGCGTGCCGTGCGGAGCCATGATGTCGATCGCGTCGTGGACCCGGGCGCCGCCCGCCCGCGCCTGGGTGAAGGTGTCGCTGAGTTGCTCCGGCTTGATCCCGAGCACGGGGATGGCGACGCCGGTGGGGCCGAGGACTAGCTCGTGCTGCACGGCGGGGCTCGGCCCCGGCCGGGCAGCGGGCGCGGAACGGGGGCTCACCGGGCCGTGGCTGTAGGCCATCATCCAGAACAGGCTGGTGAGGACCGCGGTCGCGATCGCGGTGAGGACGTTCGTCCCGACGAGCTTGAACCTGCTCAAGCCTGGAACACTACTTCCATTCCGTCCGAGATCATCTGGGTAAGCCTTGCGACGTCCCAGTTGGTCAGGCGGACGCAGCCATGGCTTTCGGCGCGCTTGATGGTCTCGGGCGAGTTGGTGCCGTGGATGCCGATATTCTCGCGGTTGAGATCGACCCAGACGACGCCGACGGGGCCGTTCGGGCCGGGCGGGAGCATCCGCTCCGGCTGGTCGTCGGGGACGTCCCAGAAGAGCTGCGGCTGATATTTGAACGGCGGGTTGAACGCGATCGTGTTGACCTTCCAATTGCCGAGCGGGAGCGGATCCTTGCTGCTTCCGAGCGTCGCCGGGAATTGGGCGATCATCGTCCCGTCCTCGGCATAGACCCGGACGAGCTTGTCCGACTTGTCGACGACCACCTTGTCGGCCTGCTTCTGGTTCGGGTCAACGTTGAGGTCGCTCAGCAGCTGGGCCACCTCGGGCTTGGCATTGCCATAGGCCCGGGCGCTGGGGAGGACGTTGGGGAGGACGAGCACGGTGCCGGCGCGGAGCACGGTCTTGGGGTTGTTCAGGGCGACGATAGTCTCAGGCGTGGTGTGGAATTTCTCGGCCAATTTCTCGAGCAGGTTGCGGTAGCCGAGGCGCTGCATCCCGGCCTGGACGGCGGGATCGTGCGGGATCGGGCCGACGAAGGGGCCCTGGGCGTCGCCCTCGTCCACGCGGAGGCGGATCGTGGCCGGGACCGCGCCTTCGGCCAGCGCCTGGCGGGTTGCGTCGTCGATCTTGCCCGATTCCTCGATGTCGTGGGCCTGCTGGAAGCCGCGCACCGCAGCCTCGAACACCGGCCCGCCCTGGCCGTCGATCACGCCCGGCGAGAAGTCGGCGCGGTCGAGCAGGACCTGCGCCTCGAGCACGCTTTGGTCGAGCGCAGCGCCCTTGGCGGGAGCTGCCGCATTCTGGGCAACCCCGGCGCCTGCAACCGCAAGCAGGGCCGCGCCCGCGAGAACGAGCTTCTTCACATGTCTCTCCACGAAATTCGGTTCGGGTGCAGAACGCAACAGCCGAAACTTATTTCCCGTGCCCGCCGTTCGGGCTCACGCGATGACGGAGCGAGGACGGATCAGGATCGGCTGCTCGGGCTGGATCTACCGCCACTGGCGCGGCCTCTTCTACCCCGAGAAGCTCGCCCAGAAGAACTGGTTCGCTCATTATGCGGCGGAGTTCGAAACGGTCGAGCTCAACACCAGCTTCTACCACCTCCCCAAGCCCGACACCTTCACCAAGTGGCGCGACCAGGCGCCCGATGGCTTTCGCTACGCGGTAAAGGCGCCGCGCTTCATCACCCATATGAAGAAATTGAAGGATTGCGCCGAGCCGGTCGACGAATTCCTCTCCCGCGCCCGCAACCTTGGCGAGACGATCGGGCCGATCCTCTACCAGCTCCCGCCGCGCTGGATCTGCAATGTCGCGCGGCTGGAGGAATTCGCCGCCCATCTGCCCCGCGACCTCACCCATGTCTTCGAATTCCGCGAGAAGAGCTGGCTCAGCGAAGAGGTGCTCGCCTTCCTCGACGCGCGCGGCTTCTCCTTCTGCGTTCACGACATGCCCGGCTCAGCGACCGAGCGCTGGGCGTCGGGTCCGATCGCCTATGTCCGCTTCCACGGCGGCGAGGGCAAATATTGGGGCCGTTACTCCGACGAGGGCCTGCTCTCCTGGACCGACTGGCTGGTCGGCCAGGCGAATTCGGGCCGCGACGTCTGGTGCTATTTCAACAACGACATGTTCGGCCATGCCATCCACGACGCCCTCACCCTGAGGGCGATGGTGGCGCAGGCGCTGCGCTGATCGGCGGCCGCGATCGGCGGGCGCCCCTGCCCTTAACGGGCGCCCTGCGCCACGCTCCGGGTAAGCTCGACGAGCCGCATCTCGAATCCGACGGTCGGGCCGGTCGCTGGATCCTGGGGAGCCGAGACGAGGGAGGCAGCCGTGACGGGAGGTTGCGCACGGGCCCAGGCGGCATATTCGTCCATGATGTCGAAATATCGCGCCTGAGGATCGAGAAGCCGAAGGGCTTGTTCGGCGACGGCGCGCAACTTCGGGTCCGACGTCCCCTTCGACAGCGCCTTCGTCTCGGCCAAAGCGCGGGCGAAATTGGCTCGCCCCCGCGCTGCGAGAGCGGCAGCCTCCTTTGCAGCGCCGGCGATTTCGCGATTGACGGCAGCCGCCGCGGCATCGGCGTCTCCGCCCGTTTTTGCCTCGATCCAGTTTCGCTCACTGACCCCCAGAACCTTGTACATCAGGACCATGAACGCGGCCATTTGATGGGGATGCTCCGAAGGTGCGAAAAGGCCGCGGCGGCCTTCGAACAACACGCGCTGCGAATCCAGAATGGCGAGGCTTCCCTCGATCATGCGCGGCGCCAGGAGCTTCACCTTCCCGACATCGCCGGCGGTCATGGCGTCGGCGAACAGGACCACGTCGGCCATGCTCTCCCGCACCCGGGCGAGCTGGGCACGCGCCTGCGTGACCAGGCTGTCCGGGTCGAATCGCGTGCGGATCAAGTTGGATTTGGAAATCGGGCGAAGTGACGCGAGCGATTCCTCGCTCCGCTGCGAGGCGTCCTGAAACCGCGCGGCCAGCTCCGAAAACGTGGAGCCGCCGCCTGCCAGTCTTCACGGGACTTCGCCGTCGAAGTGACACGCTGCATTTCATCGAAGAGCTGCTTGCCTGCCTGGACCTGACCGCCCACGGCGTCGCTGAGGCTCGCGAGCCAGGCCATCGCCTCCTGAACGTCGCCGGACAATTTGTCCGCGCTCGGGCTTCTCGCCGGCGCCGGCGCGGTCCGCGGGGCCGACATGGCGGCCACCGGTGCCACGGCGATCAGCGCCGCCATCAGCTTGAATATAATGCGCATTATGTCCCCCTCGACCCGAGGGCTGACCTTAAGCGGAGCTCTTCGAGCCTAGCAAGGCGGAAAAGGCGGCAACGCCGGCGCCGGGACCCTGTTCGTGGCTCCACACAGCGCTGCACACGGCGAGGAAGTCCGCCCCGGCTTCGACCAGGACCCGGCCGTTCTCCGGCGTGATCCCGCCGATCGCGACGCAGGGGATTTCGAACACCCTGCTCCACCAGCCGAGGATCGACGGGTCGGGGCGGTGGAAGGTCTCCTTGGTCGAGGTGGGGAAGAAGGCTCCGAAGGCGACATAGTCGGCGCCCGCTTCGCCTGCGTCCATGGCGAGGTGGCGGCTGTCGTGGCAGGTCACGCCGATCTGGGCGGAGGGGCCGAGGATCCGCCGCGCCTCGCGCGGGTCGCCGTCGCCCTGGCCAAGGTGCACTCCGTCGGCCCCGGAGGCGCGGGCGAGGTCGACGCGGTCGTTGACGATGAAGGCGACCTCATGGGCCGCACAGATCGGCATCAGCCGCTCGGCGGCGCGCAATACCTCGTCGTCGCTCGCCGATTTCAGCCGGAGCTGGAAGGCCGCGACCGGGCCGCCGTCGAGCGCCGCCTGCAGCCGGTCGGCGAAATCGCCGCCGATCTCGTTGGGCGACACCAGATAGAGCTGGCACGGCATCCGCTCGTTCGGTTCGAACAGATCGGCGAAGCTCGGGTCGAGCGCGGTCGGGTCTTCCTCATCCATGGTCAGACGTTCGCACTCCCCCGCGTCCCGCTCAAGCAGAGAAAGCGATCCGGCTTGCGCCCGCGTCCCTCGCTGAAACGGAGATGCTCGAACCCAGCGGCGGCGGCGAGCCCCGCCACCTCCTCCGCCTCGAACAGCCGGAAGCCGAAGCGGTGGCCCGGCCATTTGCGAAGCTCGTCGGCCGGCTCGAAACCGACGGCAAGCCGCCCGCCCGGCCGAACCACCCGCGCCAGCTCGGCGAAGGCGGCGGGGACGTCCGGCCAGAAATAGAGGCTGTTGAGGCTGACCGCAGCGTCGAATGCGGAATCGGGAAAGGGCAAAGCCTCGGCGGAGGCGCGGACTAACCGTGCTTCCTTGCCGAACCGCCGCCGCGCTCTCGCCAAAGGCGGCTTGCGACACATCGACGCCGGTGACGTGCGCCGCTCCAGCGTCGAACATCATTGCCATCAGCCCGCCGCCGCCGAAGCCGACCTCCAGCACCCGCTCGCCCCCCGCCAGCTCAAGCTCAGCCAGCGCGAGCCGGTTCATCTCCCGGCTGATCCGGTCCAGCCATGGCGCAATCCAGATTCGGCCAAGAAGGCCGCTCGGGCGGGCGAATTGGCGTGCGAGGAAGCGGCTCAGCACCGCCGGCGCTTATTCCTCGCCCTTGTAGATGCGGACCAGCCTGTCGAGCATGGCGAGAGCGTCCTCGCGTTTCCGCTGGAAGGTGTTGCGGCCGATGATCGAGCCGTTGCCGCCGCCGTCGCGAATGTCGCGCGCGTCCTGGTAGACCGCGTCCTCGCCCTTAGCGGCGCCGCCCGAGAAGACGACGATCCGCCGCCCGGCGAAGCAGGACTGGACGACGTGACGGACGCGGTCGGACTGGGCCGACCAGTCGGTGCCCTCATAGGCCTTTTGCGCGTCCTTCTGCTCGATATGGGCGGAGGGGAGCTTGACCTTGATGATGTGCGCGCCGAGCAGGGCCGCCATGTGCGCGGCATAGGCGCCGACGTCGAGGGCGAGCTCGCCGTCCTTCGACAGCTTGCCGCCGCGCGGGTAGGACCAGATGACGGTGGCGACGCCGACCGCCTTCGCCTCGGCGGACATCTCGCGGATCTGCTCCATCATCGGGAAGATCTCGTCCGATCCCGGGTAGATGGTGAACCCGATGGCCGAGCAGCCGAGGCGGAGCGCGTCCTCGACGGTGCCGGTCACCGCCTGATTGATCGAGGTCGCCCAGCTGTTCGAGCTGTTGACCTTCAAGATGGTCGGGATTTGCCCCGCAAAGGTGCCCGCCCCCGCCTCGAGCGCGCCGAGCGGGGCCGCATAGGCGTTGAGGCCGGCGTCGATCGCCATCTGATAATGGTAATGCGGGTCGTAGGCGGGCGGGTTGACCGCGAAGCTGCGCGCCGGGCCGTGCTCGAAGCCCTGGTCGACGGGGAGGATGATGACCTTGCCGGTGCCGCCCAGGCGCCCCTGCATCAGGATCCGCGCAAGGTTCGACTTCACGCCCGGATTGTCGGACTCATATTTGTCGAGAATGGCTTTGACGGTCGGCGTGATGCTCATGGGAGCTCCCTGATTCGTGGCTGTCCGCCCCCTATCCCAGAGGGCGGCAGGGTTCAAATCGCGCAGGCGGAGCGCCCTTGCGCAACAAATAGGGGCGGCATCGCTGCCGCCCCTCCCGTTCAGTCTCGCGGACGCAGGGTTACCAGCCGGTCGACGATGGCGTTCAGGCCCTCGCCGGAACCGGCATGGACGTCGATGCGGCCGATCTTCTCGGTCACGCGCTCCAGCGCCTCCAGCTCCTTCAGCCTCAGGAGGGTCGGATTGTCCTCCATCAGCTTCGCCGTGTTGAGCAGCGAACGGGTCGCCGCCGTTTCCTCGCGGCGCCGGATCAAATTGGCCTGAGCGAGCTTCTCGGCCTCGACAACCTTGTTGATCAACTCGCGCATCTCGCCCGGCAGGATCACATCCTTGATCCCGAGCTCGGTGACATCGACCCCGATGTCGCCGAGTTCCCGGCGGACATGGGCGGTGATCTGGTCGTCGACCGACTCCCGGTCGTTCAGCAGCTCGTCAAGAGTCCGGCCACCCACCGCCTCGCGAACGGCGAATTGCACGAGCCTGTAGACGTGCTGCTGGTAATCGGGCGTCGCCAGCGCCGCACGCTCGACGTCGGAGACCTTCAGGAACGAAGTCAGGGTCACGCGGAGCGAGATCCGGTCCTTCGTCAGAATCTCCTGAGCGGTCACCTCGAGCGGCAGCGGACGGCTGTCGAGCGTCTTGCTCGTGACCGTGCGCCCGATTTGCCAGTAGCCGTAGCGACCGGGACCCACCGTCTCGACAAGTTCCCCGTCGAAGAAGACGAGGCCCGCCTGGGCGGCCCCGACGTTCACCACGGCGACCGGCGGCTGACCGCCGATCGTGGCGAGTTCCGCCTTCTCGATCGCGATCAGCTCCGGCTTGTCGAGCCGCGGGCGGGCGTTGACGTCATATTCGGTGACGGCAACCTCGCTCAGCACCTTCCAGACATAGGCGGTCTGGCCCGGTCGAACCACGATCGAGGCGCGGCCGTCGATCCAGACCACCGCGGCCACGCCTTCGGGCGGGCGGACGGTAACGATATTCTCGGCCGCCAGCTCCGGATGCCGCTTCGCCATGATCTCGGCCCAGGGCCCCGCGAACAGTCCACGGGCGGGGACGATCTCCACGCCGAGACGGTTGCGGAAGTCCCAGAACGAGTGACGTCCCGGTTCGAGCACGTTGATGAGGCGGCCATCCTTCGTGAGGAGGCCGCGCTGGTTTTCGGCAACAATATAGTCCTTGCGGATCATCGCCGGCCCTCCTCTTTCTCCACTTTGCCGGCACCATTGCCGAACAAAGGGTCGCGGCCACTACTTGGCGGGTCGGGCGCGGTAAAGAGCCGATGCGGCAGTGCAACAAATCGGAAGAGGACTGTTGCTTGCGCGCAACGAGCCCCGAGGTCGGCCGGGGGGTGCTCCCCGCTACCGGGCGGTCCGTCGGTTCAGGCGTCGCGGCCCGGCGTCTGGAGCGACCGCAGCGGCGAGGCCGAAGCCTGCCCTGGGAGCCGCCCCGCGCGCCTTCTTGCGGCGCCGGTATCCCCGACGGCGCGAAGCCGCGGCACCGGTTGCCTCTGGCCGGTTTCGAGGCCGAAGCCCCTTGACCGCCTTCGGCCTGAACACCCCGCCGGCCTTCCCGAGTGAAGTGCCTTATCAGGGCATTTGGAGTGGGACTCGAACCCACGACACGTAGATTAGCAATCTACTGCTCTACCAGTTGAGCTATCCAAGGTGACGGAGTTGAACCGCCGGCTTGCGTTCGAGGCAAGTGCTCACCACGAGCTACGCTATCGCCATGGAACACGGGACGGCAGGGCCGACCGCGCCCGCGGGGTCTCGGGAGCCCCTCACGAAATGGCAATTGCGCCGCGCGCCTCTAATCTCGCCCGAGAGCTTTGTCGAGGGTTGAACCTTGGGCTTGCGCCGTCACCCCTCCAGCGCCTTTACGCCCGGCAACTCCTTGCCCTCCATCCATTCGAGGAAGGCACCGCCGGCGGTGGAGACGAAGGTGAAGTCAGACGCCACGCCGGCGTGGTTCAGCGCAGCGACGGTGTCGCCGCCGCCGGCGACCGAGACGAGCTGGCCGGCCTGGGTCAGCGCCGCAGCGGTCTGGGCGAGCTGGACGGTGGCGCGGTCGAAGGGCGGGGTCTCGAAGGCGCCGAGGGGTCCGTTCCAGACTAAGGTACGACAGGTCTTTATCGCGTCGGCGAGCGCCTCGACCGCCGCCGGGCCGACGTCGAGGATCATCTCGTCCGGAGCGACTTCGTGGACGTTGCAGGTGCGAAGGCTGGGCGGGTTGGGGGCGAACTCCTTCGCTACCACCACGTCATAGGGGAGGTGGACGGTGCAGTTGGCCCGGTCCGCGGCTTCGAGGATTTCGTTGGCGGTGCCGGCGAGTTCGTGCTCGCAGAGGGACTTGCCGACAGAAACGCCTCGGGCAGAGAGGAAGGTGTTGGCCATTCCGCCGCCGATGATGAGGTGATCGACCTTGGCGACCAGGTGGCGGAGGACCTCCAGCTTGGTCGACACCTTGGCGCCGCCGACGACCGCGGCAACCGGCCGCTCGGGATCGCCCAGGGCCTTCTGGAGCGCGTTGAGCTCCGCCTCCATCGCGCGGCCCGCATAGGCCGGGAGCAGGTGCGCGATCGCTTCGGTCGAAGCGTGGGCGCGGTGGGCGGCGGAGAAGGCGTCGTTGACGTAGAAATCGCCCAGCGACGCGAAGCGGCGGGCGACTTCGGGGTCGTTCTTCTCCTCGCCGCCGAAGAAACGGGTATTCTCCAGGATCGCGACGTCGCCGGGCTGGAGCATGGCGACATTCTCTTCGGCCACTTCCCAGTCGACGTAGCGGACCGGGCGGCCGAGCACCTCCTCATAGGCCTTGGTCACGAGCGACAGTGAGAATTCCGGGCTCGGCACCTTGGGCCGGCCGAAATGGGCGAGGAGAAGGACGATCGCGCCCTTGTCGGCAAGCTCGGCTACCGTCGGGATGGTCGCGCGGAGGCGGGTGTCGTCGGTGACCTTCAGGTCGGCCATCGGCACGTTGAGGTCCACGCGGACGAGGGCCCGTTTGCCGCGGACGTCGCCGAGATCGTCGAGGGTCTTGAACCTGGCCATCGATCGTTACAGCAGCCCCGCCATCGCACCCGCCGTGTCGACCATGCGGTTCGAGAAGCCCCATTCATTGTCGTACCAGGAGAGGACGCGGACGAGCTTGCCTTCCAGCACCGCGGTCTCGAGGCTGTCCACCGTCGAGCTGGCCGGATTGCCGTTATAGTCGATCGAGACCAGGGGCTCCTCGGAATAAGCCAGGATGCCCTTCAGAGGGCCGCTCTCGGACGCAGCGCGGAGGGCGCCGTTGATTTCGTCGAGCGAGGTGTCGCGCTTCGGGGTGAAAGTGAGGTCGACGACGCTGACGTTGGGCGTCGGCACGCGGATCGAGGAGCCGTCGAGCTTGCCCTTCAGCTCCGGAAGCACCTCGCCGACGGCGCGGGCGGCGCCGGTGGTGGTGGGGATCATCGACATGGCGGCGGCGCGGGCGCGGCGCATGTCCTTGTGGATCTGGTCGAGGATGCGCTGGTCGTTGGTGTAGGCGTGGATGGTCGTCATCAGCCCGCGCTCGATCCCGACCAGGTCGTTCAGGACCTTGGCGACGGGCGCCAGGCAGTTGGTCGTGCAGGACGCGTTCGAGACGATGGTGTGCTCGGCGGTCAGCTTGTGGTGGTTGACGCCGAAGACGACGGTCAGGTCTGCGCCCTTTGCGGGGGCCGAGATCAGGACGCGCTTGGCGCCTGCGGTCAGATGCGCGGCGGCCTTGTCGCGGTCGGTGAAGAAGCCGGTGCATTCCAGCGCGATGTCGACGCCGTTGTCGCCATGCGGGAGCTTGGCCGGGTCCTTCTCGGCGGTGACCTTGATCCGGCGGCCGTCGATGATGAGGTCGTTGCCGTCGGCGCCGACCTCGCCCGGCCAGGCGCCGTGGACGCTGTCGCGCTTGAACAGGAGGGCGTTGGACTGGGCGTCGGCAAGATCGTTGATCGAGACCAGCTCAAGGCCGCTGTCCTTCTTCTCGAGCAAAGCCCGCGCGACGAGGCGGCCGATCCGCCCGAACCCGTTGATCGCGACCCTGGTTGCCATCTTCATTCTCCCTGAGCGTCGAGCGCCGCGAGGACCCGCGGCACGATCGCCTCGGCGGTGAAGCCGAAGCGCTTGAAAAGATCTTCCGCCGGCGCGGAGGCGCCGAAGCGATCGAGCCCGACCGCGAGGCCGCGCGGGCCGATATAACGCTCCCACCCAAGCGTGGTGCCCGCCTCGATCGACACTTTGAGCGCGTCGGCGGGCAGCAGGTCGGCGCGATAGGCCCCGTCCTGGGCGTCGAACAGCGACCAGCAGGGCATGGAGACGACGTCCGCCCCGATCCCCTGTCCTTCGAGGGCTTCGGCGACGGCGACGGCAACTTCGACCTCGGAGCCGGTGGCGACCAGGACGACCCGGCGGAGGGCGGTTGCGGCGCGGAGGCGATAGGCGCCGCGGCGGGTCAGATTCTCGCTCCGGCCGAGGCGGAGCTGCGGCAGATTCTGACGGGTGAGGGCAAGCAGCGACGGGCCGTCGCGCCGCTCCAGCGCGAGCTGCCAGGCTTCGGCAGTCTCGACGGCGTCCGCGGGGCGGTAGACGGCGAGGTTGGGGATCATCCGGAGGCTCATGACATGCTCGACCGGCTGGTGGGTCGGGCCGTCTTCGCCCAGGCCGATCGAATCGTGGGTCATCACATAGACGACCCGCACCTGCTGGAGCGCGGAGAGGCGGATGGCGGGGCGGCAATAGTCGGCGAAGACGAGGAAGGTGCCGCCATAGGGGATGACGCCGCCGTGGAGCGCCATGCCGTTCATCGCCGCGGCCATGCCGAACTCGCGGATGCCGTAATAGATGTAGCGCCCCGACGCGTCGTCGCGGGTGAAGACGGTCTGCCCCTTGCTCTTGGTGTTGTTCGAGCCGGTGAGGTCGGCCGAGCCGCCGATCGTCTCAGGGAGCGCCGCGTTGATCGCGTCGAGGGCGATTTCGGACGCCTTGCGGGTGGCGATCTTCTGCGGGCTGGCGGCGAGGGCGTCGAGATGGGCGGCGAGGCCATCGTCCGACGGGAGGCGCCCTTCCATTCGGCGGACGAACTCGTCGCGCTCGGGGCTTGCGGCGAGGCGCGTGCGCCATTCGTCATGCGCGCCAGCGCTGCGGCGGCCGGCGCTGCGCCAGGCCTCGTAGATCGGGGCCGGGATGTCGAAGGGTTCGCTGTCCCAGACGAGCTGCTTGCGGGCGGCGGCGACTTCGTCCGCGCCGAGCGCGGCGCCATGGGTGGCGGACGTGCCCTGCTTGTTCGGTGCGCCCCAGCCGATGATGGTCCGGCAGGCGATCAGCGACGGGCGCGGATCGGCGAGCGCCTCGTCGATCGCGGCGCGGATGCTGTCGAAATCATGGCCGTCGCAGCGGACGACGTGCCAGCCATAGGCTGCGTATCGGGCCGGAATATCTTCCGAAGTCGACAGATCGGTAGACCCGTCGATGGTGATTTTGTTGTCATCCCAGAAAGCGATCAGCCGTCCGAGCCCCAGATGGCCGGCGAGCCCCGCCGCCTCGTGGTTGATGCCCTCCATCAGGCAGCCGTCGCCTGCGATGGTCCAGGTGCGGTGGTCGACGAGGTCGTCGCCGAAGACGGCGTTCAGGTGGCGCTCGGCGATCGCCATTCCGACCGCCATCGCGAAGCCCTGGCCGAGCGGGCCGGTGGTCGCTTCCACGCCGTCGAGGAGGAAATTCTCCGGATGGCCGGCGCAGGGCGAGCCGAGCTTCCGGAAATTCCTGATGTCGTCGATCGTCGGCGCCGCATAGCCGCTCAAGTGGAGCAGCGAGTAGATCAGCATCGAGCCGTGGCCGGCGGAGAGGACGAAGCGGTCGCGGTCGTGCCAGGCGGGGTCGGCGGGGTCGTGCTTCAAATATTCCGTCCAGAGCACCGTCGCGACGTCGGCCATGCCCATCGGCATTCCGGGATGGCCGGAATTGGCGGCCTGCACCGCGTCCATCGAGAGCGCGCGAATGGCGTTGGCGAGCAGTCTCGGTTCGACGGCCATAAGGTTCCTTGCTGGACCGGCGGAAAAGACGCGAGAGGCTCCGCCTGCGCGCTCCTTTAAGCGCGGCGGCGCGGGCGTCAACCTCGGGTGGGCACGGTCCCCGGCAAGGGTTGCCCGCTCCGTCCGCACTGGCGTATGGCGAAGTCATGGCAAGCGAGCGGGCGATGGAAGCGATCGGACGGATCGAGCGGGCGCTGGCCCGGCTGGACGCGGTCGCCGACCGCCCTGCCCCGCCGTCACCTCCGCGGGACGATAGCGAGCTGCTCCGGTTGCGCGAGGCCCATGGGACGCTTCGCAGCCAGGTCGAATCGGTGATTGCGCAGATCGACGGGCTGATCGGGAAGGAAAGCTGATGGCGAGCGTCGACGTCAGCATTGCCGGGCGGACCTATTCGGTTGCTTGCCGAGATGGGGAGGAGCCGCATCTGCGTTCCCTCGCCGCCACCGTCGACCGCAAGGCGCAGGAAGCGGCGACGGCGCTCGGCAATTTGAGCGAGTCGCGCCAGCTCCTCTTCGCCTCCCTCCTCCTCGCCGACGAGATCAAGGAGCGGCAACGCGGCAACGCCCCCGAGCCGGAGCCGGAAGAGGACCCGGCGGTGGCCGACGCGCTGGAACGGCTGGCCCAAAGGGTGGAAAGTCTCGCCCAAAGGCTTGAGACCAAGGCCGAGAGCGCCTAGATCGTCAGCGACGGGTACTGCCCGGTGCGCGCTTTATGAACATCCCTGGGCGATAAGCATCCTAGGGGGCTATCCCTGGTCGGGCCCTGGTCCGGCACATATGGTCCCCACCTGACGTTGACGCGTCAGAGGATATTCAAGCAAACGGCCATGGTGGTCCCGTCACCCCCCTCCCCCCGCTCCAAGAGCGACATGCGAAGCGACGCCCTCGCGGCGCGGCGCGCCTTTGCCCGCTCGCTCAGCCCGGAGCTTCGCGCCGAGCTCGAGGCGAAGCTCGCCGGGATCGTGCTGCCGCACCTGATCGGGGCGCGGACCGTAGCCGGTTATCATCCGCTCAAGGACGAGATCAGCCCCTATTGTGTGCTTGAGCGGTTAGGTGCCGGGCAACGTGCAGCACTCCCCTGGTTCCTCGACCGCGATTCGCGCATGCTGTTCCGCGAGGCGCCGGCGGTCGAACCCAGCCCGTGGGGCGTGCTCCAGCCCGCCGCCTCGGCCGAG
This sequence comes from Alphaproteobacteria bacterium, assembly GCA_005882415.1. Classification (GTDB taxonomy): domain Bacteria; phylum Pseudomonadota; class Alphaproteobacteria; order Sphingomonadales; family Sphingomonadaceae; genus Allosphingosinicella. The sequence continues at coordinate 3,679 of VBAE01000211.1, read as the reverse complement.
GCTCTGGCGCCCGACCTGGTCCTCGTCCCACTCGTCGCCGCCGACCGGAGCGGCGCCCGCATCGGCCATGGCAAAGGGCATTACGACCGCGCCCTCGCGCATCTGCGCGAAGGCGGCACCGTCTTCACCATCGGCCTTGCCTGGGAGAGCCAGATCGTCGACGAGCCGATCCCGGCGGACCCGTGGGACATGCCGCTCGACGCAATCGCCACCCCGAAGGAATGGATCCAATGCCGGTAAAGCCGACCTTGAGGAAACCGGCCGGAATCCTGCTCATCCTGCTGCTCATCGCCGGCTGGGCGGTGCTGGTCGCGAACGGGGCCGAGCTGCTCACGGGCCTCCCCTGGCCCGTCCACGCGCTCTATTTCACCGTCGCCGGGATCGTCTGGATCCTGCCCTTGAAGCCGCTGCTGCAGTGGATGGAGACTGGCAGCTTCCGCAGGCCCTGACGGCTCAGGCCGCGGCGCGCAGCTCCAAATGGAAAGTGGCGCCCGAGTGCGCGCCGGTGGAGGCCCAGAGGCGGCCGCCATGTTCCTCGACGATCGCCCGGCACAGCGACAGGCCGAGGCCGGTGCCCATCTCCTTGGTGGTGAAGAAGGCCTCGAAGATGTGGGGAATCTCGTCGGGCGTGATGCCGAGGCCGGTGTCGCTGACCTCGAGCAACACGGCGCGGCGTTCGAGCGGCATCGACCGGATGGCGATGCAGCGGGGCCGACCCTGGGTCGCCCGAAGCGATTCGATCGCGTTGACGACGAGGTTGACGAGCACCCGCTGGATCTGGATCCGGTCGGCGACGATGGCCGGGACCGAGCTGTCGAGCGCGAGCTCGAGAGTCACTCTCTCCCCGGCCAGCTCGCCTTCCAGGAAGCGGGTGGTCTCGCGGACCAGATCGTTGAGGCTGAACCTGGTCGAGGTGGTCGCGCCCTTGTCGAACATCGACCGGATGCTCTTGATCACCTCCATCGTATGGTGGCCGGCATCGATGGTGGCGTAGAGGGAGCCGATCGCCTTATCGACGGCGGGGCGGGAGCGGGTCAGCCAGTTGAGCGCGGCCCGGGCGTTCAAGTTCACGCCGGTCAGGGGCTGGCCGACTTCGTGGGCAATCGCGGCGGTCAGCGCGTCCATCGACATCAGCCGCGAGTCCCGCTCCCGGTCCCGCTCGGCCGTTGCACGCGCCAGCTTCCCGTAGAGCCGGTTCGACTCGGCGATGAGGGCGAGTTGCACCACCAGGTGCGAGACCACCAACATGACGAACAGCGAATAGAAGCCGACCGTAAAGCGCCTGTGGAGCAGCATGATCAGCACCGACTGGATCATCCAGCTGGAAAGAGCGACTAGCAGCCAGACGTCGAGCACCGAGCGTCGGCTCCGAAACAGCATGACGAACGCGGTCGAAAGGAGCACGAACGACACCGTTTGGTAGGCGACGGCGTTGAAATAGCTCAGGTCGGCGCGGTTGACGTAGAATGCCGGGAGCAGATCGTGGCCGCGGGTGGTCAGCAGCGCCACACCTAATGCCAGGGAAGCTGCCACCAAAGCGGACGCGACGATTCTCGGCTCCGAATTGGGATCCGGCGGTGAGGCGGCATCGATCCTCCGCAGGACCACGTAAGAGATGATGACGGCCGGGAACGCCAGCCGCTGCAGCGTGGCGATCCAGGCGGTGGTGTTGATCCCCGCGCCGAGAAGGCCCTTGGGAGCGAAGGCGCCCGGGAAGCTGAGCGCATGGGGAATGAGGAGCAGGGCCGCGAAAACATAACCGGAGGCGAGGACGGTGAGTGCGCGCGAGCGGAAGACCGAAGATTGGGAGTAGAGCAAAGTCGCGGCGATCACGTCGGAGACCAACATGATCGAATCGACCATTGGAACGAACGCGCCGACCTCGGGCAGTGGAATGGCGCGCCACGGCAAGATCAGGAAAAAGGCGGTCAGAAGCACACCGACGATCGCTATGCCGGTTCGCACCTGGCGGCGCTCCAACGGCATATCGAACAGCCCCAGATGGTCCTTCGACACCTTAGATTTCCCCCAACCGGCTGCCTTCCCATTGAAGGATAAGCAGCCGCGGGCAACCTAACCGAAGTTGAGACCGAAACCTAGTTCCGGGCGCGCGAAAGCGACGATCGGCGGCGATTCCGGATGGATTTGGGGAATGGCGCGAGTGACGGGGCTCGAACCCGCGACCTCCGGCGTGACAGGCCGGCGCTCTAACCAACTGAGCTACACCCGCTTGGGAGCCGGCGAACTACGGCCTGCCCCATGGCCTGTCAAGCGAGCTAAGCCCTCGTTTCGCCGCAGCGCAAAACCTTAGGCCTGATCGTCGTAATGATGGCCGGTCAGGGTCCCTTCCTCGAACAGGAATCCGGCGATGTCGGGCTTGCCGGCGGCGTCCAGCACCGTCTTCATGATGATGAGCAGGGGCACTGCGAGCAGCGCCCCGGTCGTCCCCCACACCCAGGCCCAGAAGCTCAAAGCGACGAGGATCAGCAGCGGGTTGATGGTCAGCCGGCGGCCGACGATGGACGGGGTGATGATGTTCGCCTCGGCCAGGTGGATGCAGAGGAAGCCGGCCGCCGGGAGAAGCGCGTACCAGGGATCGGTGAACGTCATCAGCCCGCCCAGCGCGAGGAGCACGGCCGAGGCGATGGGGCCGAGATAGGGGATGTAGTTCAGGACCGCGACGATCCCGCCCCACATCAAGGGGGTCGGCATGTGGAGCAGATAGAGCAGGAGCGAGACCAGCGCGCCCATCGCCACGTTCACCATGGTGATGGTGCCGAGATAGGTGGAGGTCGCGTCGACCATCTGCTGGATCGCCCGGGCGGTCGTCATCGCTCCTTCGAAGCTGCCGCGTGTGGTGATGGTGCGCTTGCGCATCCGGGTCCAGCCGGAGAGGAAGAAGAAGATCACCAGCACCGCGAAGAACATCTGGATGGCGGCGAACGGGGCCGAGCTCGCGACGATCTCGAGCAGCGAGTTGGGCGGCTCGACCGCGACGGTGCGGGGTGCGTGGCGGGCGGTGCCGAACTCGCGCACCACCTGGTCGATGAAGCGTTCGAGGTCCTTGTAGATGTCGAGCAGCGGCGCGAGCGTGTCGCGGATCCGGTGGATCCGCTCGGGAAGCAGGCGGACCCAGTCGGCGGCGGGGAGGACGATCGAAGCGACGGCGATGTTGGCGACGCCGATGAACAGGAGGACGCAGATCAGGGCGGCGAGGCCGGAGGGCACCCGGCGCCGCTCAAGCCATTCGAGCAAGGGCACGAGGGCGATGGCGATGACCAGGGCCGCCGTGACGGGGAGGAAGAATTCGGCCCCTGCCCTCAGCGCAAAGGGAAGCGCGAGCACCAGGCCGCCGCCGACCATCAGGTTCAAAGAGGCCAGCAGCCGGTCGCGGCGATAGGCGATCGCGCCCGGCTCGACCGAATCGGGATCGTGTTCGGGCAGGCGCGGCGCCTGGGCCGAGGCGGACGGCGCGGTTTCGGGTTCGGAATCGGTGGGACGCAGCCTCTTCATATCCGAGTCCCGGCTCCTGCCTTGGTTTCCATTTGCCTGCTTCAAAGGGCTAATGCCGTCTTAACCAATTTTTATCAATCGGCGCGGCATAGAGGCCCCCACACCAGAGCCGTTGGGGGACTCTAATGAACAACCGTACCACGGGGGCCGCCTATTCGGCCCTCCC
>VBAE01000191.1 GCA_005882415.1 Alphaproteobacteria bacterium | reverse complement strand
CGAGCGGCTGTTCCTCCAGCGCCACGTCAGCGGCTATGAGGAATCGGTGATGCTGAGCGCCTGGCGCGGCGAACTGCTCGGCGCGGTCAGCATGCGCAAGCGCGACATCACGCCCGAGGGCAAGACCTGGGCCGGCGACATTTCCGAAGTCCCCGCCGACTTCCTGGAGCCGCTGCGCGCGATGGTTCGCGACCTCAATTGGAGCGGCGGCGGCGAGGTCGAAATGGTGCGCGATACAGCCGGCCAGCTCTGGCTGCTCGAGATGAACCCGCGCTTCCCGGCCTGGGTCCACGGCGCCACCATCGCCGGCCACAACCTCCCCGGCCTCCTCATCCAGGGCGCTACGGGGATCGCTGCAAAGCCCTCGCCGGCCCAGGCGGAGGTGTTTACCCGCCTCGTCATCGAAGTGCCGGTCCGCTCCGACTACCCGCTGCCCGCGCTTCCCGAGCCCTTCGCCGGCGCCGTCGGCCATTCGATGAAGCACCCTTCCGGCCTCACCTCGCTGGCCAAGAAGCTGCACAAACTGAACCCCGAGATGCTGGTCGCGATCGACACGAGTCTGGAGGGCGACGCTCCCGACGGCCTTCCGCAGATTCCCGAGTCGATGGCGGCCGACATCGCCTCGATCGACCTCGACGCAGTGCAGACGCCCGACTTCCTGTTCATGGATTCGACCGCGACCCACCTCTTCGCCAAGGCCGCCGAGCGCGCCCACCGGCTCAGCACCAACGAGGTGCAGGTGGTGAGCGGCTATTCGATCAAGACCAACCCCGACGAGCGGCTGATCCGACTCGCGCTCGATAACGGCTTCTATGCCGAGGCGATCAGCCTGCTCGAAGTCCAGAAGGCGCTCCAGGTCGGCTTCCGGCCCGACCAGGTGATCCTGAACGGCCCCGCCAAATTCTGGCCCGAAGGGCTGATGCCGAAGGAGAAGATGCACGCCTTCTTCTGCGACAGCGTCGCCGACCTCCACAGGACCGTCGCGGCGATGGAGCAAGGCGAGATGTCGTCCAAACATGTCGGAATCCGGATCCGCACCCCCAACGTCACCTCCCGCTTCGGAATCCCGCTCGACAGCCCGGCGACCTTCGCCAGGCTGGTCGACGCGGTGAAGCGCCTTCCCGAGGACACCGCCTTCGGAATCCACTTCCACATGGCGAGCTCCAACATCGGAGTCGCCGGCTGGTGGCATTTGTTCGAATCGATGCTGAGATGGTGCCGCTCGATCGAGCGCCTCTCGGGCCGCAGCGTCGAGATCCTCGACATGGGCGGCGGCTGGTTCCCCGACGACTGGCACGACCATGACGACGACCGCTTCGGCCAGGCGATCGAGCGGGTGAAGGCCGCCCTGCCCAGCGTCCGCCAGATCGTCTCCGAGCCCGGCAAGGCGATGGCCCAGCCCTCGATGGCGCTGGCGATGCGCATCCTCGAAATTCAGGAGCATGAAGAAGATTATATCGAGGCTGTGGTCGATGCCTCCATCGCCGAGCTCCCCATGCACTTCTTCCAGCCCCATCGGATGCTGAGGAAGTGCGGCGAGACCGGCGCCCTCCAGCCGCTCGGCCGGGGCAAGACCCATCTCATGGGGCGCCTCTGCATGGAGCATGACGTGGTCGCCGCCAATGTCAGCCTTCCGGAAGGGACCCGCGCCGGCGACCTTCTCATCTTCTGCGACGCCGGCGGTTACGACAGGAGCATGTCCTATGTATTTGGACGCGGTTGAGGACCTCATCGAAACCCGGATCGAGGAGCGTCCCGCCCCCTCCTTGCCGAGCGCCCGCTGGAGCGAATTCCCGTTCAGCAGCCTTTCGCACCATGGCGGCGCCTGCTGCGAGGTGGCGCGCGAGTGGATCGTTGCGATGGACTATGCGCAGCTGAACGGCGGCGACCTTTCGAGCGGCCCGCGCTGGCTCCGCGCCCGCTACGAATGGGGCCCGTCGCCCTGGCCGATGCACTGGTGCGAGGTCGTGACTCGCAAGGTGATCGACTGCGGCGCCCATAGCGCGCTCGCCCACGAAGCCTTCACCGCCCGCGGCGTCACCGCCTTCCGCGCCCAGTTCGTCCAGCGCTACAGCCCCGACGCGCTCGCCCAGTGGCGGACCAAATGGACGGGGGAGAACGTCTCCGACCATTGGATCGGCGACGACGTCATCTACCATGAGGGACCCGCGCCAGTCCGGCGGCTATGGCAGCCTCGCCGCGGTCCGGCTGTTCGCCGACGGCCAATGGGGCGGCGGCGATGGCCTCCGCTGGGGCGTCCACCGGATCAAGCCGGGGGCGTGGCACCAGTTTTGAGTAACCGTCATTCCGGGCTCGACCCGGAATCCATGAACACAGGTTTGTGAGGTTTCGGCACGATCCGTGTTCATGGATGCCGGATCAAGTCCGGCATGACGTGGGTGTGGCTCAGTCGAATCGCTTCTTCAGAAAATAGCGTGCGCCGCCTTCCGGATGGTCTTCGATCGTCCCGAAGAGCGTAAACCCGAGCTTTTCGTAGAATCCGCGGGCCTGGAAGCTGAAGGTGTTGAGCCAGGCGCCGCGGCAGCCCCGGTCCCGGGCGATCTCCTCGGCCCGCAGCATTAGCTGCGAGCCCACCCCGGTGCCGCGGAGCGTCTCGGGGACGAACAGCCAATTGATCGCCAGCCAGTTGTAATAGCTCTGGCCCCACAGGCCGCCGACGTCGGTGCCGTCTTCGTCCCGGATCAGCACCGCCAGCGGATGGACCTCGGTCGGGGCCACTCCGGCGTTATACTGCATCAGCCCGCCATAGACCGCCGCTTCATGCTCCTTCGTCGGCACCTCCGGCACGAAGAGCTCGAAGCCGCTCATGGCAGCGCAGGCCCCTCGGCCAGCCGCGCCCGGATCCAGGGCAGCGCCTCGTCCCAATGGTCGATCCGGGCATGGGCTTCGGGGGCGGGCGGGGTGGAGCCGGCGAGCTTAGGCTCGGCGATCATGTGCAGCCGCCAGACCTGCGGCGCGTGGGCCGCGACCGACTGGTGGTGGACCGCGAGGTCGTCGACGAACACCGCCGCGCTCGGCCGCATGGCCTCGATGAGCTCCAGCACCGGCCGGCCCTTGCCGCCGCGGTTGCAGAGCACCCGGTGGCGGATGTCGAACCGCTCGAGCTGCTCCACCCGGTTCGCCTGATATTCGTCGCCGATATTGGTGAGGATGACGATGTCGGCGGCGTCCGCCAGCGCGGCCAGCGCCTCGGCCGCGCCGGGGACGATGTTCTGGCGGTGCATCTCGGTCTCGAAGAAGCCGTCGAGCAACGGCCAGACCCGCTCCTCGCCGACCGGCTTGCCGTCCGAATCGCGCAGCGCGTCGCGGAAGCCGGGGGCGTCGAGCTGGAAGCTCAGGTCATGCGCCTCCGCCACCCAATCCGCGAAATGGGCGACCATGTGGAGCAGTACCTCGTCGCAATCGGTGATGAGTAGCGGCCGGTTCACGATTCGAGGCTCCTGCGGGCGGCGACGATCTGGGTCGGTGAGATATCGAGTGCCTCGGCGCAGGCGAGGAGGTCCGGCTCATAGGCTTCGAGGAAGCGCAGGGCTGCGGCCAGGAAAGCCGGATCGCCCAGCCCGGATCGAAGTCCCTCCGGCGTTAGCCCCGTGGTGGCGAGCAGCCGCTCGGCCCGCGCTTCTTCTGAAAGCGTCCAGGCGAGGGCGGAAAGCGCCAGCGCCTCGGGGGCGGCTCCATTTGTGTCCTGATTCATCATCGCCTAGATGTTGGCGGGTGGGCGAAAAAATCCTGGTTGTCGAGGACAACGAACTCAATTTGAAGCTGTTCTGCGACCTGCTCCGCGCGCATGGCTATGCCGCTGAGCCGGTCCGCGACGGCCGCGAGGCGGTGGAGCGCGCCCGCGACTTTGTGCCCGATCTCATCGTCATGGACATCCAGATGCCGCACATCAGCGGGCTGGAGCTGATCGAGCAGATGAAGGCGGACCAGGAGCTGAAGCGCACCCCGATCATGGCGGTCACCGCTTATGCCGCCAAAGGCGACGAGGAGCGGATCCGCGACGCCGGGGCGGAGGGCTATGTCTCGAAGCCCATCTCGGTGATCCGTTTCGTTGAGGCGGTACGCGCCCTGCTGGCGATGCCGCGGGCGGAGGAGCCGGAGAGCTCAGACGCAGAAGGGGCGGCGAATCCCGTCGAGGATTCCCGCCCGCCCGCTGAGCCGGAAGGGGAGCAGCCTCCCCCGCGGCTTATTTAATTTTTGCTTCCTTGAAGTCCACATGCTTGCGGACGACCGGATCATATTTGCGGAAGGTCATCTTCTCGGTGATGTTCCGCGGGTTCTTCTTGGTCACATAGAAGAAGCCGGTGTCGGCGGAGCTGACGAGCTTGATCTTGACCGTGGTCGGCTTGGCCATGACAGCCTCTCAAAAGGGGTGATGGACGAAAAATAAAAGCGGCGTCTCCGCCGCTCCAATCCGCCGCCGCCTCTGCCGCGAAAGGGCGCGGCTGTCAAGGCTTGCCGGCTTTAACCATCCGGTAACCATAAGGGCGCATCCTCGCTTGCGATAGAGCAGCGGGACAGGCGCGATGGGCAGCGAGCATGACGCGATGATGGTGGTTCGGGCGGAGCTGTGCGAGCGGCTCGTGAGTCTCCGCACGCTGGCGGGTTCGAAGCGCGGCGGCAATGTCGGCGAGAGCATCGAAGGCATTCGGCGCCTGGCGGCGGCTTATGGCATGAACCCGGTGGTGCGCCTCGCTGACGCGCTCGAGCGCTCGGTGCGGGAGACCGGCCGGCCCGGCGCCTGCGGCCCCAGCCTCTATCTCGACCAGCTTCGCGACGCGATCGGCTGCGAACGCTGCGACGAGCAGGCGGTCGAGGCGATGCTCGCTTCGGTCGCTATCCGCCTCGGCGCCTGAGCGTCGGGTGGACGCACTCCTCTCGACCTTCCTCGCCGCCGCTCTCGCCGAGTGGGGCGACAAGACCCAGCTCCTCGTCATGGCCATCGCCGCTCGGCACGGCCGGGCGGGGCCGGTGGTCGCGGCGGCGGCGCTTGCCGCGCTCCTCAACAGCCTGCTGGCAGCGGCCGGAGGCGTGCTGGTCCACGACTTCGTCACCATCCGCGCGCTGTCGCTGCTGGTCGCGCTCGCCCTGCTCTTCGCCGCTGCTGCGCCCTTGCTGCGCTGGCGGGTGAAGGTGCAGGACGGGGCGGTGACAGGCGGGCTGTTCCTCGGCACCTTCGGCGCCTTCTTCATCGCCGAGCTCGGCGACAAGAGCCAGTTCCTCACCTTCGCCCTCGCCGCCCGCTTCGATTCCTGGCTCCTCGCCGCCGCCGGAGCGACCGCCGGGATAATCGCGGCGAGCCTCCCAGCCGCCCTGCTCGGTGCCGGCTTCTCGAAGTCCGTGCCGGTGCGCGGCATCCGTGCGGGAATCGCGATCGTCTTCCTGGTCCTCGGCTTCGTGACCGCGATCAGCGCGCTCCGGCTGGTCTGAGGGTCACCAGCCAGAGGTCCGGAACTGCGCCGAGCCGGAGCGGAAGCCCGCTGGTGCCGAGGCCGGCGCCGACGATCAGGACCTTGCCGCCCTCCCGGACGATCCCGCAGGCATAGCGCTTGCCGTAACGCGACATCGTCCGAACCGCGCCGAGGAAGGGCAGGGCCACCTGCCCGCAATGGGTATGGCCGGCGAGCATCAGCGGCACGTCGGCGGGCAGGTCGGCGAACGGGTCGGGGCTGTGGCTGAGCATGATCCTCGGCCCGGGCAATGCGCGCAGTGCGTCAAGCGTTGCGGGAAGATCCGCCCGGTGGGTGAAGTCGTCGTCGAGCCCTCCCACCGCCAGCGGGCCGATCGCCGCCGCCTGGTTGGAGAGGAGGCGGATTCCGGCGTCGGCGAGCGCGGCGCGGGCGCCGGGGGCGTCGTTCCAATGGTCGTGATTGCCGAGCACCGCCACCGTTCCCAACCGCGCCTTGAGCCCCGCCAGCGGAGCGATCGCCGCGGCCATCGAATAGAGGTGGGTGCCGGCGTACTTCTCGCTGATGAAGTCGCCGGCGATGAGGACGAGATCCGGCTTCAGGGCGTTCACCTGCGCAACGATCCGCGCCAGCCGCTCGGGCGGCATGTCCGGTGCCTCGACATGGATGTCCGAGAAAAGGACGAGCCTCAGCGGCGCCTGCAATCCGGCGATTCGAAGCTCCGTCCGCCGGACCGCCGGTTCCGACACCGCGGTCCAATAGCCCCAGCCGAGGCCCGCCACGACCAGCAGGGCGAGGACGCCGAATATGCGAAGCAGGCGCGGGGCGAGACGCTTGGGCATGCCGCCTCCTAGCCTATCGTTTCGCCGAATTGGATCGATAAACGCTTGGCCTGTTTCCATTCTTCGCTAGAATGTAGGCGGGGCATCAGGGGAAATTCGATGAAGAGGTTCGCGTTCGCGGCATTGCTGGCAACGGTGGCGCTCGCGCCCGCGGCGGCGGCGGACAATGGAGCTGCGGCGCCGACCTCGGCAGCCGCGGCCGCTCCGAAGGCTGGGCTCATCCCCACGGCCGATCTCGCCCACCGGGCGATCTACACCGACCCGCAGCTGTCGCCGGACGGTCTTTGGCTGCTGGCCGAGCTCGGCGACAAGGAGAAGGGAGCGATCCTGCTCGCTTCCATCACGACCGGCGAGCTGCGCTCCTTCGCTCTGCCCAAGGGCTGGGATCTCGTCTCCTATCGCTGGGCCGGCAACGCCAGGGTGCTGATCAGCGTCGGCAAGACGATACCCCTGCTCGGCGAGGACGCCTTCGTCACCCGCCTCATCTCCTACGACCTCGCGACCCGGAAAGGCGACTTCGTCGGAAGCATCATGCAGGGGCCGGAGGGCGACGACATCCTCTACGTCGATCCCGAGGGCAAGTGGCTGCTGCTCTCGATCCAGAAGACGATCTACGACTACCCCTCCGTCTTCCGGGTCGATCTCGCCACCCGCGACATGAAGGAGGTCGTCCGCCAGCGCGACGACGTTTGGGAGTGGTTTGCCGACAAATCAGGGGTGGTCCGCGCCGGCATGGGATTCCAGGAGGAGAAGTGGTCGCTCGTCTACCGTCCATCGGAGGCGGCGCCCTTCAAGCGCGCCGGCTCGGCGCGCTATGACGACAAGAATGCCTCTCTGAGGTTGATCGGCTTCGCTCAGGACGGCGACCAGGGTTATGTGCTGTCGAGCGAGAAGACGGGCCGATCCGCGGTCTACCGGTTCAACTACGCGACGCTGGAGACCGGCGATCTCGTCTTCGAGAGCAAAACGAACGACATCAGCGACATCTTCCTCAGCGCCGATTCCAAGACGGTCGAAGCCGCCTTCTACACCGACGACCGCGACCGGGTGGAATGGTTCGACCCGGAGATGAAGCAGATCCAGACCGCGCTCGACGGAGCGCTGAAGGGCAAGGAGGCATGGATCGTCTCGCGCAGCCGCGACCGCAGCCGGATGCTGGTGCTGGTCACCGGCGCCAACGATCCCGGAAGCTATTATTATCTCCAGCCCGCCACGGGCGCGATGCACCGCCTGGCCTTCGTCAACGAGCGGATGAAGGGCTATAAGCTCGCCCCGTCCAAGCCGATTTCCTACAAGGCGCGGGACGGGCTGACCATCCACGGCTATCTGACCCTGCCGACCGACCGCGACTCGCGGAGCCTGCCGCTCATCATCCTTCCCCACGGCGGCCCCTACAATGTGCGCGACCGGGGCGATTA
>VBAE01000190.1 GCA_005882415.1 Alphaproteobacteria bacterium | reverse complement strand
GCACCATGGAGGGGCAGTGTCTCAGGTTGAATTGTGTCTTCGGGTTGCGAGCCAAACGGCAAAACCGAACAGCGCGAGGCCGGCGATTGGGGAAGAAAACCAGAAAGGCACAGTAAGAACCACGGCAGCCACGACAAGGATCGCCAGCCAGGGTGGGTCGGGAATCTTGAAGGACGGACGATTTGCCATCAGTCGATGGTATCACTCTGCCCGCGTCTTGTAAGGGCCGTGTCGCTTCGGTGCGGGACCATTCGTCCATCTTCGCTACGATATCCTCGAACGACAGAGCCGGTCCGCAATCTCAGCTGCGTTAGCAGGAGAGGGCCGCTGTGCTTGATGCGCCGCTTCAACGAGAGCGTCGGCGGGGTGAACGACGAGACCCAGGGCTATCACGAAACGATCACCCAGGTTTACGTGCGGGCTGTGCGGGGCTTCCTCGCGCGGACGGATGCGGGGCTTCCGCTGGCGGCGAAGGTGAACGGGCTGCTCGAGGCGCCGGAGGGGCGTCGTGACTGGCCCCTGCGCTTCTACTCGCCGGAGCGCCTGTTCTCGGTGGAGGCGCGGTTGGGATGGGTGGACCCGGATGTGGCAGTGTTGCCGGAGGTGTAACTCTGGCGGCGGTGCTGCTCGAATGTCCTGTTGTTTCACGCAAAGACGCAAAGACGCTAAGGTGCCGCGGGGGTCTTTGAGGCTGCGGCTATCGATGGGCTTTAGATTGAATGGCCGTAGGCCATTCCTTCGTTGTCGGCAGCTTGTGGTTCTCTCGGCCGGCTTGAAGCATGCGGCCTCTTTGCGTCTTTGCGTCTTTGCGTGAGAAAATGCGGCTACGGGGCTGCACTGTCGTCCGAGTTGTAACTCAGCTCCCTGGCTGTGCAGCTGGAGCATTGTGGTTGTTCGCGACGCGCTTGATGCCTTCGCGGAAGGTGGTTGCGCCGAAGTTCATGAGGAGGCCGAGGGGGAGGTGCATGAGGCGGAGGTAGGTCAGGACCTGCTTGGTGTGAACGGGAGCCGGTCGTTCGACCGATTTGAGTTCGATCAGCAGCGTATTTTCAACGAGCAAGTCCGCGCGGAAACCTTCGTCGATGATGAGGCCGTCGAAGCGGATGGGGATCGGCTTCTGGCGCTCCACGAACAGACCTCGCCGTTCCAGTGCCTGGGCTAGAACCGCCTCGTAGACCGACTCCAGCAGGCCCGGGCCGAGCCGCTCGTGGATCTTGAAGCCGCAGTCCACCGCGATCGTCGCGAGCGCTTCCACTTCCATGGTATTGCCTCCCCGCCTTGCCTTGGGAGCTTAGCCGAGGTGCGCCGAGTGGGGCCAGAGGCCGGATTGTTTCACGCAAAGACGCAAAGACGCAAAGGTGCCGCGGCCGGCAATGAGGCCGCGGGGTGCCATTGAGACTTTATTGAATGGCCGGAGGCCATTCATTGCGTTTCCGGCGTCGGAGGTGCTCGCCGGCTGTATTGACGGTTGCAGCCCCTTTGCGTCTTTGCGTCTTTGCGTGAAATAAATTCGGCTTTCGAGCCGCACCGCGGTCAGCGGGTTTGCAGAAGCTCACAAGCTTCTCACACCCGGGTTTGGTGCCTTTTTCTCGAACAGTTCCGTCAGGGCCCAGACCATGGCGTCTAAACGGTCGGGGCTGCCGGGGAGGTGGTAGCCTTCCCAGGTTAGGGCGCAGAGTTGGTCTTCGAGGTCGGGGAAGTGGCCGGCCAGTTTTACCCGGCCGGTTTCGAAGCGGAGGGCGATGGGTTCGGCTCGGCCGGGCTTGTTCTTTGTTGCCGAGACCAAGCGGAGGGGGAGGTTCGAGTCGACTCCTCGGAGCATGCTTCCGACCATGTTGCCGCCCTGGTTCTTCTCGGCGACGACCTTGGCGGGGACGCCCGTGTAGAGGGTGCCATATTCGTGGGCGGCGGCGACGACTCGGCTGGCCCAGCCTTCGGGGGTGAGGCCGGCCTGGGTGAGGTCGGCGAGGACCCAGGCGTCGCCGGCTTCGTCCATCCCGCAGACGACGATCCCGCAGGAATTGCCGCCGGTGGAGGCGGGTGGGTCTACGCCGACGACTATGCGGGTGAAGTCCGTCTTTGGGAGGTCCGTTCCCTCACCCCGCTCGCCTTCGGCGAGTCGTCCCTCTCCCCAAGTGGGAGAGGGGTGGCGTGCCTTTTCGATGAGTTCGCGGGTCCAGAGGGCGCCTTCGAATTGTTCTAGGATCATGCCTTCCAGCTCCTGGCGGGCGAGGCGGGTGCCGGCGAACATGTCGCGCATGGCTTCGATGAAGTCTTCGGGGAGGTGGGGGTTCTGGTCGGTTCGGCCTTCGGTCTTGTGGGTGCGGGGGAGGGCCAGGATTCGGCGGAGGAGGGGGATGGGCTTCGGCGTCGTCGTGACGATCGTGCGCGGGGTCTCGCCCAGGCGGAGGCCGAGCATGAGGTTGTTCCAGGTGTCGTCGGCATTGGGCCATTTGGCGAGCTCGTCGCACCAGGCGAAATGGTGCTGGGGGCCGCGCAATTTGTCGGGGCGTTCGGCGGAGAAGGCATAGGCCTCGGCGCCGGAGGGGAAGCGGACGAGGCCGAGGGTCGGGATCCAGCGCGGGAGCTCATGCGGGCGGGCGATGGCGAGGAGGCCGCTCTCGCCGCGGACCATCACCCGCACGACCTCGTCGATCGTGGCGCCGACGAGGGCGATGCGCGCGGTGGCGTCCTCGCGGGCGCGGGCCCAGACCCATTCGGCGCCGGCGCGGGTCTTGCCGAAGCCGCGGCCGGCGACCATCGCCCAGATCCGCCAGTCGGTGTCGGGCTCCGCCTGACCCTCGTGCACGCCCCACCACCATTCCTGGTAGAGGGCGCGGAGCGCGGGCCGGGGGAGGGTGCGCAATGCGTTGCGGCGGCCTTCGGGAGTCATCTCACCCAGCTTGCGAAGGTAAAAGAGGGCCTGGGCGCGGCTGATCCTGCCGTCGGGCGGGAACAGCGACTTGAAGAAGATCGGCGACAGGTCCGTGCCGTATTCGACAAGCGGGAGGGGGAGGGTCATCGGGGGTTCTCCGGCGGGTCGGGGCCGTCGCCGGGCTTGATCATGCCGACGGCGAGGAGGCGCTTTTCGAGTGCGAGGATGGCCGCGTCGAAGGTCCAGACCTCGCTCGCAGGCGGCGTTCGCGGGCGGGGACCGATGGCGCCGCCCTTGCGGTCCCAGCGCTGGAGGAGCTTCATCACCCGCTCGAACTCCTGCGCGACCTCGCCGGTGGGGCTGAGATTCTCGCTGAGGCGGCGCTGCGCATCGAGGCGCTGGCGGACGGCTTCGGCCTCCAGGCGGGCGACGGCCATGGCCAGCGCCTCGGCGTGGACGGCGGCGAATTCGGGGTTGCGGCGGAGGTGGGTCTGGACCGTCGCCTCGCACACGCCCGCCTTGGCCGCGGCGGCGCGGGAATCGGCGGTGGCGGCGAAATGGTCGAGATAGATTTGCTGGCGGGAATGGTTGAACTTGACCCAGTTCATGTGGCGGCGCTGCAAGGGGCGGCGGTTGTGCGGGGTTATGCGGATTTCGGCGCCGTCCTCGTCGGGCGGGAGCGGCTCGCCGAGCTTCAAATACCAGGCGTAGAGGTCCATCGCCCATTCCCAGGCGAGGCGGAAGAGCGGGTCGCGGCTTCGGGCGGCGTAGAGGCTCTGGAGTGGGAAGCCGACTTCGGCGGCGATCGACTCGCGGTCGCGGCCGGCACGGAGGAGGGTGACGACCTGCGTCTTGACGCCGAGATCGATGAGGCGGCGCTCCGGCGCCTGCGAATCGCTTTTCCGGTCCATCCCTATTATAGAACATAACCGGTACAGTGTAGGAAAATGATTTTTTTCGCGGGGGTGCGGCGGGCGCAGGAAGGGAGGGGCTGGACTTCGGCGTGTATTATACCTATAATACACCTGATCAGGAGGTAGGGCCAAGTTCGAGAACCCAGTCGCGAAGCGTACTGCGATCGCCGCAGCCATCGGGGCCGCGATCGCCATTCCGGTGCCGTTCGTGGGGCCGCTGGTCGGCGGCGCGGTCGGGGCGGCTTACGGGTTCTTCACCGCCAAGAGGCGCTGAGGGCGGAAGCTCCCCATTGCCGGGGGCGCAGCGGCCCGCCAGAGTGGGGGGATGTCGATCCGTTCGCTTGCGCTTGCCGCCGCCCTTTTCGTTTCAGCTCCGGCCTTGGGGCAGGCGCCGCCCGCTCCTGAGTTTGCGCCCGGGGCCAAGGGGGCGGTGACCGTCTACCGGCATGTGTCGCTGGTCGATCCTCTGGCGGGGGCGGTCCGGCGGGACATGGCGGTGGTAGTGGAGGGGGAGCGGATCCGGGCGGTGACCGCGGACGGGGACGCCGCCGTGCCGGAGGGCGCGCGGAGCGTCGATCTCAAGGGCGCCTTCATGCTTCCGGGGCTGATCGACAGCCATGTCCACCTCGCCACGCCGCCCAATCGGCGCTGGGCCGAGGCGCAGATGCGGCGCGATCTCTATGGCGGCATCACCGCGGTGCGCGACATGGCCGACGACCTGCGCGCGGTGGCGGAATATTCGCGGCAGGCTTTGGTCGGCGAGATCGCGGCGCCGGACATCTATTATGCGGCTTTGGTTGCCGGGCCGAGCTTCTTCAGGGACCCGCGGACCCGGGCGGCGACGGGCGGGCTGGAGCCGGGCCGGGTGCCTTGGATGCAGTCGATCGACGAGGGCACCGACATCCGGCTGGCGGTGGCGATGGCGCGGGGGACGGGGGCGACCGGCCTCAAGATCTATGCGAATTTGCCGGGATCGCTAGTCGCGAAGCTGGCGGCGGAGGCGCACCGGCAGGGCTTCCCGGTCTGGGCGCATGGGATGGTGTTTCCCGCGACCCCGGCCGAGGTGGTGGGGGCCGGGGCGGACGTCGTGTCGCACGTCTGCTACCTCGCCTACCAGGCGATGGCGAAGCGGCCTCAGTCGTATCAGGACCGCTTCCCGATCGACGCGGGGCTGTTCGCGAAGGGGGACAATGCGGCGATGGCGGCCTTGTTCGCGGAGATGAAGCGGCGGGGCACGATCCTCGACGCGACCGACCGGGTCTATGTCGAGGCTGCGAAGGCGGCGGCCAAGGCCGGCAAGCCTTATCATTGCACGCCCGAGCTTGCGGCGCGGCTGACCAACCAGGCTTGGCGGGCGGGGGTGACCCTTTCGGCTGGGACTGACGGCAACAGCGCCCGGAGCGATCCGTTCCCGGCGCTTTACGAGGAATTGGTGCTGCTCGAGGAGAAAGCGGGGCTTCCGGCCGCGGCGGTGCTGAGGGCGGCGACCTTGGGCGGGGCGGCGACGATCGGACGGCAAAGGGAGATGGGCAGCATCGAGGTGGGGAAGCTCGCCAATCTGGTGGTGACCGCGAAGAACCCGCTGGAGAGCGTGCGCAATGTCGCGACCATCATTCTGACCGTGAAGCGGGGGCGGGAGTTTGCGCGCTCCGCCTTCCGGCCGATCGACGAAGCGGAGATGCCCGACGATGATTGACATGCACCGCCGCACCTTCCTCGCCGCCGCCGGGGCGGTGGCGGCATCGCCGGCGCTGGGGCGCGTGGCACCG
>VBAE01000210.1 GCA_005882415.1 Alphaproteobacteria bacterium | reverse complement strand
GCCGCGACATGCCGCGTTCGGAGAAGCGGAACAGCGCGTAGGTGAGCGCCAGCAGGAGGGCGGCGGCGCCGACCCAGAGCAGCCTGCCCAGCACCATCAGTCCGGTCACCGGAGTCGCTCCCGCGTTGAGCTCGGCCGCGGTCATGTAGCGCGAGGCGGCCATGTAGGCGGACATGCCGAGCGGGTCGGCCAGCACCCGGACGTTGAGCGGCGACTGGTTCTCCATCAGCCGCTGCGAGACGAGGTAGACGACCAGGAAAGCGACGACGCCGATGAAGGTCCCGGCGGTCGAGCGGGTCGCGGTGGCGAGCGCGAACAGGATGGCGGAGAGGATCAGCGCGTTGGGGAAAGCGAACAGGCCATAGGCATAGGCGAAGGCGCAGAGGCGGTTGGGGCCGAGCATCTCCTGGTCGGCAAACGGCATCAACGTGCCGAGCCACTGGCCGAGCGTCACCCCCGCAAGCGCCAGCGCTCCGGCGGCGAACGCTCCGGCGAAGCGCCCGAACAGATAATCGAACTTGGTGATCCTGGTGGCGCGGACGAGCGGGCCGAACCCGCTCTGGTCGTCGCGCACGATCACGTTCGAGACGAAGGCGGCGCCGACGAACAGGAACAGCAGCGACATCAGCAAATGCGTGACAATGATCACATGCGGGCTATTGAACAGCACATTCCCCCCGCCCACCGTCCCCAGCTTCATCACCGCCATGTCGACGAAGGCGAGCAGGAAGAAGGCGCCCGCCGCCACCACGAACAAAGGGCTCCTGACCTGGTAGCGGAACTCGAACGCCGCGATCCTGCCGAACATGCTCTTCGAAACCCCCCGGATTGTGGTTCCGAATCAACGTGTCATGCTGTATTAGTGTAGTAAAGCACCGATATTGCGCATTTGGCGGGCGTCAGTTTCGCGACCGGATACGGCATCGGGAAGGGCTGGTGGAGCTGAGGGGAATCGAACCCCTGACCTCTGCAGTGCGATTGCAGCGCTCTCCCATCTGAGCTACAGCCCCGCGCCTTCGTCGCCGGGCCCTCGGGGGCCGGCGAGGCGCTTCATTAGCGAGGCGTGCGGCGCAGCGCAACCGCGCCTTTTCGCGGCTTTCCCTAACCTGGATTGCAATTCGCCCGAGCAAGGGAACGGACCGGCTCCTGCCCCGGAACGACCAGCGCCAGGCGCCCGTTTCAGCCTCCAGAGCCCGCCAGCGCGGATCGGCCGCGCCTGTTGCGGCGGCGGCCAGCAGAAGGAGATCAAGATGGGCTTCGGCGACAATCGCTACGGCGACGATCGAGGGCAGGGGCGCGAATATTATCGCGGCGGTTACGGACGTGAGCAGGGGCGCGGTCCAGGTGGCCATGACCACCGCGGCGGTCCGGACGACCGCGGCTTCATCGAACGCGCCGGAGACGAGGTCCGCAGCTGGTTCGGCGACGACGACGCCCAGCGCAGGCGCGAGATGGACGAGCGCCGCTGGGAGCGCGAGCATCGCATGACCGGCAATCGCGACAATGATTGGGGACGCGAGCCGCGCGGCCGCTCCCAGCAGGACGACGGCCCCGGAAGCTTCGGCGGCGGCGACTTCGGCGGCGGCTAGGGCAACCAGCGCGCCGACAGCTGGAACAGCGATCGCCCGGGCGTCCACGAACGCTCGCAGGAGCGCGAAGGCTGGTTCACCGATTCGGTCGGCGGCGAGCGCGGCCGGCGCCCCGGTGGCAGCGGCGGACGGGACGCGCCCTACACCCAGGGCTTCTCCAGCCAGAGCAGCTACGGCTATAGCGGAAGCCCCGAACAGGCCCGCGGCCAAGCCGGCTATTCCGGCACCGGCGCGATGGGACGCGACCATCACGATCCGCATTATTCGGAATGGCGCCGCCGCCAGATCGAGGATCTCGACCGCGACTATGAGGAATATCGCCGCGAGCATCAGTCGAAGTTCGAGGAGGAGTTCGGCGGCTGGCGGAGCAAGCGCCAGGGCCAGCGCCAGTTGCTGTCCAGGGTCTCGGAGGACATGGAAGTGCTCGGCTCCGACCGCCAACATGTCGGCACCGTCGACAAGGTCCGGGGCGACCGAATCGTCCTCAACCGCAAGGACGAGAATGCCGGCGGCGTCCACCATTCGGTGCCCTGCTCCTGGGTCGAGACGGTCGAGGGCCAGGTGATCCTCAACCGTACCGCCGAGCAGGCGATCGCCGGCTGGACCACCGAGGAAGGCTCCCGCGCCCTGTTCGAGCGCGAAAATAGCGGCAGCGAGGGTCCGCACGCCCTCGAGCGCAGCTTCTCCGGCACCTACAAGAACCAAAGCGACCGGTAAAAGCCGGCTCCTGCCGGAGCGAGAGCGGCCCGGCTTCCTTAGGGAAGCCGGGCCGCTACAGCTTCAGGCGACCTCCTTCAGCCGCTCCCTCACCCGGACCAGGTCCTCGACGAAGCGGGCATATTCCGTCTCTTTGTCGTCGCGCACGCGTAGCAGGAAGCTCGGGTGGACCGTCACCCACGCCTCCCCGCCGTCGAAGGCTCGCTGCGGGCGGCCGCGGAGGGAGGAGATGGTCACCGCCTTGCCGAAGAGGGAGCGTGCGGCAGTGGCCCCGAGCGCCACCGTCAGGGCGGGTCGAAGGATCGTCCGCTCCTGCTCGATCCACCAGTGGCAGGCGGTGATCTCCCCGGCGTCGGCCTTGGAATGGATGCGCCTCTTCCCGCGTCGCTCGAACTTGAAATGCTTCACGGCATTGGTGACGTAGGCCTGGCTCCGGTCGATCCCCGCCTCGCCCAGCGCGCGGTCGAATAGTTGGCCGGCGGGGCCAATAAAGGGTTTGCCGGCAAGGTCCTCCTGGTCGCCGGGCTGCTCGCCGACGAACATCAACGGCGCTTCGACCGGGCCTTCTCCGAACACGGTCTGGGTGCCGCAGGCGTAGAGGGGGCAGCGGGTGCAGCCGCGGGCTTCCTCGCGCACCGCCTGCCACGCCGCCAGCGCGTTCGACCCGGTCCTTTCCCTCGAAGCATCGACCATATGTGCCTCGCGCGCCTGCGCTCCTGCGATCAGCTCGCCCACCAACGCCGTCTCGGGCATGTTTTTCCAATATTTGCGCGGCATCTCCTTCACCATGGCGCCGACCTTGAGGCGGGCGGGGTTGAAGATCGACGCATAATAGGTCTTCCACACCTCCTCGACCGGATCGCCGTCGGGCGCATCGGCCTTGCTCGCGCCGGGGCCGAAGGCGAGCGCCTCGCCGTCCCAATGCGCCGACAGCTCCGGCGTCAGGATCGACCAGAGCATCGACGCGAAGCGGCGGGCGAAGAAGGGCGCTGCCGCGCGGACGATATGGTGCTCCGGCTCGAACCAGGCGACGAAGCGGCTTTCTCCGTCCGTCTCCACCTCGCGAAAGCGGACGAAGGCGTGCATCTTGTGGATGTCGCGGCGCACAGCCTTGGCCATCGTTTGGAGCCGGCGGATGAGCGGGTCCGCCTCGTCCTCCAGTGCGCCCGGCGTGCTCCGGATGCGCAACAGCAGCGCGTAGAGCAACGCGAACCGCTCCGGATCCGAATGGCAGATCGCGGTCTCGGCGAGGGTGAGGAAGGCGCGGGGGACGGCGAAGGCGGCGCCGCCGGAGGGGAGCGGCGCGTCCTCTCCGCCGAACAGGTCGCCGCCAGCCTCGCCGACGATCCAGATGACCTCCTGAGGCGGGACAGCCGCGCCGGCCAGCGCCCGGGCTCCCTCCCGCCAACCCTCGAAATCATCCTCGGCAGCGAGGCGGATGGCTACCACAGCGTCTCACAGGGAAAATCGCGGAAAGCGCGATCGCGGGTGATCAGCGTCAGTCCGTCAAGCTCCGCCTGCGCTGCGAGCAACCGGTCGAACGGGTCACGATGCTCTCCCGGGTATGACCCCGCCCTCAGCGCGTGCTCCGCCGTCAGCACCGTCAGCCAAAATCTCTCATCCTCAATTCTATTGCGGAACTCGAAGATCCAGGCGCCTGCCTGAGGGAGGCGACCGAGCCGGTGCTTGATCGCGATCTCGATGGCTGAGACGGGGCTGATGACGACGTCGTTCGTCTCGTCGCGGATGAGCGTGTCGGCCGTTCGGCTCAGCGCCGGATCCTCGCTAAGCCACCAGAGCAGCGCGTGCGTGTCTAGAAGGAGCTGTATTTGCCCTCCCAGGCGTCGAGCTCATCGTCAGGGAGTGGATCGAAGAAGCTGTCGGGGATTGGCCCCAGATGCTTGAGGGCTCCGGGTACACGCGGCTTCCGAGGCTTGGGCTGCTTCACCGGCACGAGCTTGGCATAAGGCTTGCCGGCCTTGGCGACGATGATTTCCTCGCCGGCATGAACGCGGTCGAGCAGCTTCGACAGATGCGTCTTCGCTTCGTGGACGTTCACCGTCGTCGGCAGCTTGGGATCGGCGTCGGCCATCTCATTTCTCCTGTGGACTAACTTAGTCCACTTGGGCTCGAATCTCAACCGGCGAACAATTCCAGTTGCTTGTCCGCAGGCTTCAGCCGCGCCGCCAGGTCGGCCCGATCCGTTAGCAACGTGGGACGCCAGCCCTCGGCAGCGATGAAGGGGCGGACCTTGACGATCGAGGCGGTGAGGCGGGCCGGGCACGCGCAGCAGGCTCTCGCGAGGCGCGCGGTTGACGTCGACCGGGAAGCTCTCGCGGAATTTGAGCGCCCAGGCGAGCTTGGGGTCGATGTCGAGCGGAAGCATGCCCGATGCGTCGGCGGCGGCCGCCACCTCCTTCGCTTCGAAGCCGTAGAAGCGCATCAGCCAGTCCGACTGGTAGAGCCTGTGCTCGCGCATCAGCGGCGGGCGCTTCAGCGGCAGGACCGCGCTCGCGTCGGGGATCGGGCTGAACGCCGAATAATAGACGCGGCGCAGCGCGAACCGGTCGTAGAGGCCGCTCGCCCGGCCGATGATCTCCCCGTCGCTCGCGCTGTCGGCGCCGACGATCATCTGGGTCGACTGGCCGGCCGGCGCGAAGGAGGGGGCGGAGCGGAAGCGCTTCCTGGCGTCGGCGCCTTCGACGATATCCGCCTTCATCGCCGCCATCGCGCCCTCGATCCGGGTCCCGTCCTTCTCCGGAGCCAACCGTTCGAGCCCGCGCACGGTCGGAAGCTCGACATTGATCGACACCCGGTCGGCATGGAGCCCTGCCTGCCGGACCAGCTCCGGATCGGCGTCCGGGATGGTCTTCAGGTGGATATAGCCGCGAAAATCATGGTCCTCGCGCAGCGACCGCGCCACCTCTACGATCTGCTCCATCGTATAGTTGGACGAGCGGATGATACCCGAGGAGAGGAACAGCCCTTCGATATAATTACGCCGGTAGAAGGAGAGGGTGAGCCGGACCACCTCCTCCGGCGTGAACCGCGCTCGGCGCACGTTCGAACTCTTGCGGTTGATGCAATAGACGCAGTCGAAGATGCAGCTGTTGGTCAGCAGGATCTTGAGCAGCGAGATGCAACGCCCGTCCGGCGCGTAAGCGTGGCAGATGCCCATCCCTTCGGTCGAGCCGATCCCCTTGCCGCCGCTGCTGTCGCGCTTCGACGTTCCCGAAGAGGCGCAGGACGCGTCATATTTGGCGGCATCGGCGAGGATGGCGAGCTTCTCGCGCGTGTCGAGGCGGGACATGTGTTCCTTCTATGTTCTAGTGGCTTGGCTGTCCAGCCCCCGCATTCCAACGCATCCGGACGCATGCGGCGAACGGCTGGGCGGAGCGGGGCTGGCGTCCGCCCTGGAAAGCGAGTCTGGTTAATCCGCAGTACAGCCGGCCAACGGCTGTCTGCGCGTGGAGCCGCAGGGGTTGCGGCGAGTGAGCTTAGGGGCGGGTCCAAATGGCTATGTATGTGTACTCCACCGAGGGGGAGCCGATCGGCTTCCTCTTCGAAACCTGCATCTACGATCTCGAGGGAACGCCGCTCGGTCGGATCGTCGGGTCGCGGGTCCACCGGATCGACGGATCCTATGCGGGCGAGTGGTTCAAGGAGATGGTGGTCGATCGGCCGACCGCGCGGCCGCGCTCGATCCCTCCCATCGTTGCTCCTGAGCCACGGACTCCGCCGGGAACGGGGACGCGCCGGAGGGTGGTCGTCGATTATGGCTATGCCGACAGCTTCCAGCGGCTCTATGAGGTGACCGCTTTCAGCCAGGCGGCCGAGTGAGTCGGGTAAGACTATGATTTTGATAGTGGATGACGAACCGCAGGTCCGCGAGACCATCGCGCGAAGCGTTGCGGAGCTCGGCTACAGCGTCCGCGAGGCGGCGAGCGGCGAAGCCGCGCTGGCGCTGATCGAAGAGTCGCGGCCGAGCCTCGTCATCCTCGATTATGTCATGCCCGGCATGGACGGCGCCGAGACCGCTCGGGAGATCGCGAAGATCGACGCCGAGATCCCGGTCATCTTCTCGACCGGTCACGCCGCGCTCCGGGTCCTGCGCCAGACGGCGGGGGAGAGCGCCTCGGTGCTTGAGAAGCCCTTCACCCTCGCCGAGCTCGACGCGCTGATCGCCGAGACGCTGCAGCAGCGCAGGGTCCGCTCGGCCTAAGCGTCGTTGTGCGAGTCGAGCCAGCCGACGATGTCGGCGAGCACGGCTTCCCGGTCGAGGTCATTGAGCGGGTCGTGATAGGCCCCTTCATAGAGCTTCAGGCTCTTGTCGGCCGATCCCGCATGTTCAAAGAAATGGCTGCTCCCGCTCGGCTTCGCGGCCTTGTCGGCGGTCCCGTGCAGAATGAGGAGCGGCAGGGTCATGCTGCCGAACCGCGTTTTGAGCAGCTCGTCCGCTCGCACCAGCGCCGCCAGAGTTTGGGTAGGCTGGGACTCGTGGGCGATCAGCGGATCGGCGTTCATCGCTTCGACCACGGCCGGGTCGCGCGAGAAATCCTCGTTCCTGAGCCGGAGCACATGGGCATGTGGGGCGAGATGGCTGAGGCCCTTGATCGCGGCCAGCGCGAAGTCCGGCGCGGGAAGCTCGTGCGCGAAGCTTTCGCTGATCAGGCCGGCAAGCTCAGCCTGGTAATCGAGCGCGTACAGGCACGCCACCACCCCGCCTGCCGAATGGCCGAGGAGGAACAGGGGCAGGAGCGGCTCGCGGTCCCGGACTTCGGCGATGAGCCGGCCGAGATCGCTCACATAATCGGCGAAATCGCGAACGTAAAAGCGGTCCCCATCCGACGCGCCGCGCCCCCGGAGGTCGATCGCGTAGGTGGCATAGCCATCCGCTCCCAGCCGCGTGCCTGCCCATTCATAATAGGAGCTGTGGGAATTGAAGCCGGGCACGACGACGACCACGGCGCGGGCGGCGCCGGACGGCCGCCACTGCCGATAGGCCAGACGTGTGCCGGGATCACCCTCTAGATATTGGATCGGCTGGACCATGCGCCACCTCCACTGCGAGCGGCGCGCTGCCCCGCCAATAATCGTTGGCGGCCGCGATCGTCGCGAATTCGGCCGCGACGACATGGCTGGCGGCGATCAGCCCATAGGGGTCGTGCGCATATTGCGCCCGGCCGCTCACCAGCACCTCGAGCTCCTTCTGCATCGCGTGGACCGAGTGCCGCGCCATCATGATGGCCAGCGCTCTCCCAGCCTCGGGAGTCGCGGTGATCAGGCTGTTGCCGGGGATGAGGGGCTCGGGCGGAACCTGCGTCATGTCGAGCCATCTCCTGCGTCCGGGAGATGAGCTTACCCCGGGAAGCCGATCCATGTATGCTCCGGCGCTGCTCCGGCCTGTTCCCAGATTGCGCACATCGAGCCTCGGCCGCCCCGCCGCACCGGGCGGGGAGACTCCCAGCGGAGTGAGGCGATGAACCTCTACGATCATGGGCTGGAGAAATACGGGTCGGGCGACGTCCTCCAGTCGTCGGTTTCGTGCGACTGGAGGGGCATTGGCGCCGAGCTCAGGCATCATCCGGCCGCCGAGCTTGCGCCGTTCGACCTCCTGCAGACCGAGATCGGAGTCGCGACACGTGCGCACCCGAAGGCGGTCGTCAACCGCTGCGGGAACGGCGAGCGGCAGACGACGCGGGTCGCACCGGGAACGATCTGGACCTGCCCCGAGGGCGTCCGCGAGGAGGAGATCCGGCTCACCGAATGGCATGAATGCTTCCACATCTATCTGCCCTCCTCCCACTTCGCTGCGCTTTCGGAGGCGAAGGGCGGCGCAGCCGTGGAACCACGGAACATCCTCTATCTGGCCGACGTGCCGGACGCCTTGATCCGCCAGATCGCCTTCACCTTGCTTGAGACGCTGCGGGAGCCGACCTCCGCGGCGCGGGTTCTCGCCGAGAGCCTGGGGCTGTCGCTCACCGCGCGGCTTGCGCAGACCTGCGCGGCGGAGTCGCCCGCCCAGGCGCGGGCGCTACGGGTCAGCCATGCACTCGACGACGTCCGGCTGCGAAGGGTGCTCGCTTATATCGAGGCGCATATCGAAGAAGAGATCGGCATCCACGATCTTGCGACCGTCGCCTGCCTCAGCCCGTTCCATTTCATCAGGATGTTCGGCCGAAGCACCGGAATGCCGCCCGGCCGCTACATCGGCCAAAGACGCCTCAAGCGGGCGCAGGCGATGCTCGAGTCCGGCGAGATGAAAATCGGTGAGATTGCGCTCGCCAGCGGCTTTTCCTCTCAGGGCAATTTCACCCGCGCCTTCCGCCGGGCGACCGGGTCGACGCCGGCGGCATTCAGGCGGAGCCGCAGATAGAGGACAGCCGGGAGCGCTTAGTCCTCGCCCCGGAACGCCCGCTCCAGCGGCGCGACTTCGAGCTTGGTCATCTCCATCATCGCCCCCATCGCCCGGGCGGCGGCGGCGCGGTCGGGGCTGGCAAGCATTTCCGGGAGGGCGCGGGGGACCACCTGCCAGCTGAGGCCGAAACGGTCCTTGGTCCAGCCGCACTGGCCGGGCGTGCCGCCGTCGGCGGCGATCGCGTCCCACAGCCGGTCGACCTCGGCCTGGTCGGCACAATCGATCGAGAAGGACACCGCCTCGTTGAAGGTGAAATAGGGCCCGCCGTTCAGCGCCATATAATCCTGGCCGGCAAGGGTGAACTCGACCGTCAGAACGTTCCCAGCCTTCCCCGCCGGATAGTCGGCCGGGGACCGGGCGATGTTGCGGATGCGGCTGTCGGGCAGCAGTCCGACATAGAAGTTCACCGCTTCCTCGGCATTGCCGTCGAACCACAGGCAGGGGGTGATCTTTCCCATCCTCAGCGCTCCTTCGAAACCACGGAGAAGACGACGCCTTCCGGGTCCGTCGCCTGAACCACCCAGCTTCCGTCGGGAACCTCCATCGGCCCCATCAGCACCTTGCCGCCGGCCTCTGTGATCCGCGCCGCGGCCGCGTCGGCGCTGTCGACCGCGAAGTAGAACAGCCAGCCGCGATGGTCGGCATGGCCGGTCATCATCCCGCCGACCGCCTCGTCCTCGCCCGAGGACCAGAGGCGGTAAATTCCCATCGGCCCCATGTCCATGCGGCCCGCCTCGGTCCAGCCGAACAGCTTGGAATAGAAAGCGAAGGCCGCCTCGCCGTCGCCCGCGTGGAGCTCGCGCCAGCCGATCTGGCCCGGGGTCATGCGCGGCGGGGAAGGACCCCATCCGCCCTCCGGCATGATCGGCTGGAGCAGCATGAACGGAGCGCCGTCCGGATCGGCGACGACCGCGAAGCGCCCGATGCCCGGGATGTCGTCGGGCGCGCGCAGGGTCCTGCCGCCGGCTTCCTCGATCGCCGCCACCGAGGCGTCGGCATCGCCCACGCCGATATAGCCGAGCCAGCCCGGCCGGGCGCCCTGCTCGCAAGCTTCGGGCGAAATGCCGGCGATGCCGCCGACTCCGCGGCCGCCCACTTCAAGCGCGGTGTAGTGGGCGCCGCCGTCGGGCCCGGCCCCGCGCGGGGTCCAGCCGACGACCGCGGTGTAAAAAGCCTGCGCCGCGGCGGGATCGCCGGACATCAGTTCGTACCAGATGAAAGGGCGGGCCATGTCGGTCATGCTGCGCTCTCCTGGGCGTCGTTGGCCTCGGCGGCGGCCTGGGTGGCCTCTGCGGCATGCCGGTCGCCGAGCGCGGCCATGTCCATCCACATCGGTTCCCAGATATGGCCGTCCGGATCCTCGAAGCTGCGGCCGTACATGAAGCCGAAATCCTGCTTCTCGCGCGGCTCGCGTCCGCCCGCGGCAAGCGCCGCCTCGGTCACCCGGTCGACCTCCTCGCGGCTGTCGCAGGAGACGCAGAGCAGCACCTCGCTGGTCTTGTGCGCATCGGCGATCGCCCGGGGCGTGAACTGGGCGAACTTGGCGTGAGTGAGGATCATCACATGGATGACGTCCGAGAAGACCATGCAGGCGGCGGTGTCGTCGCTGAACTGCGGGTTCCGGGTCGCGCCTACCGCCTCGTAGAAGGCGGTCGACCGCGCAAGGTCCGTCACCGGCAGGTTCACGAAAATCAGCTTGGCCATCTGTCCTTCTCCGTTCTTTTCGAATCGCTGTTTGACCTTGATGCCGCGCTAAGTTATGAAAAGCAACTATGGAGTTAGAAAAAGGAACCAAGGTCCCCCGCTCTTATGCCGACGCCTGTGGAGCGGCGCATGCACTCGACTTGGTCGGGGAGCGCTGGGCGTTGCTCGTCATCCGTGAGCTGATGCTGGGGCCGAAGCGGTTCACCGACCTGCGCGCCGACCTTCCGGGGATCAGCGCCAACGTCCTGACCCAGCGGCTCGAGGGGCTGGAAAGCGCCGGGATTCTCACCCGCCGCAAGCTTCCTCCGCCTGTCTCCGCCCAGGTCTATGAGCTCACCCCCTGGGGCTATGAGGCGGAGCCGATCTTTCAGGAGCTCGGCCGCTGGGCCGCCCGCTCGCCGAGCCACGACCCGCGCCTCCCCTTGAGCGCCAACTCGCTGATGCTGTCCTTCCGAACCATGATCGACCGCGAGAAAGCACGCTGGCTCCGCGCCACCATCGGCTTCCGCCTCGGCCGCGAGACCTTCGTGGGCCGCCTCGCGGACGGCGATATCGAGATCGAGCGCGGCGATCCTACCGGGGCGAACCTGATCTTCACTGGACCGCCCACGGCGCTTGCCGCCGCGGTCTACGGTGGCGTCCCCCTCGCCGCGCTTGAAGCCGAGGGCGCCCTCAAGGTGGAAGGCGACCGCGCCCTGGCAGAACGCTTCCTCACCCTCTTCCCGCTGCCGGAGAAGGTCGAAACTCCCTGAAGCTCAACCCTGCGGCTGCTGCATCCGATCGCCAAGCGTCACCTTGAAGATCACGAACGCGACGAGGCCAACCACCGCGCTCGCCACATGGATCAGCCAGAAGGTGGTGGTGGGGAGGCTCGAATAGAGGCCACCGACTTTCCCCACCAGCGCATTGGCACCGAAGAAGGAGAAATAGGACAGGCTGACCACCGTCGCATTGATCGATCGCGGCGCCATCTTGGAAAAAAGGGCGAGGCTGACCGGCAGGATGTGCGCGAAGCCGATGCTGTTCAGGAGGTGGAACATCAAAGGCCAGAACACGCCGATCTTCTCGCCCGGCCCCTGCAGCGCCGCCGCCGCGAACAGGCAGAGGCCGCCGGAGATGGTGAAGAAGGAGCCGATGATCATCTTGCCCAATTCGTCCGGCTCGCGCCCCCGCGCTCCGAAGAAGCGCCAGAAGGCGGCGACCGCGACCAGCATCGAGAAGGAGAGGGCAGCGTCGACGGTGATCAGCCAGCTGGTCGGTGCGAGATAGCCGAAGAAGGTCAGGTTGAACTGCTCGTCGCCCCAGACGAGATAGGCGTTGAAAATCTCCATGTTGGTTAGGAGTGCGATCGCCAGGATCGGGATCAGCACGACCAGCGCCATCACCGAGCCCCAGTCTGCCGGGCTGAGCTTCGGCCGCTCCGCCCGCGCCTCTTTCCCGCGCGGCTCCTCGGCCGGAAGCCAGCGGCCGCCGGAGAGATAGATGACCAGGCCGACGACCATCATCACGCCGGCCGTGCCGAAGCCCCAGTGCCAGCCGACCTTCTCGCCCAGCGTCCCCGACACCAGGGGCGCGGCGATCACGCTGACGTTGATGAAGATGTAAAAGATCTGGAAGGCCATCGCCCGGCGCAGGTCGTTCTGGGCGTAGAGGCTGCCCACCTGGCTCGCGATATTGCCCTTGAAGCAGCCGACCCCGAGGACGAGCGCGAGCAAAGCGAGGAGAAAGGTCTGCTCGAACGCCATCAGGAAGTGGCCGATGGACATCAGGATCGCGCCCAGCGCCACCGTCCGCCGCCGCCCGACCAGCCCGTCCGCCAGCATCCCGCCGAACACCGGCGTGAAATAGACGAGCGCGGCATAGGTGCCGAAGATCGCCGAGGAGAGCGGCTGCACCTCCATATTGCCGAACACCGCCCGGACCATTCCGAAGCCGGCGATATTCTCCACATGGCCGGGGAGGAGCAGCTGCTTGGTCATGTAGAGGACCAGCAGGGTCTGCATCGAATAATAAGAGAAGCGCTCGCAGCCTTCCGCGAAGCACAGGTAAGCGAGGCCCTTGGGGTGGCCGACGAAGGCGACGTCGTCGCGGTCTGCCACACGGTCGAGCTCAGGCGTGGCTTCGGCTGCGGTCATTCGGCTGCTCCCCTTTGTGCAGGGGGAAGCTAGCGCCTCACTCGGCCAGGTGGAAGCCGATCCGCAGAGTCACCTGGTAATGCGCGACCCGCCCGTCCTCGACATGGCCGCGGGTCTCCTTGACCTCGAACCAGCGAATGTCGCGGATGGTCGAGGAGGCGCGGGCGATCGCTTTCTCCACCGCGTCCTCGATGCCCTTGGTGGAGCTGCCGACGATCTCGATGATCTTGTAGACATTGTCGCTCATCGTCTTGCCTTTCGCCTGTTGCTCAGCCGGCCAACGGCGGGGAGGGGAAATGGCTCCCCTTGCGCGGCGGCGTCCCTTGGATAGGGTGCGCGCCTTCACCCGTCCAACCGGAGGCTTCGAATGCGCCGTGCACTCCTTCCACTCGCCCTCGCAGCCTTCATCGCCGCCGCCCCGGCCGGCGCCGCGCCTGCGGACGATTTCCACCGCCTCCTCGACGAACATTATGCCTGGCTGCTGCGCGAGAACCCGGTCTACGCCACCGCCCTCGGCGTGCGCGACTATGACGACCGGATTGACGATCTCAGTCTCGCCGCCCGCGACCGCCAGGCGGCACAGGCCGCGGCCTTCCTCGCCCGGCTCGACCGGATCCCCGCCGCCCAGCTCACCCCGTCCGACCGCGCCACCTACGGCATCCTCCACCGTTCGCTGTCGGAGAATGTCGAGGGCAACCGCTTCCCGCAGCGCACGATGCTCTTCCCCACTTACTCGGGCTGGCACCAGGGCTTTGCCGGAATGGCCTCGGGGCTTCCTTTCCGAACCCGCCACGATTTCGAATCCTATCTCAGCCGGATCGAGCAATATCCCCGCCTCAACGACCAGGCGATGGAGGTGACCGCCCAGGCGGTGCGCGGTGGCTATGTCTTGCCATGCTCGGTGCTCGGCAATTTCGAAAAGAGCATTACCGGAGTGATCGCCGACGACCCGACCAAGTCGCGCTTCTACGAACCCTTCCTAGGCGCCCGCCCGGCGGACGTCACCGCGGAGCAATGGACCGCGCTCCAGGTCCGCGCGCAGAGCGACGTCCGAACCATCCTCAACCCCGCTTACGCCAAATATGCGCAATTCTATCGCACCCAATATGCGCCGCATTGCGCCAAGTCGGACAGCATCTCCGCCCAGCCGGGCGGCCGCGAATATTACGCTTTCCGCGTCCGGCAGGAGACGACCACGAACCTCACCCCCGATGAAATCCATGCCATCGGCCTCCGCGAGTCCGCCCGCATCGGCGCGGACATGGACCGGGTCGCGAAGGAGGCGGGTTACCCGACCCGCGCCGCCTTCATCCAGGCGCTCCGCACCGATCCGCAATATTATGCCGAGACGCCGGAGGAGCTGATGCGCGCTTCGGCCCGGATGGCGAAAACGATCGACGGCAAGATGCCGGGCCTGTTCCGCACGCTGCCGCGCCTGCCTTACGGAATCCGCGAAATCCCGGCCGAGACGGCGGAGGGGACGACCACCGCTTATTATAGCGGCGGCGCTCCCGAGAGCGGAATCGCCGGGACCTATTACGTCAACACCTCGAAGCTCGACCAGCGGCCCTTCTGGGAGATCCCGGCGCTGACGTCGCACGAGGCGGTGCCCGGCCACCATCACCAGATCGCCCTCCAGCAGGAGATGGACCTGCCGCCCTTCCGCCGCAATTTCTCGAGCTTCACCGCCTTCACCGAAGGTTGGGGCCTCTATGCCGAGAGCCTGGGCGAGGAGATGGGGCTTTACGACACGCCGGCGAAGAAGATGGGCCAGCTCTCCTACCAGGCCTGGCGCGCGGCGCGGCTGGTGGTCGACACCGGCATCCATTCCAAAGGCTGGAACAAAGCCAAGGCCGTCGCCTTCATGCGCGCCAACACGGCCCTATCGGACGCGAACATCGACGCCGAAGTGAACCGCTACATCAGCTGGCCCGCCCAGGCGCTCGGCTACAAGATCGGCGAGCTCAAGATCCGCGAACTTCGCACCCGCGCTGAGAAGGCGCTAGGGCCGAAGTTCGACATCCGCTCCTTCCACGACGCGGTCCTGCTCCAGGGTTCGGTGCCGCTCGATGTCCTGGAAGCGCAGGTCGACGACTGGATCGCCTCCGAAAAGGCGAAGTGACGGCGGCGGCGGGGCGGACGCTCAACTGCAGGAAGCGCCTTCCGGACCCGCCCGCCGCCCCGGCTATGTTCGAGCCGGAGCGGAGACCCGCGGACCTCAGTGGGGCTTGGTCGACGGTTTGGGCGAGGTGTTGGTGATCACCTCGTGCACCGGCTTTTCGCCGCGCTTGTGATACATCGTCATTGTCCGCGAGCGGACCACTCCGCCCTGGCGTACCTGGGTCTGGGTGCGCGCACGGGCGCGCTCGTCGGCGTCCACCGCCCGAGCGGTCGAGCGCTGCATGCCCATCCGTTCATTGGCCCGGGCCGTGTTGCTGGTGTCGACGGTGCCGCCATTCGCCGCATTGGCGTCGGCGCAGCCCTGGACGGTGATGCTGGTGCCGGTGGTCGAGCCGCTGCCGCAGGTGCTGGCGTTGACGTCGCCGCCGCCGCTGGCCGTGCCCTGGGTGCCGGTCTGCGCCAAAGCGGGCGCTGCAAAGGCGAGTGACGCGGCCAAAGCCGCACTGGTCCGATACGCTGACATGGTTCTTCTCCTATGAATCTCGTTCGTCGATCTCGATCGCGCACCCGTTGTCGTCGCGGGTGACCGTCACCCTCCTGCCCTCTTCGTCCGTGTAGCTGGACGTCGCGTGCGAGGCGTGCCGCCCGCCGCCGGAAGAGGCGCTGGACGAGGAGGATGCGCTTGCCGAGCCGCGGCTCCGGCTGTGCGCCGAGGCCGAGGCGGCGCCATTGCCGCTCCGCACCGACACCGACTCCGCCGCGCCCGCCGGAGCGACCGACCGGACGACCCGTCCATCGGCGAGAATCCGAGTGACGGCGCACTCCTTCGCGCCGCGGCCATCGGCCGCGCCCGACAGTGCGAGCGCCAGGATGGTTCCCGTCAATGCGGTTCGCAGGATCATGGCCGGCCTCCTCAGATAGAAGGCATTGGGGCGGGCCGAGGCGCCGCCCCAAGCCTGGTTCAGCAGCGGCGGCTGTTGCGCGCGGCCGCAGCCGAGGTGCCCGACGCGTCGGCATAGGTGCCGGTGGTCGGCGAATTCTCGGCGGTCGCATAGCCGTCGGACGAGCTCGACACGGCGCCGCTGCCGCTGGCCGTGCCGGACGTGCTGGAGCTGCCGGACGCGTGGTTGGCATCGGTGTAAGCGGCATTGTTGCTCGCCGTGGCGACGTTGCTCGGGATGCAGCGCGTCGTGCCGCGGGTCTGGGCGGTCGTCACCCGGCTGCCCGCACCGCCGCCGGCGACTGCGCCGCCACGGCCCGCTGCAGCGACGCCTGCGGCGGTGCTGGTGGAGCTGTTGTGATGGTTGCCGCGATGCTGCGGCCTGTCCGCCGATGCGGCGCCCGCCATCAAGACGCACGCAGCAATGGCG
This sequence comes from Alphaproteobacteria bacterium, assembly GCA_005882415.1. Taxonomy (GTDB): domain Bacteria; phylum Pseudomonadota; class Alphaproteobacteria; order Sphingomonadales; family Sphingomonadaceae; genus Allosphingosinicella. The sequence continues at coordinate 6,351 of VBAE01000210.1, read as the reverse complement.
GAGATTGCATATTTCGCTTTCATACCCGTGTCTCCTGGATCAAGTGTAGTGACTGGAGTGCCACGGCAGATTAAAACGAACCTTTTCCTTGACATGTTCCGCTTTCGGAGGCGAGGATACTCCAAACGGGGTAGTCCGCCCGATTCGAAGGACTTGGCTTTATTCCGCTCTCGAAATAATCCTGCCGCAGTACGGATTGTTGACGATCCGTAATATTACGGTGCCGGTTGGTTTAGGCTGCGGTTTAGTTCAGAATAGCAACGGGTCTTTGGCCGCCCGCGAGTCCATCACCCGCACCAGGGCTCCCGCCGCCCCGTCCACGTCCGCGCCAGCCCCTCCGCCACCAGTCGATCACCGATCGAGCGGCCGTCGCGGGTGACGATCCTGAGCTTGCGTCCGTAGACGTCCTCGTCGCGCCCGCTGGCGAGGGGGTGGAGCTCGAAACTGCCCTCGGCGAGCAGCGCCTCGAGCCGCTCGGTGGCGCGGGTGGCGAGCTCGGTCTCATAGGCGCAGCGGCCGTGGAGTTCGGGCGTGTCGATGTCGGCGATGCGGACGCGGGTGCCGGCATAAGCGAAGGTGTCCCCGTCGATGACCCGCACGGCGGAGGCGTCCATCGGCAGGCTGCCGCCTTCGGTGGGCAGGGGCCATTCCAGCCGGGTCGCCGCCAGCCCGAGCAGCAGGCCGAGTGTAATCGCCAGCCGCAGCTCACCCCCGCGAATCCCTCTTCGCCTGGTTCGCCGTCTGGCCGGGGAGCGAGGCCGCGCCCGATAGCGATCCCACTCGGCCGGCAAGCCGCCGGAGGGTCTCCAATGCTTCGACATGCCCCCACGCTAGCGCGCCGATCCTCACGAACTCGCTAACGCGGGAAGACAGCTATTATTTCGGTACGATCCGGCTCGGCACGGCCTTCAGGTCCACATCTCCGGCCGGAGCAGGACGCGGTCTATTTGCCCGGCATTTCGCAGGGCTGGATGGCGCAGGGGGTAACGCCCATCTGCACGCGCATCATGTCGCGGTCCTTCTGCCAGTCCGCGCGGGTCTTGCAGACGCGGTTCTGGGCAACCAGCGAGCCGATCCGCGGAAAGTTCTTGCAGACCATTTTGTCCCGGGGCGCGTTCGAGCGTGCCGGCGGCGCCTCGCCGAACGCCGGAGCGGCGGCCATGACGAGCAGTGCAAGGATAGCGCAGTTGCGGACCATGAAGCTCTCCCCGTGAAACCAACGACATAACCCAGGCCCGGCCGGAGCACAATCGATCCTGGCGCGCAGCGGCGCCCCGCCGCTACCGGCTCTCCGCCCGCACCCAGCCGGGCGGGATCATGTTGCCCGCCTCGTCCCTCGTCCACCCCTCCGCCAATTGCCCGTTCTCCCGGTGCCGCTTGATCGCGCCGACCTGGGTGATCATCTTCGCCGTCACCTCCTCGATGCTGGGTTGCTTCGGCATGAACCGCCCGCCCCGCTTGAGGGACCCCGCCGCCGCCTGGTCGCGCCGCCTCAGCAGCCACATTGCCAGGTCCGGGTTGCGCCGCGCCGCCTCGTTGGACGAGAGCAGCTCCGTCCCCGCCTCGATCAGCATATATTCCAGCTTTTCATAGGCATCCTCTCGCGCCGCCGCGAAGCGGTCGCGAAAGGCCGGGCAGATCCGCCGCCGTTCCCACGCCGTTTTCGACGTGAACCCGGCGGCGAGCGAAGCCGCGCCGACATTGTTGGTCTCTGTGAAATGCTCGAAGAAGGCCTCCTCCTTCGCCTTCGACCAAAGGTTCGGCCGCCGGGCGACCACCTGCAGCCGCCCGGAGCGCCCGCGCCGGACGATCATCCCGTCCGGCTCGAGCGCCGCGTCGCTGAGAGCCTCGTCGTCCGCCTCCGCCCGCGCCGCGAAGGCATCGAGAGCCGCCGCCCACGCGGCCGCGAACGGCGCATTCGCCTTGCGATGCTGGTAGATCCGGTCCTTGCCGAGCCCGGCGGCGAGCCGCGCAGTCGTCGCATTCCCGCACGTCGCCAGCACCTCCAGAAACCGCTTCGCCCGCCGCTCCATCGGCACATAGACCCGCCGCCGTTCGGACGAAGTCCTCTCCAGCGAAACCACCCGCCCGGGAGCACTCCCGCCGCCCCCCGACCCCTGCCCAACGCCCATTGGAACCTCCTGTGACTTGTTCGTGATATGTTCCATATTTCGGCGCAAATGTCAAGGCGGAAGAACCATATTGGTGCGCAGCGAACCCTCTCCCTGCAGGGGAGAGGGAGGGGCCCGCCCGGCAAAGCCGGGTGGGAGGGTGAGGGCAGGGCGAGGCAGGTAGGGCACGAACCGAATTGCCGACCTCCAGCGCCGCGCTTAAGCTCCGGCCATGACCAGAGGCGTATTTCTTCACCGCGAGGACTCGATCTACAACGACCTCCCGGCCGACCGGTACCAATTCCCGCAACAATATCTAAGCCGCGCCCTGCAGTTCGTCGGCGATTGGATCATCTATTACGAACCCCGCCGCGGCCCCACCGGCCGCGGATATTTCGCAATAGCCAAGGTCGACCAAATTGTGCCCGACCCAACCGCGCCGGGCATGCACCTCGCGTTGATGAGCCAATATGAGGATTTCGATCGCCCCGTCCCCTTCTCCGACGCTGAAGGCCCGGTCGAGCGCGGCGTCCTGAACGAAGCCGGCCGAATCTCCGGCCGCGCCCAGGCCGCGGTCCGCCCAATCTCGATCGCCGACTTCAACCGAATCCTCGATCCTCGAACGCGGCATCCCGGACGAGGAGCCAATCCTCCCCCGTATCGGCGCCCCCGAACCGGCCGTCCCCAGCCTCGTCCGCGACGAGCAGTCGCCCTTCCAATTCGAGGTCGAGCGCGAGCGGGTCGAGCTCTACACCTCCCGCCCGGTCCGCGACCGCATCTTCCGCAAGAAGGTCCTCGAAGCCTATGGTTGCCGATGCGCGATCACCGGCCTCAAATTCATCAACGGCGGCGGCCGAGCCGAAGTCCAGGCCGCCCACATCAAGTCCGTCGAAGCCAACGGCCCCGACATCGTCACCAACGGCATAGCGCTCAGCGGCACCGCCCACTGGATGTTCGACCGAGGCCTGATCAGCCTCTCGGACGAGATGGAGGTGCTGATCTCAAGGCAGGTCAACGACGTCGAGAGCGTCTGGGGGCTGGTGAATAAGACGCGGCGGGCGGCGGTGCCGACAAAACCGGCGCAGAGGCCGCACCCGGGGTATCTGGCGTGGCATCGGGAGCGGTGCTTCAAGCGGTGAAAGATATTGGCAGCAGCGTTGGACCGAAGTTGAGAAACTGCCTCCTGGAAGTCGGAGCTCCAATGGCCTCAAACCCTCGCTAGTCCGGCGTGTGGGGCGCGTTAGGTTAGCGATCGCCAGCTGGAGCGTTCAAGTGAGGACAAATTCGTGATCAAGCCCTTGGTAGCGCCGCATCGCTCGTAACAAATCAAGAAATCCACGAGCATCCACGATCGTCGCGGATTCCACGAATAGTCGTCTCAGTTCGACTTTGGCCGCTCTACTCAACTCACGATGTACGAGGCCTGCTCTCTCATGCTTGGATAACACTCCACAAGGATAATCGCGCTCGAGTTGGACAAGGAGGCGTTCAGAACAGAGATCTTCAATCTCCCAGTCGAACTGCCGGAATGCCAAGTTTGCCTGAGCAACCGCCATAGCGCGATCCACACCGGGTATGAAATCTGGCATGACTGGTTGAAGGAGGAACAGGTCTTGGTAGGGCTCAACTCGCCGGTCGAACCTGCAAGCAACGGCAAGAGCTCCCCGGCCAGCCGCATCATTGTCGAGCAGCCCCACGAACCGGTGTCGTAGCCGGCCATCTTCGTGACGATCGACGTCAGTAAGCTGCCGCACCAGGCTCAGTCGTCGATTGACCCCATCCACCCCACCATCGTCACCGCGGCCGGCGGCGAGCACGGCGAAATCGCCATCCAGCACCGGGCGTCCTCTCGCTATCGCGTGCAGATCCGATGCGTGGGAGAGGAACGCTACATCGGAAGTGCCCTCAACGACGACGTTGTTGTGCGCGATGCTCCAGCCGACCTGCCGCGCGAACGTTTCGAGTAGTCCGGTCACCGCCAGGCTGCCGTGAGAGGCCGAAGCAGGGGACCATTATGGCCAAAAGACACGAAGGCGGTAAGTGCTGCGCCGGGTACTGGTCTTGCCTGCCCGAACTCTGCTGGGCGAAATGGGACCTCGACGTCTCTGAACTCGGCGACCCGTGCGAAAGCGCGTCCCTCTGAACTTGAGACGACCCTCGCCCGCACCTGCCTCCGCTCTGACCGCGCCGCCGTAAGGAGCCAGTGTAGTCGCGTCGGCACCTCCACATAGTGCTCACCACGCCGCCAAAGTGACCTTAATCGCTTAAACAGGCGGTCCCCCTCATGAGACCGGTCAACCTGGAACATGAGCACGCCCAGTTCCAGCTCCATTTGCGGGGTGAAGGCCGGTCCACTCCCGTGCAGGGCCTCCAGAAGGCCTATCTGAGTATCGAAGTTGAACGGCGCATCGATAACCGTTAGCATGTAACGCAGCTTCACCGCCTGGACGTTCCCGGCAAGCACTGGCGCTGCGAGTAACGCCGCCGCCGCGGAGCGGTTGTCACTGCTCAATTCGCTGAGAGGTCGACCATTAGATCGGGACATGCCACCGCTTAGTGCGGCTAACGCAAAAGCAATCGCCCCAGCTTCAGTGTCGGGATCCCCGTCTCGAGCTCCGCCTCCGGACATCAGGAGGTCGAACGCGCGCTCTGCCAATCTGCTGAGCGCATTGCGTCGCGGTTCAGAAGCTGGACGCTCCATCAGTCCATAAGCAAGGTTCAGCACCTCGAGAGCTCTCTGCACCGCCACAGCGTCGTTTGCGGCGCCCTCCGCCAGCAGCGCGCGGGCGTGAGTCTCAACGACGAACGAATTATCTGGATTGAGGGCGTACGCTCGGCGTGTCGCCTCCTGCGCCTCGGCTCTCGAGGCCGCAACGACGGACTGGTCAAATCCGGCCGCTGCTTCCGCCTCGGCAAGGTCGTGGAGGGCGTGAGCGAGCGAGTTGTACAGGTTGATATCCGTTTCGGCGCCGGGTACCCCGTCCAGCCTAAGGGCCGCGCGCAAATCGTCGGTGGCCCGTCGCAGGAGTTCCACCCGCTCCCCATCGGACATCACGAAAGTATCAGGATCCGAGGCAATGCGCCGTCGCGATATTGAGCAATGGTGTAAGAAGGTGCGACTAGTGGTGCGCAACGCCCGCGGCATTCCGTCGAGGGCATCCAGCACCTCCCGCCAGAAGGGTGTCAGCGTTGCGTGCCCGTGGTCAGGGTCTACCTTGAAAATTGACACGGCAAATGTATCCGCAACTTCGCGAAGGCGCGCACTCTGAAGGGTAGGGAGCGCCGCAAGCTCTTTCAGTAGAAGGAAGCGAAGATGCTCAGGGTTTGCTGCGTCCCCGAAGCCAAGCCCCTCTCGTGTGGCGTGATCGTAGAAGAGGCCGTTGATCAGGTAACGGCCAAGCAGGTTGTGGGCCATCGCCCAATAGCGCTCCACCTCGCCGCGCACTCGCACGAGGCCGAGTACTCCCAACTCCTTTCTTTTGTCCTCGATGCAGTCCGACACTGGCCAGGTGGTACTGTCGGGCAGCAGCTCATCGGGCAGTGGCTCGCCCACGGTGCTAAAGGCAGCTATGCGCAGTAGCGCGAGCCGCATGGCGTCATCGTGCACGTGCGTCGTAAACTGACGATAAACACGTGCTTGTACCGTCTCACCCAAGTCCACCTGCCGCTGCAGCCAGAATGAGAGCACAATCCAGAATGCGGCCACGCCTTGGCCGGTCGCAACGGATGACGCGGCAAAGAAGCTTTGCCACTCCTGCTCGCTTCGATCGGTGCCGTGAGGTGCAAGGAAGCGGTTGAGGTGCTGCCCGAGCGACAGCGCTTGTCCGGGCATTACCTGGTGCGAAAGCGTCGTCAATTCGATGAAGCTTCGTTCTGCCAAGATCTGGAGTCCCACGTAAGGTCCCGTAGCGGTCAGGACGCACACTCGCCTGCCACTTCTAGTGATCTCCCGTACGAAGCTCAGTAATTCAGGCTCCCGCCCCGCCCAATGATTTTGATCGAAAACCATCACGCACGGGGTCTCGTAAAGTCGGCCACCATCGATGTCGTCACGGCCGCCGGTGACTAATCGGGTTAGGAAGCCGGACATCTCCAAACCAGTAACCGTTACCGGTCCCCTGCCTGCAACTAGTGTCGGGTACCCCTCTGCCGCCGCTCGCCAGGCAAAGTCGCGCAGGAATGTCGTCGCACCAGCGCCATCTTCGGCTGCGACGTAGAAAATACGGTTCTCCTCGGCGCC
>VBAE01000189.1 GCA_005882415.1 Alphaproteobacteria bacterium | reverse complement strand
CGGCGGCTTCGCTGTCCGGCCCGAGCACCGGCCATTCGCGCCAGACGATCTTGAGGCCCTTATCCTCGCTCAAGAGCCGCTCGATCACCGGGTTGGACGCGCGGCAATAGCCGCAGGCATAATCGAAGAACTCGACCAAAACGACGTCGCCGTCCTTGGCGCCCGCCCAGGCGCCCGCGAAGGGCGTTTCCATCGCCGAGCGGCCGGTGCGCACCGCCTGGGTCATCCGCTTGGAATGGAGCGCCTGCGACACTTCCTCGAGCACTTCGGGATTCTCGACCAGATAGGCGTGAACGACCTTCTCGATCCGCCCCTTGTCCCCGCCGCCCCCCGGCTGGGTGACCAAGGCGACCGTGGCCGCACCTGCGACGATCCCCAGCAGGCCCGCCCCGATCAGCCCCATTCGCGTCCTCCTACCGTCCGTCGTCATGCTTGCCATGCTTTTCCTGCTCTACGGCGGTGCGCGACACCATGGCGATGTCCTGCGCGCGAAGCCAGTCCGGCGTTCCGGTCGGGATCCCGCCCAGCGCCTGCTCGGCATTGACGAGGGCAAGCTTCGCCTCGCCTTCGAGATTGTAGCGTTCGGCGGTGGCAAGGGCTGCGCGGGCATGGTCGCCCTCGCGGTCGTAGACGATGCCAAGCTGGTACCAGGCGAAGGGGTTGGTGTTGTCGCGGCCGATCGCGGCCTTGAGCACGCGGCGCGCCTCGTCGAAATTCTCCGGCTTTTCCGTCGCGATGAGCGCGTGGCCGAGGAGGGCGGAGATGAGCGGCTGGTCCGGCGCCCGCGCCACCGCGCGGCGAAGCGACTCCAGCGCCTCGGCGGGCTTGCCCGATTCGAGCAGCACCTGGCCCTTCAGCTCAAGGAAGAAGGGATCGTCAGGCCGAGCCGCGAGGAGCCCTTCGATCTCGGCCATCGCTTTGTCCGGATAGGCCGATTTGTGCCAGGCGTAGGCCCGGGCGTAGCGGGCGGGGAGCGACTTGTCGGTCTCGGGATATTGCTGGAGCGTGCGCACCGGATCCTGGACGAAGCCGACCAGCTTCGCCTTCACCCGCTGGAACCGCTCCTCGAGCAAGGGATCGGTCTTCGCGTCCCAGGACGGCGCGGCCTTGTAGGTCGTCTCCAGCGCCTGGATTCGCTCGGCGTTCAACGGGTGGGTGCGCGCGTAGCTGTCTTCCTGCGGGATGGAATAGCGGTACTCCATGTTCTGGAGCTTCTTGAAGAAAGCGAGCGAACCCTTGCCGCTGACCCCCGACTTGGTGAGGAAGCTCGCCCCGGCCTGGTCGGCGGACGATTCCTGGGTGCGGGTGTAGGCGAGGAACTTGCTCATCGCCGCCTGCTGCCCGGCCGCCATGATCCCGCTTCCCGCCTCGCCCGCGCCGGCAGCCATCGCCGCCGCGCCGAGCAGGAGCGAGAGGAGCATGATTCCGGTCGCGACCTTGGCGCCCTGCTGAATGCGGATGACGTGGCCGCCGGTGATGTGGCCGAGCTCGTGGGCGATGACGCCCTGCACTTCGTTGGCGTTGTCGGCCGCGGCGATCAGGCCGGAGTGGATGTAGACGATCTGGCCGCCCGCGACGAAGGCGTTGATCGACTTGTCCTGGAGGAGGACGATCTGGACGTTCTCCGGGCGGAGATTGGCGGCCTCGATCAGCGGCCGAGCGATGTCCTTGAACAGAGCCTCGGTCTCGGCGTCGCGGAGGACCGACTGGGCCATGGCCGGGCGCGCGGTGAGAGCGAAGCTCAGCACCAGCAGCATCAGCAGGCGGGCGAAATAGGCGCCGCGGGTCATGCGCGGGCGGGGAGCTTCAGCCATTCGCAGGGCCATGAAGCGGGCGCCCTGAACCGGGGATGAGCGCCGCTTGGGCGAGGCGCTCATCCCCTTGGGTCCTCAGGCGCCGAAGGTACGCTGCCACCAGCCGCGGCGGGGCGGACCGTCGTCGTCGGCGGGCTCGTCCGCATTGGCTGCGGCCGGGGCTTCGGACGCGGCTTCGCGGTCGTTTGCAGGCGCCGGAGCGGCAGGCGCTTCGGCTACCACTTCCGGTTCCGGAGCCGGATCGGCCTTCTTGCGGCGGGTGCGCTTGGGCTTGGCCGGCGCTTCCTCCGCGGCCGGAGCGGGCGCTTCGGCTTCGGGGGCGGGAGGGGCTTCGGCGGGAGCCTCGGCGACCGGGGCCGGGGCTTCCGGAGCGGGTGCTTCCTCGCTCACCGGCTCGGCATCGGCCTTGCGGCGGGCGCGGGGACGGCGGCGGCCTTTCGGCTTCTCCTCCTCGGCCGGCGCTTCGGCCTCGACCGGAGCGGCTTCGGCGGCCGGAGCCTCCGCAACCTCTACCGGAGCCGGAGCCTCAGCTTCGTCGCCTGCGGAAGGCGCATCGCCCTCCTCACGGTCACCCTCAGGGTGCTCACCCTCGTGGTGTTCGCCCTCATAGCCTTCCTCGCCGGGCCTGCGGCGACCGCCGCGGCGGCCCCTGCGGCGGCGGCGCTTGCGGCCGCGATCGCCTTCGCCGCGCTCCTCGCGGGGACGCTCTTCGCCTCGGCCGCCGCCGCTACGGCTGCGCGGCTGCTCCTCGGCTTCGTCCTCCGCCTCGGGCTCCTCTTCCTCTTCTTCGTCGAGCTCCTCGGCTTCTTCCTCTTCGTCGACCTCCGGCTCGGGCTCGCGCTGCGGCTCGATCCGCGGCCGGCTGACCGGCGGCGGGCCGAAGCATTCGACGCTCATCCGGGCGCCTTCGAGGCTCTCGTCGACGACGACCTCGACGACGACCCCGTAGCGGTCCTCGACCTCGGCGATCTCGGCGCGCTTCTTGTTGAGCACATAGATCGCCGCCTCGCGGCCTGCGCGGAGGCGGATGACCGAGCCGCGGCCGCGGGCGGCCTCTTCCTCGATCATGCGCAGCGCGGAGAGGCCGGCGGACGATGCGGTGCGCATCAGGCCGGTGCCCTCGCAATGCGGGCAGGGCTTGGTCGACGCTTCGAGAACGCCGGTGCGGAGCCGCTGGCGGCTCATCTCCATCAGCCCGAAGGACGAGATGCGGCCGACCTGGATGCGGGCTCGGTCGTTCTTCAAGGCGTCCTTCATCGCCTTCTCGACCTTACGGATATGGCCGTTCGATTCCATGTCGATGAAGTCGATGACGACCAGGCCGGCCATGTCGCGCAGGCGAAGCTGGCGCGCGATCTCGTGCGCCGCCTCGATGTTGGTCGCATAGGCGGTCTGCTCGATATTATGCTCGCGGGTCGAGCGGCCCGAGTTGATGTCGATCGAGACCAGGGCCTCGGTCGGGTTGATGACCAGATAGCCGCCGGATTTGAGCTGGACGACCGGCTGGTACATCGCTGCGAGCTGCGCCTCGACCCCGTTGCGCTGGAACAGCGGCACCGTGTCCGAATAGGGCTTCACCCGCCGGACGTGGCTGGGCATCAGCAATTTCATGAACGAACGGGCGGCCTTGTAGCCCTCCTCCCCTTCCACAACCACTTCGTCGATGTCGCGATTGTAGATGTCGCGGATCGCGCGCTTGATGAGGTCGCTGTCCTGGTAGATGAGCGCCGGCGCGGCGCTCGACAAAGTCTTCTCGCGGATCTCGTCCCAGAGGCGTGCAAGATAGTCGAAGTCGCGCTTGATCTCGACCTTGGTGCGGCTGAGGCCGGCGGTGCGGACGATGCAGCCCATGGTCGAGGGAAGGTCGAGATCGGCCATGATCTGCTTCAGGCGCTTGCGGTCGGCACCGTTGGAGATTTTCCGGCTGATCCCCCCGCCGTGCGACGTGTTCGGCATCAGCACGCAATAGCGGCCGGCGAGGCTCAGATAGGTGGTGAGTGCAGCGCCCTTATTGCCGCGCTCTTCCTTGACGACCTGGACGAGCAACACCTGGCGGCGCCGGATGACGTCCTGGATCTTGTAGCGGCGGCGGAGATTCTGGCGCTTGCGGCGAAGCTCGTCGGCGGCGCTCTCCTCGGGGCCGCCGGCCCCCTCGGCGCGCGCGGGGGCGGATTCGTCGCCTTCCTCGCCTTCGCCCTCTTCGTCCTGCTCCTCGAAGCCGGCCTCTTCGCCGCCGTCGATGAAGTCGCGGCCATGGCCGTGCTCGTCATCGTCGTCGTCGTCATGACGGTCGTCATGATGATCGTCGTCGTAACGGCTGTCGGCGACGGCGCGGAGGCGCTCTTCCTCGGCGGCGTGCTCCGCTTCCTCGCGCAGCAGCGCTTCGCGGTCCTCGCGGGGGATCTGGTAATAATCGGGGTGGATTTCGGAGAAGGCCAGGAAGCCGTGGCGGTTGCCGCCGTAATCGACGAAGGCCGCCTGAAGCGACGGCTCCACCCTGGTTACCTTGGCGAGGTAGATGTTCCCCTTGAGCTGCCGATGCTCGGCAGACTCGAAGTCGAATTCTTCAATCCGTGTTCCCTTGACGACGGCCACCCGGGTCTCTTCCCGGTGGCGCCCGTCGATCAACATGCGCATGGTCATTTAAATCACTCCACACGCCGGCCGCTTCTTCCGTGAAGGCCCTGCCGGAGAAATCCTCCGGCCGGGCGCCCTCGAAGAGGTTGCGGCCCGCATGCTCGAATATGGACAAAGGCGCGGCCGGAACGGCGCGCGTCTCGAAAGTCCGGGTTGCAATGAAAAAGTTCGTGTCTGCCGCGAGCTTGCCGGCGAAATGTGCCGGCCGCGAAATCCCCGCCGAAACGCCTGTCCCGGTGAAGGGACTCGGCGCGATTGGGGACGAATAGCTCATGCAGCATCAACCTAGATGGCCGGGCACGGACGGTGCCGGCGCGAAATCGACGGCTATGAGATGAGGAGGCCGACTTGGGCCTTCAACTGTTTGCCGAGCCCTGTTGCTAGCATCCGGGCGAACGAGCGGCAACCGCTAACGGCGGCGCAACGACCGAATTTCGCTGGACCCGGCATCGCGGCCCGCGCCACATAAGGGCGAATGGAGCTGCTCCTCGCCATCATCGCGATCGTCCTTGCCCTGACCGGCGGCGACTCTTCGCGGGCCGCGCCCGACGACCCGGGAACGGTGACGATCAGCCTCGACCGGCCGGGCGGCGGCCCGCGCCCCGACGATCCCAAAATCTACGGCGCGCGCAATCCGGACCGGCCGCTGGTCATCCTCGACGCCGGCCATGGCGGCCGCGATCCCGAAGCGACCTCGCCGATCGACGGCAGCCGGGAGAAGGACGTGACGCTGGCGGTCGCCCGGGCGATCCGGGACGAGTTGGTCGCTTCGGGCCGGGTCAGGGTGGCGATGACCCGCGAGGACGACCGCTTCCTCGTCCTCCAGGACCGCTACCAGATCGCGCGGCGGCTCGGAGCCGACCTGTTCATCTCGGTCCATGCCGACGCCGCCCCGGCCAACGACGGCGCCCGCGGCGCGACGATCTACACTTTGTCCGAAGTCGCGTCGGACAAGGAAGCGGCCCTGCTCGCCCAGCAGCAGAACAGCGCCGACCGGCTTGCCGGCGCGCCGCTCGCCGACGATGCCGGGGTGAACCGAATCCTGATCGGGGAAGGCTCGGCCTTCTTCCCCTTCCGTCCCGACTATCACCGCTTCGCCTCGCTGATCGTGCTCAAGGCACCAGACGTGCCGTCGCTCCTGTTCGAAACCGGCTATCTCACCAATTCGGTGGACAGCACCTACATCCACTCGCCCGAAGGCCAGAAGCAGATCGCATTGGGCATGCGCCGGGCGATCGAGGCCCATTTCGCCCGCCGCCTGCTGGAGCGGCGGCGGTGAGCGCGGGCGCTTCACCCGCCCCACGCTATGGGCTAGAGGCGTCACTCCAATGACTGCCGACGCCCCCACCAGCACCCGATTCACCGTCTATCGCGACGCCGGCAACCGAGTCTTCGGCGGCTTCTTCGGGGGCGTGCGCCGGCTGTGGGCGAAGCGCTGGGCGCGGATCGTCGCGATCATCCTCGCGCTTCCGGTGCTTTTCTACTTCCTGATGTGGATCATCTTCGTCCCCGGCCTGCCGTCGGCGGAGTCGCTCTTGAGCTACCAGCCGCCGCTTCCGACCAACGTCCGCTCGGTCGACGGAGAGCCGATCCACAGCTTCGCGCGCGAGCGGCGGGTCGAGCTTCGCTACGACGAATTCCCGCAGCAATTGGTCGACGCCTTCACCTCGGCCGAGGACCGCACCTTCTTCACCCATGGCGGGATCGACTTCCCGGGCCTGATCGGCGCGGTCGGCGACTATATCCGCAAGGCGGGCAGCGGCACCCGGGCGCGCGGCGGATC
>VBAE01000188.1 GCA_005882415.1 Alphaproteobacteria bacterium | reverse complement strand
CCACCCTCGGCCACCACCTCGATATTCTCCTTCAGCGCAGCGGCGATGATCTGCTGGCGCTGGTCGCGGCGGGGCTGGTTGTAATTCTTGATCGAATGCGCGCCTTCCGCCTTCAAGCGGCGGACGTGGGCGAGCGCGTCGTCGAGGCTCTCGATGGCTGCGTAGCGGCCGGGCGCGCGGGCGCCGTAGACGATCTCGCCGCTGGAGAAGATGCGCGGCGCGAGGATCATGCCGGCGCGCTGCATCTCGGCGGCCGGGAAGATCTCGCTCGACGTGCTCGACGGGTCGTGGATGGTGGTGACCCCGAAGGCGAGGTGCGCCATCGCCGACCAATTCTGCTGCGGGATGAGGTCGTCCTCCGCCTGCGGCCCGTGGGCGTGGGCGTCGATCAGGCCGGGGATGATCGTCTTGCCGCTGACGTCGACCGTCTTCGCGCCGGCGGGAATGGTCACCTCGCCGCGGTGGCCGACCGCTCGGATTCGGTTGCCGTCGATCAGCACTACGGCATCCTCGATCACGCCGCCGTCGGCGCCCGCCATGGTGACGACGCGGGCGCCGGTCAGCGCGACGAGGCCGCTCGGGCGGTCGGCGGGCGTGCTGATCGCCAGCGAGGTGCCTGCTTTGGGGGGCGTGAAGCCGCCGCCGGCAAGGGTGGAAGCGTCGGCGGTGTAGAGGGTCGGGCCGACGCTCCACGCCAGGGTGCGGCCGCCATTCGCCCAATGGATGAACTGGCCGCCCTCGGCGCTCGCCCTTGTGACGGGGAGCTGGTTCGCCTTGGAGCCGATCTCGAGCGGTTTGGCGCCGCCGAAGAAGGGCTCGGCATAGACGTTATAGCCTTCGCGGAAGGCGATCTGGTCGCCGGCCGGGGAGACTTCGAACTCGGTCGCCATGTCGCCCTGGGCGTGGGTTCGGCGGGTCTGGCCGGAGAGGTCGACGCTGACCAGTTTCAGTTTCTGGTCCTCGCGCAGCTCCATGAAGATTCGGTCGTTGGCGGCGCCGAATTGCGGGTTGGCGCCGTCGCGGGCGATTCGGGTGGCGGCGCCTCCGGCTGCGGACACCCGGAAGATGCCCGGGTCCTCGCCCCATTTCTCCGAGGTGAGCCCGCCCGACTGGCCGCTCTCGAAGACGATGATCGTCCCGTCGGGCGAGAAGCGCGGGCGGGCATAATGGCCGGGATGGTCGGTGACGGTCTTCACGCCCTTGCCGTCGGCGCCCACCGTGCGGATTTCGCCGAGGCGCTTGTCGTTCCAGCTGACGAAGACGACGCGCTTGCCGTCGCGCGACCAGGACGGGAAGAGCTGGAAATCGCCATCATCGGCGGTGAGCCGGTGCGCCGCGCCGCCGGCCATGTCCTTGACCCACAAATGCCCGAGGCTTTCGAACACTACCCGGCGCCCGTCCGGCGACACGCTCGCCCAGCGCGGCATCCGCGTCTCCACCCGGTCGGGCGCGACGTCGACGGTGCGGAAGGGCGGGTCGACGATGGCGCGGGTGTCGTTGACCTCGAATGGGATCACGCTGGCGCCGCTGCCGTCCAGGTTCACCCGCCTGATCTTGCCGCCGGCCCAGAAGACGATCGACCGGCTGTCCGGCATCCAGTCCATATTGGGATAGACGCCCTGCACGGCCCAGGTCTCCTGCAGGTCCTGGTCGAGATCGTCGTAGATCTTGCGCTCCTCGCCTGAGCGCAGGTCCTTGACGTAGAGCTTCGACTTCTCCCGCTCGCGGTGGACGTAGGCGAGCCAGCGTCCGTCCGGCGATGGCGTCGGCCGCACCGCTCCGCCCGGCCCGCCCGCGACCTTGGTCCGCTCCCCGGTCGCGACGTCGTAGCGCTCGATGGCGAAGACTTCCTGGTTGGCATTTTGCGCGTATTCGAAGATCGGCCCCGGCGTGACGTCGCGGCTGAAGTAGATGGCGTCGCCTTTGGGCGAGAAGGTGGGCTCGCCGAGCTCTTTCTGGTGCTGCGGGCTCGGTTTTTCGACCAGAGCGACGCCGTTGCCGCCCGCGACATGGTAGAGCCAGACCTCGCCGGTACCGAGCGATCGGCTCGTCGTAAAATGCTTCCTCGCCGCGATATAACGTCCGTCCGGGCTCCAGCTTGGGTTGTTCAAGAGCGTGAAGGTCTCCTTGGTGACCTGCCGTTTGTCGGAGCCGTCCACCGCCATCGTCCAGATATTGTCCCCCCCGCCGCGGTCCGAGGTGAAGGCGATCCGCCGGCCGTCGGGGGAGAAGCGGGGCTGCATCTCGAATGGGATGCCCGCGGCGATCCGGGTCGCGGGGCCGCCCGTCACCGGGATGGTGTAGATGTCGCCGAGCAGGTCGAAGGCGATCGTCCTTCCGTCCGGGCTAACATCGACGTTCATCCAGGTCCCCTCGGTGACATGGATCGGGATTTCGCGCGTCGGGGTCGGCGGCGCCGCCACGTCCCATTTCGGCTTCTCCTGCGCCAAAGCGCTGGTCGAGAGGAGGAGCAAAGTGACGGCGGCGAGGGCGGTGCGCATGCGGGGGGAAACTCCGGATTTGGAAGGCGCAAGTGGTGCGATATCGCGGCCCGCGGCGCAAGCGGGCCCCGTGAATCTGCCTAATCTCCATCAACGCCTTGCCGAATCAGGGGAACTGGCGCGGCGGGAGGCCGTTCGTTTCATCACCGTCAAGAACCCGGCTGAACTTCATGATTGAACGAGATGCGGACAAAGTCGCCTCAAAGCTGGAGCTTTGGGGAGGAGTGGAATGCACTATCGTGCGCGTCGGCGACGAATATCGCGACCAAAGTGCCGAAACCGGCCACACTTTGCGCAAAGATGACATCGACCTGATCGCAGACCTCGGCGTCTCCACGGTCCGCTACCCGATCCTCTGGGAATCGATCGCGCCCGACAGCCTCGATCGCTGCGACTGGTCGTGGACCGACGAGCGGCTGGCGATGCTCCGCGAGCGCGGAATCGAGGTGATCGGCGGCCTCCTCCACCACGGCTCCGGCCCCCGCTACACCAGCCTGCTCGACCGGGACCTCCCCGCAAAGCTCGCCGAGTTCGCCGCCCGCGCCGCCGAGCGCTATCCGTGGATCGAGCAATGGACCCCGGTCAACGAGCCGCTCACCACCGCGCGCTTCTCGGGCCTCTACGGCCATTGGTACCCGCACGGCCGCGACTATCCCACTTTCCTCCGCGCCCTCGCCAACGAGTGCCGCGGCACGCTGGAGGCGATGCGCGCCATCCGCAGCGTCATCCCCGGCGCCAAGCTCGTCCAGACCGAGGATCTCGGCAAGACCTTCTCCACCGCACCCTTGCGCTACCAGGCCGCGCACGAGAATGAGCGGCGCTGGCTGAGCCTCGACCTCCTCTGCGGCCGGGTCACCTCCGCGCACAATTGGCACAGCATCCTGTTCGGCGCCGGCGTCGGCTGGGCCGAGCTCGAGGCGTTCGAGAGCGGCGAGGCGACGCCCGACCTGATCGGCATCAACCATTATCTCACTTCCGAGCGCTTCCTCGACCACAGGATCGGCCTCTATCCGAGCCACGAAATCGGCGGCAACCGGCGCAACACCTATGTCGACGCCGAAGCCGTCCGGGTGAAGCGCCTGGAAGCCGACACCGGCATCGCCGCCCGCCTCCGCGAGGCGTGGCAGCGCTACAAAATCCCGATGGCGGTCACCGAAGTCCACCACGGCTGCCACCGCGACGAGCAGCTGCGCTGGTTCGCCGAGGTCTGGAAAACCGCCGGCGCCCTGCGCGACGAAGGCATGGACCTTCGCGCCGTCACCCTCTGGTCGCTGTTCGGCAATGTCGACTGGCGCTTCCTCCTGACCCAGAAGCACGGCTTCTACGACACCGGCGCGTTCGACGTCCGCTCCGGCACCCCGCGCCCGACCGCGGTCGCCCATGCCGCCAAGGCCTATGCCGCCGGCGAGGATTATGACCATCCGGCGCTCGACTCCCCCGGCTGGTGGCGCCGCCCGCCGCGCCTCTACGCCTGGAGCGGCCGCTGCAAGCCGATGGAATTCGACGGCCGCAAATTGCTCATCACCGGCGCCACCGGAACCCTCGGCCAGGCCCTCGCCCGCGCCTGCGACGAACGCGCCCTCCCTTATTGCCTGACCGACCGGGCCGAGCTCGACATTTCAGACCCCCGCTCGGTCGCGGCGGCGCTCGAGAAGCACCGGCCCTGGGCGATCATCAACACCGCCGGTTTCGTCCGAGTCCCCGACGCCGAGACCGAGCAGGAAGCGTGCATAAGCGCCAACACCATCGGCCCGGAAAACCTCGCCCGCGCCTGCGCCGCCGCCGGCGTGAAGCTCGTCACCTACTCCTCCGACCTCGTCTTCGACGGCCGCCTCGGCCGCCCTTATGTCGAGAGCGATCCCGCCAGCCCCACCGGCGTCTACGGCCTCAGCAAAGCCCGCGCCGAACGCCGGGTACTCGAAGCGATGGACCAGGCCCTTGTCCTCCGCACCAGCGCCTTCTTCGGCATCTGGGACGAGCATAATTTCGCCTGGCACGTCCTCTCCACCCTCGCCCGCGGCGAGAGCTTCACCGCCTGCGAACACAGCGAGGTCTCCCCGACCTTCGTCCCCGACCTCTGCCATGCGACGCTGGACCTCCTCGTCGACGGCGAATCCGGCATCTGGCACGTCGCCAATGAGGGGCGCCTCAGCTGGTACGAATTCGCCCGCCGCGTCGCGGAAGGCGCCGGCTTCGATCCCGCCCTCGTCCGTCCCCTCGGCAGCGGCGAGCCGAGCCTCACCGCCCTTGCCAGCGAGAAAGGCGGCCTGCTGCGACCCTTCGACCACGCGCTGGAAGACTGGCTCCGCCACATGCGCGGCCGACCTGAGCTCCAGCCGCCGCAGGAGGTGGAAGAGGAGCCGCTGGAGATCGCCGCCGAATAGCGCCGTTGCGTCGCGCGGCGGCGGATGCGAGCAGGGGCGGCGAAAGGATCCGCCCACATGAAACGCACCGTCCCCGCCGCCCTCCTCGCAGCCGCCGTCGCCTCCGCCGCGCCTGCCCAGCAGGCGCCGACGCCCTACGGCCCGCCGGTCGCGCTCGAGCAGGCGCGGCAGATCGTCGCTCGGGCACGCAAGGCAGCGGGCGAGCGGCATTTCAATATGGCCTTCGCGGTCGTCGAGCCCAGCGGCGCACTCGTGCTGTTCGAGAAGATGGACGGGACGCAGTACGGCTCGGTCGTCGTGGCGCAGGAGAAGGCGCGGACCGCCGCGATGTTCAAGCGGCCGAGCAAGGCTTTCTCCGACGGGGTCGCCGCAGGCCGGACCGCAATCCTCAGCCTGCCCGGTGTGGTCGCGATCGAGGGCGGCGTGCCGATCGTCCTCGAAGGCCGGATCGTCGGCGCGCTGGGCGTCAGCGGCGGGACTTCGGAGCAGGACGGCGAGGTCGCCGCGGCCGCGCTCGCCGGCAACTAAGCCAACAGGCGTGATTGCAAATCCGCGCCGGGTCAGCATGATAGGGCGGAAGGTGAGTGCGGGGGATTATGCGCGGACAGGTATTGGGCGTGGATCTGCGAACCGGCGACGGGATCGTCACCGGCGACGACGGCCGCCGCTACAGCTTCAGGCCCAAGGACTGGG
>VBAE01000187.1 GCA_005882415.1 Alphaproteobacteria bacterium | reverse complement strand
CAGGGGGGGAAAAGACCAGGGGGGTTACGCTCATCACCGGCGCTTCGGCGGGGCTCGGCGCGGAGTTCGCGCGGCAATGTGCGGCAAGGGGTGAAAGCGTCGCCCTCGCCGCCCGGCGAAGGGACCGGCTGGACGCCGTCGCCGCGGAGATCGGCGGCGACGTCCATGTCTTCGAGGCGGATCTCGCTGCGCCCGACGGGCCGGCCAAGCTGCTCGCCGACGTGGCGGCGGCGGGGCTCACCGTCTCGACGCTGATCAACAATGCCGGCTTCGGGCTAGGCGGATCGGTGGCTTCCATCCCGCTCGACCGGCAGCTCGAGATGATCGACTTGAACGTCCGGGCGCTGACCGAGCTCTGCCGTGGGGTGCTGCCCGGCATGCTTGAGCGGGGCAGCGGCGCGATCCTCAACGTCGCCTCGACCGCGGCTTTCCAGGCCGGGCCGCACATGGCGGTTTATTATGCCGGCAAGGCCTATGTCCTCTCGTTCAGCGAGGCGCTCCACCAGGAGATGAAGGGGACGAAGATACGGGTGAGCTGCCTCTGCCCGGGGCCCACCGAGACCGAGTTCTTCGAGACGGCGGGTCTGAGCGGAAGCGCGCTTGCCAAGATGGCCGTGCCGGCTGCGGGCGTGGTCCGGGCAGGGCTGAAGGGGCTCGATTCCGGCAAGGCGATCGTCATTCCCGGCGTGATGAACAAGGTCGGCGCGCAGAGCACCCGGTTCATGCCCCGCTCCACGCTTCGCGCAATCGTCGCCCGGCTGAAAGCCTGAAGAGTTGCCCGAAAGACACTGACGCTGGATTTAAGCATCGGCGCAGTGAAAGCTGGGGATAAGCTTCCGCTGGATCAGTGACTCCCGCCCCAGCGCCGTCTAGGCGAAGTGTGTTGGGGGAGGGAGAGAATCATTTGTCTGCGTTGACCATCCTTACCATCATCGGCGCCAGCCTCGCGCTCGTTCTCGGCGCCATGGAGCTTCACCTGCGCCGCGTGCACCATGTCGAGCGCAGCCGCGGCTATCGGCGCAAAGAGCGCTTCAAGCTCTAAGAAGCGCCAGGTTCCATCCGCCGCCGCTGTGCCGGAATGGAGCGCTAAAAAAATCCGGGACTGTTGCAGGAACGGTTCACCCGCGCTTTTGAACGGCTCGTCGTGGCGGAAATCTGCCATTTTTGGACGCCCCCACGCTGAGGATGCGGGGCCGGTGACGGTTTCGTTCACCTTAAAGCCATGAAACTTCTCGGAGTCATCGCACGTTTGGCTGCCAAGTCCTGAGTGAGTGGAAGAGGAGCCAATGTATGGCGACGAGTGTCCTGGAAGCCCGCGGCGGTTGCATCGTTCCCCGTGCCGACGAGCGCGGCTACCATATCGTGTATCGCGAGCATGAAACGAATTACTGCCCCGGTTGCGGGCGGACCCACTGGTATATCGGCCGGTCGAGCGCCGAGTGCGCCTTCTGCGCGACGGCTCTGCCGCTCGAGAATGCGCCGATGATCGCCGGCGGAGCGATCGTCCGCACCATCCGTCGCCCCGTCTACGGCGGCGTCGAGCACGCCTACGCGGCGTAAGAGCTGCGGCGCCCCTCCTGCCTCCCCGCGAGCGCAAGCTCGGGGGGAGGGGGACCACCGGAGGTGGTGGAGGGGTGACCTGGCTCTGACTTGCCGAGGGTCTAGCGAGAACCGCTGACTCCACCGCCTTATCACCCCTCCACCAGCTTCGCTGGTCCCCCTCCCCAACTGGCGTTGGGGAGGCAGTTTCGTCAGCCTCCGACCTTCCTCACCGGCACCGGCACGTTGCACACGTCCACTCCCCCCGCGGGGCGGATGAAGAATTCGCCGCCGCGGTTTGCTCGGCCGGTGACGACCCGGCTGAAGGAGTCGCTGTCGGAGCGAAGCACTTCGTAAGCCGGGCGTTCTCCCTCCGGCATGTCGACGGCGAGGCGGACGCGGGCGATCGGGATCGCCTCCTTGGCCGGCGTCTCGTACATGCCGAGCGCGCCGGTACCGCGCGGGCGGGCGGACAGCGCCGGCATGCCCTCGATCACCCGTCCGATCAAAGCGATGTTGAGATCGAGGTGCCGCGGCGCATGGCCGATGACGGCGTAGAGCTCGCCGCCCGTGCCCGTGTCCGGCGACAGATCCCGGCCTACGCCAACATAGCCATAACAATGGGTGAGCCAGGCGCGGCCGGTCTCCGGGTCGGTGCCGACCGGCCAGCTGTCGCTATGGCCGGTGACCGGCGCATAGCTGTCCGGATAGCCGAGCGGCCGGAAGGGAAGGCCGGCGAGCGCGCGGTCATATTCCGCAGGCGGCTGCTTCACCACGCCGGCGGGGAGCGGGCCGGTTGCATCGCCGTTTCCCCATTGGGAGACATAGTTGTCCTGGACGCGGTAAATGGTGGCGGCATTCCACCAGCCCGCTCTAGCGAAGGCGCGGATATTGGCGATGTGGACGGGCGCGAAATCGGGGGCGAGCTCGATGACCACCCGGGCGCCGTCCTTCAGGTCCATGACCAGCAAATTCTCGGGCGCGATGCGGCGCCACGCCTCGGGCGGGGCCTGCTTGACCACGTCGGACGGCTCGGCCGCGCCCTGGACCGGGGCCGGCCGCCAGAAGGTGTAGCGGGCGCTCGGCTTCTGCTCGTGGCGGGGCGCTGTGGAAGCGCATGCCCCCAAGATCGAAGCCGTGATGAGCGCTACGCCGTTTCTCCAAATTCCAGCCATGTCCTTCTCCCCACTGCCTTGTCTTACCTGCGTTAAGCTGGAAAGATGCAGGAAGGGAGCCGAAATGCACGATTGCTGCGCACATAAGGGCAAGGAGCTCGAGCGGCTGGCGCGCCAGGCCGACCAGAAGCGCGTGCTCGTCGCGGTCCTCCTCTTGAACGCAGCCATGTTCGTGGCCGAGTTCGGCGCCGGGATCGCCGCCGGCTCCGCGGCGCTGATGGCGGACAGCGTCGACATGTTCGGCGACGCCCTGGTCTACGGGATCAGCCTCTACGCGATCAGCCGGAGCGACCGCTGGAAGGCGGGCGTCGCGCTCGGCAAGGGGCTGCTCATCCTCGCCTTCGGGATCGGCGTGGCGGTGCAGATCGGCGGACGGCTGGAAACCGGCGCCCCGCCCTCCTCGCTGCTGATGACGGTCTTCGGGACGCTCGCTCTGGCCGTGAACCTCGCTTGCGTGCGCCTGCTGTGGCGGTTCCGGACGCAGGATGTGAACATGTCGAGCGTGTTCGAATGTTCGAGGAACGACGTCATCTCGAACTGCGGCGTGCTCGCCGCGGCGGGCGCGGTGGCGGCGACCGGGTCGCCTTGGCCGGACATTGCGATCGGCGCCGTGATCGCGCTCATCTTCCTCAGGTCGGCGGTGCGGGTGATCGGATCCGCACTGCCGACGCTTCGGACCGCTTAGTCGGCGACGACGGTCGCGCTGGTGGCGGGGCCGATGAGGATTGCGACGGCCACGCCGATCGGCCCCAGCAGAATCGCGAGGAGGAAACCCATGAAGCGGCTCCGGCCCTTATAGCCGAACAGGGCGGCGGCCGCGAAGGCGGCGACCACATGGGTGATCAAAATGCTGGCCTGTTCCAGCAATTGCATCGTCGCTTCGCTCATCCCCCGCCCCTTTTCGCTGCTTCAAGTCGAGCCGACCCTACACAGGCGTGGCAGGTGGAGGCAACCGGGCTGGGGACGGCCGCCAACGGGCGGCCGTCCTCTGATGCCTACCAGCGGCTCCAGCGGCGGTCCCAGCTGTAATAGCGGCCGGAGCGCTGGGCGCGGGCCAGTTCGCGGCGGCATTCGCGGAGCTCGCGATTATATTCGCGGCGGGTCTCGGCTCGGCGGAGTTCGCGCCGGCACTCGCGGCGTTCCTGCCGCACCTCGCGATTGTTGTAGCCGCCGCCGTAGCGCTGGGCGGCGACCTCGGCCGCCGGCAGCGAGGCGGCCAGCAGGCCGAGCGTCAAAATCAGCTTACGCATACTTTCATCTCCCTTCACGACCATAAGCCCGTGGCTTGAAGCATTGGGCCCGGGCACAGAACCGCGGAGGGGGAGTCGGGGTTGCCGGGCGAGAGCGCGCCTCACCTTGGCCAGGGTTCGGCTGATCGCGCGCAGCGACGCGACGGCGTTTATTCGCCGGGTTCGAGGGTGCGGGCGGCGGCGATTGCGGGGAAGTTGCGGACCTTGCGGTGGCGGCACCAGAGTTCGAGCGGGCGCTCGCCCTCATGCTCGGCGGCGAGGGCCAGGGCCGCCTCGTCGTCCGGCGCCTCATATTCGGCGAAGCGCTCGATATGCCCTGTTTGCGGGGTCATGAAGTAGAGACGGTAATAAGGCACGCGCGTTCCTTTGACAGGGGTCGAAAGCGCTACGGTCTCTCAGCCGCCGGCGTGGCCCGAGTCGGAGCCGGCGATGAAAAACTTATCACATGTTAAAAATGAACAGGCTCTGATCCATGTCAGGGCGCGCAAATAAACTTGGCGCGCCATGGACTTGGCAGGAGCGACGCAAAAAGGCGGGGGCGTGCCGGGGGGGCACGCCCCTCGACGAGGCGCGGCAAGGAGGGAGGGAAACCGCGCCCTTTCAGTTGGCCTGCTTGAGGCGGGCGCCGGTTTCGACCAGCTGCCGCATCTTTTCGAGGTGGAGGGCGGACAAAGCGAAATGCGCCCGCGCCGCCCGCTGGCAGTCCGCGCTCACCGCACGGTCGAGCTCGGTCATCGCCCGCTTGGAATGGAAATCGATATCGTCGGCCACGCAGCCTCTCCTGCTTCAGGCCTTTCTCCGGCTCTCCATGCTGGGATGCCATGGCCGGGCGGGCAGCGCTTTCACCTGGATTAGCAGCCAGTAAATAACTGATTAATCTAGATTTCTCATCGAGCGCACTAACTCGTCATGCCGGACTTGATCCGGCATCCATGAACACGGTTCGTGCCAGGTTCTCGGGGGCCTGTGTTCATGGACTCCGGGTCGAGCCCGGAGTGACGAGGGTGGGGCGGAGGCGGCCGTACCCAAGACCGTCATGCCGGACTTGATCCGGCATCCATGAACACGGTTGGCCGTGAGTTCTCACCGACCTGTGTTCATGGATCCCGGGTCGAGCCCGGGATGACGACGTGTTTGTCGTCTGCGCACAGTGCCTACTCCGCGGCGAGCGGTTGCGGGGCGGCGAGGCTGCGCAGGCGATCGAGGTGGAGGGCGGAGAGGGCTAGGTGGGCTTGGGCGGCGTCGTGGCTGCGGGCGCAGCGGGCGAGGTCGAGCTCGTCCCTTGCGCGATCGGCGTGCAGCTTGATCCGGTCTTCCCTAGCCATGCCCCGGTTCCCGACTCGGGGTGGTACTCTACATCCGCTGGGGAGACTGTGACTCGGGCTCGCCCGAGTCGCCACAATCTGGATCAAGGGTCCGTACTCGACACCGGCAATGGCCAGGATCGTCCGAAGAAGGGCACCGGCAAGGAGCGGTGCGCAGGGCGGGCTGGTTGCCCGCACAAGCGCCGCGACGTAGCCGGTGCCCTTCTCCGGACGACCGCGAAGCGGCGCGGCGGATAGGCGGCCATGGCGTCGTTGCTCGTCGGTCACGATGCACCAGCATCGCTCCCTCCTCGCGCCTAGCCCTGACCACCTCTCCGCCACGTCATGGCCGTTGCCGGTATCGAGTACGGACCCTACGCGGCCATCGCTGTCGCGTCGTGGTGCAGGTAGCGCTCGTTGAAATCCCCGACGTCG
This sequence comes from Alphaproteobacteria bacterium, assembly GCA_005882415.1. GTDB lineage: Bacteria > Pseudomonadota > Alphaproteobacteria > Sphingomonadales > Sphingomonadaceae > Allosphingosinicella. The sequence continues at coordinate 2,581 of VBAE01000187.1, read as the reverse complement.
CGCAGCCGTGCCCAGTCCTCGATGACGAGGCGGCGCTTGTCGCGGCTGATCAGGCCCTGTTCGCCCAACTGCTTGAGCACCCGGTTGACGTGGACCGAGGTCAGGCCGACCGCGTCGGCGAGCTGCTCCTGAGTCATCGGAAGCTCGTAGGTGTGGCCCTTGGCGAGGCCGGCGGCTTCCAAGCGGAGCGAGAATTCGCAGAGGATATGGGCGACGCGGGCGCGGCTGTCGCGGCGGCCGACATTGACCACCCATTCCCGGAAGATGGAGGCGTCGATCAGAGTGTCGATCCACAAGGTCCGGCCGATCGCGGGGCGGGTCAGCGCAAGCTCCTCGATCACCTGTGAGGGGATGAGTGCGATCTCGGCCTCGGTCAGCGTCTGGACGCTGTGGTCGGCGAGCTGGAGGAAGCCGTTCTGGAGATCGAGGAACTCGCCCGCCATGTGGATCGAGATGATCTGGCGCGCGCCTTCGCCGGTGATCTTGTAGCGATAGGCGAAGCCGGAGAGCAGAAGGCTGCAATATTCCGGACGATCGCCGTCGCGGATGATGTGCCCGCCGGCGGGGACCCGGCGGAGGCTGTGCTGGACATGCTTGAGCGCGCGGCGATCGTCCTCGCCGAGCGGCGACCGACGTTCCAGCCTGCGTACCATCCCGTCGAATGTCGGATGCAAATCCGGCACCGTCGCTCCCACTGTTTCAAAGGCTAAACCGCGCCCCGGACGAGACGCCGCTTCACCCCCCACCGCCCCTCATTAGAAGGACGCGGACTCGCCTGCTTTTATCTAGATTAGGCCGCTCGTTTTCCAAGATATTTTCGTCGCAAAATTTGCGTGGGGCGGTGGGCCGCCGGTTTAGCTGGCGAGAGCGGCCTCGCCGGGCCCGCCTTCCTCATAATGGAGGTAGCGGCTGTTGAAGTCGCCGGCGTGGCTGAGGCCCTCCCAATTGGCGATGGCGACGGAGCGGCGCTCGCGGGAGATGAGGCCCTGGCGGCCGTCGGCAGCTCGTATCGATAATGGCTGGCGAGGCCGGCCATCTCCAGGCGGAGCGCGAATTCACAGAGCAGGTGGGCGATCCGGCTGTGGGAATCGCGCCGGCCGACATTGACCAGCCATTCGCGGAAGATCGCGGCGTCGACGAGCGTATCGATCCACATCGCCCGGGCGACGGCCGGATGTTCGGTGACCAGGCGGTGGAGCGCCGTCACCGGCACAGCGGCGATCTCGGCCCGGGTCAGGGTCTGGACGTTGTGGTCGGCGACCTCGAGCATGCTGTTCTGGAGGTCGAGGAACTCGCCGGGCAGGTGAAGCGACAGGATCTGCCGGGCGCCCTTCTCGGTGATCTTGTGCCGATAGGCGAAGCCGGAGAGGAGGATGGTGCAGATTTGGGGCGGCTCGCCTTCGCGCACCATATAGGTCGAGGCTTCGAGCGTGCGGTAGGTGAAGGGGAGGGCGCGGATGGCGTTCCGGTCCTCTTCACTGAGCGCCCGGCGGGTCTCGAGCCGGCGGATGACGCGTTCGATGCTGTCGCTAAGACCCATAAAGTCGGTATCGCTCCGCTCGAGGAAGGGCGGGAGCGCGTCGGCTCTCTCAGCCACCGGTGCCCATAATCCTTCTGATGATGGGGACGGGCATAGCGCAAGGCGTGGGGGGCGTATTTCACAGATGATAGAAAAGCTGTGACTAACATATGTGCAGAAGCGCGGGTCGGCTTACACGTCGACGATGTCGACCGCCGCCGAATAAGGAAGATCGAGGACGGTGTTGCCCGATTCGTCGAGCACCTCGATCCGGTAGGAGAGGTTGATCGTGCCGAGCTTGACCTGCTCGCAGATCAGGGCACGGGCGCTGAGCAGGGCCTCGCGGCGCGCGGCGGCGGCGTCGGGAAGGCAGAAGCCTTCGTCGTCGAGCGCGTCGATCGTGTCGTAGACGTTGAAGAAGAAACGCGGCACCTGCCCGCCCTGTACCCGGCCGCATATTGGCCTGCGCTGAGAACCAAGCAGCGCCGGTTAGGTTGCCCGTCCCGCCGGGCAATCAGCCACGGAGGCGCTGGAGCGGGACGTCCTGATCGTTCGCGGCGAGCATCCCCGCATATTCGCGGGCGAGGCGGCGGTGGCTCTCCGCTGCGAGCGGATGGGCGGCGCGTTCGGCGGCGATTTCCTCCGCCGCGATTCGCGCGAGATAATAGTCGCGGTCTTCCAGGTCCATTGATCCCCCCCGGGATGCGGTGAAGCGGCATTTCTACCGCAGCGGCGGGCGGAAATCGCTAACATCGATCAGCCGATGCCGTTCAGGATGGGCAGCCGACAAGCTGCTATGGTACGGACATAGACGGAGATTTGCATGCGTATCCTTGCCGCCCTGATCCTGCCCGTGGCCCTCACCGGCTGCCTCGCCAAGACCGCCCTCGACGTGGTGACGCTGCCGGTCAAGGTGGCGTCGGCGGGGGTCGATGCGGTGACGACCAGCCAGTCCGAAGCCGACGAGAAGCGCGGGCGGAAGCTTCGCGAGCATGAGGAATGCGTCGGCAAGGAGGATCGCCGCGCGGCGAAAAAGCACCGCGCGCCGGATTATTCGGAGTG
>VBAE01000186.1 GCA_005882415.1 Alphaproteobacteria bacterium | reverse complement strand
GAAATAGTCGGTGATGCCCATCAGGCAGTAGAGCGCGAAGGCCATCGCATAATCGAACCAGGCCGCGCCCATGTCGCTGCCCGGCCACAGCAAAGCCACCAAGAGGGGGATCGCGACGATCCGGGACAGGGTGAGGATGTTGGGCAGGGTCAGCATCGCGCACGGCTTAGCGTCTCCCGCGCGCTCTGTGGAGAGCGGATCGCATTTGACCCGGGCCTATGAGGCTCTATGACACCACCCCCATGACCCCAGCCCACCCGGCGCCGGATCGCTAAGAACCGTGCAAGATTCCCTCCATCTGCTCGGCAAGCGCCGGTTTCTGCCGCTTTTCGTCACCCAGTTCCTGGGCGCGTTCAACGACAACCTCTTCCGCACCTCGATGGTGATGCTGGTCATCTACGGCATCTACCGAAGCGAGGAGCAGGAGGCGGTGTTCAGCGCCATCGCCAGCGGCCTGTTCATCCTCCCCTTCTTCCTGTTCTCGGCATTGGCGGGGCAGCTCGCCGACGGGGGCGACAAGGCGAAGATCATCCGAATCGTCAAGACGGCGGAGATCTTCATCATGATCGGCGGCGCGGCCGGGCTCCTGATCGGAAGCGTCCCGCTGATGCTCGCGGCTTTGTTCGCGATGGGGGTCCATTCGACCTTCTTCGGGCCGATCAAATATGCGGTCCTCCCGCAGCATCTGAGGCACGACGAAGTGCTCGGCGGCACCGGACTTGTGGAAGCGGGCACCTACGGCGCGATCCTTCTCGGCACGATCGCGGGCGGGCTGCTCGGCGCGGGCCATGTGCGCTGGGCCGCGGCCGGGGTGCTTCTCGTCGCCGTGCTGGGCCGGATTTCGGGCGGGATGGTCCCCCCTGCCCCGCCGGAGAAGGACGCACCGGCGGCGAAGATGGACTGGCACATCGTCCGGGCCTCGGTGACCCTGGTCAACGCGACCATGCACATCCCGCGGCTGTTCCTCGCCATCGCCGCGATCAGCTTCTTCTGGGCGGAAGGCGCGATCCTCGCCGCCCAATTCCCGCCTCTGGTCAAGAACGTCCTCCACGCCAACGAGCAGGTCGCGACCCTCTTCCTCGCCATCTTCTCCGTGGGCGTGGCGCTCGGATCGGTGGCGATCAACCGCCTGCTCAAGGGCAACGTCTCCGCCAAATTCGCGCCCGTGTCGGCGCTGGCGATGGGCGTCTTCGTCCTCCACCTCTACTGGAACGTGCGCAACTGGCCGATCGGCGACGGAGCGTTGATCGACCTCCACGATTTCGTCACCACGCCGCTTGCGGAATGGGTGATGTTCGATTTGTTGGGGGTGGCGATCTCCGGCGGCATGTTCGTGGTGCCCCTCTACGCCTTCCTGACGACGACGGTGTCGAAGTCCGAGACGGCGCGGACGGTGGCGGCGAACAACATCGTCAACTCCGGCGCAATGGTCCTCACCGCGCTGGCGTTAACGGCGCTGGTCCGCGTCGGCGTCACCGTAGAAGGCACCCTCCTCCCATCGAAGATGGGGAGGGGGACCCCGTGAAACGGGGTGGAGGGGTAGAAGGCTCGGAATAGCGAGGTTCGCGCGGGAGCCGCTGAGGCTGCGTTAGCTACCCCTCCACCACACTACGTGTGGCCCCCCTCCCCCCGCTTCGCGGCAGGGAGGACTTAGGCGAAGAGAATCCCGAAGAAGACCAACCCGCCCACATAAGCCGTCAGGAACAGCTTTAGGTCGTTGCCCGCGGAGCTTCCGCGGCCGAGCGGCAGGTGGGCGAGTGCAGCGCGCAGGGGGTGCGGGGCTGGCGCGGCGGCTAGGGCTTGGGCGCGGTTCATTCCCGGATATTAAGACTTTGTTTACCAGGGCGGCAAGGCCCCGTGGGCGGCGCTCAGCGCCCTGTTCCGCCGCGGCACATTAACCCAAATTAGGCAGATTCCCGGAAACCATGAAGGGGGCGGAATGTTTTGCCCCCGGTACGGAAATGCTGCGCAGCATTCCGGCTGGGGCTGACAAGGGGAGTGTGTGCATGAAGGGGTGGCTTCGCGTTCGTTTGAAGCTTCTGTCCGGCGCCGTCCTCCTTCTTTCAGCGACGCCCTTTGCGGGCCTCGCCGCACAGCAGAATGGCGCCCGCCCGGCAGCCTCCGCCTCCCCGGCCGAGGACGGGCAGTGGACGATGCCGGCGAAGAATTACGCCAGCACCCGCTATTCGGGCCTCAATCAGATCAACATCTCGAACGTCGCGCGGCTGAAGCCGGTCTTCACCTTCCGGGTCGGCACCGCGAAGGGGCTGGAGGCGGCGCCGATCGTGGTCGGATCGACGATGTACATCATCACGCCCTACCCCAATTATGTCTGGGCGCTCGACCTCGCCAAGGGCGGCAAGCCGAAATGGGTGTTCCGGCCGCACCCCAAGCCGGCATCGCAGGGGGTGGCCTGCTGCGACGTCGTCAACCGCGGAGTCACTTATTCGAACGGCCGCATCTTCTTCGCCACGCTCGACGGGAGCGTGTTCGCGATCGACGCCAATTCCGGGCGGCAGATCTGGCGGGCGCAGGTCGGCAATATCAACAAGGGCGAGACCGTCACCATGGCGCCGCTCGTCGCCGAGAACAGGGTGCTGGTCGGCAATTCGGGCGGCGAGTTCGGGGTGCGCGGCTGGCTGACCGCATTGGACGCGGGCTCAGGCAAGCTCGCCTGGCGCGCCTACAGCACCGGGCCCGACAAGGACGTGCTGATCGGCCCCTCGTTCAAGCCGTTCTACGCCAAGGACCGGGGCAAGGATTTGGGCGTCAAGAGCTGGCAGCCGGACGGGTGGAAGATCGGCGGCGGCACCACCTGGGGGTGGATCAGCTACGATCCGAAGCTGAAGCTGATCTATTACGGCACCGGCAATCCGGGGCCGTGGAACCCGGAGCAGCGCCCCGGCGACGATAAGTGGACCGCGGGCGTGTTCGCGCGCGACGTCACCACCGGCCAGGCGCGCTGGTATTATCAGTCGACCCCGCACGACGAGTTCGACCATGACGACATCAACGAGCAGATCCTGCTCGACATGCCGGTCAATGGCCGGATGCGGGCGGTGATGGTCCGGCCGGGGCGGAACGGCTTCATGTATGTGATCGACCGCGCGTCGGGCCAGGTGCTGTCCGCCGACCCGTACGGCTTCATCAACAGCGTCCGCGGCGTGGACCTCAAGACCGGAATGCCGATCCCGGTGCCGGAGAAGAAGCCGAAGAGCGGGCGGATCACGCGCAATATCTGCCCTGCGGCGCCGGGGGCGAAGGACTGGAACCCCTCCGCCTTCAGCCCGCACACCGGCCTGCTCTACGTCCCCCACATCAACCTGTGCATGGACATGGGCGTGATGGAGACGAGCTACATCTCCGGCACGCCGTATTTGGGCGCCGAGGTGAAGATGTATGCCGGGCCGGGGGGAAACCGCGGCGTGTTCACCGCCTGGGACCCGGTCCGGCGCAAGAAGGCGTGGGAGCTGAAGGAGGATCTGCCGCTGTGGAGCGGAGCGCTCGCGACGGGCGGCGACGTGGTGTTCTACGGGACGATGGACGGCTGGTTCAAAGCGGTCGACGCGCGGCCCGGGAGCAATGGCCGGCTGCTCTGGCAGACCAAGCTGGACAGCGGGATCATCAGCCAGCCGGTCAGCTATCGCGGCCCCGACGGGCGGCAATATGTCGCGGTGATGTCGGGGGTCGGCGGCTGGTCGGGCGCGATCGTGTCGGCGCCGCTCGATGCGCGCGACCCGAGCTCCGCGCTCGGCTTCGTCAACGCGATGCGCGACCTTCCGGCGCGGACCAAGGCGGGAGGGAGGCTCTATGTCTTCGCGCTCCCGCGCTAGCCTCGCCCTTCTCGTCCTGGTCCTTGCCGGCTGCGACCGGGAGGAGCGCAACGCCCGCGGCGCCCCGCTGCCGGAGACCGGGCCGGCACAGCAGGCAGCGCTCGCGGCGACCCACAGCGATCCGCGCGCGAAGCAATATGAGAATGTCAGCTTCCAGATCAGCCAGGGCCAGCGGCTGTACAGCTGGATGAACTGCGTCGGCTGCCACGCCCATGGCGGCGGCGGCATGGGTCCGCCGCTGATGGACGAGAAGTGGCGCTATGGCGGGCGGATGGAGGACATCGTCGCCACCATCCAGAAGGGGCGGCCGAACGGCATGCCCGCCTTCGAGCATAAGCTGACCGAGCAGCAGGCGTGGCAGCTCGCCGCTTATGTCCGCTCGCTCTCCGCTCAGCCGCGGCAGGATGTGCTGAGCGGCCGCGCCGACGAGATGAGCAATACCGAGCCGCAGACCCTGGATGAGCGCAAGCCTGTGAAGGACGCCGCCGGGTCGGAGCCCAAGGGGCCGGTGAAATGAGGCGGGCGGCGCTGCTTCTGCTGCTGCTCCCGCTGGCGGGGTGCGACGGCATCCAGTCGATGACCGGCGGCGACGGAGCGCAAGGGGCGGAGTTCAACTCGCTGTTCACTTTGTTCATGGTGGTGACGGGCGTCGTCTACATCCTCGTCATCGCCTTCCTGATCGCCGCGCTCCTGCGCCGCGGGGGGAAGAGGACGGACGTTCGGGACGACCCGGGCGAGGGGCATGAGCGGGGCCTCACCACGGCCCTGGTGGTGTGGACCGCATTCATCGCGCTCGGCCTTACCGTCCTCACTCTGGCGAGCTATTTCACCGACCGCTCGATGGCGGCGGCGGCGGTGCCGGCGAACGGCGAGGTCCTGAACATCGAGATCACCGCCAACCAATGGTGGTGGGACATTCGCTATCACAGTCCGACCCACACCGAGACCATCCGAACCGCCAACGAGCTTCACCTTCCGGTCGGCATTCCCGCGCACATCCAGCTTCGCTCGACGGACGTGATCCACAGCTTCTGGGTGCCGAATCTGGCCGGCAAGCAGGACCTCATTCCGGGCCGTCTCAACGACATCGATCTCCTGCCCCGGCGCACCGGGCTGTTCCGCGGCCAATGCGCGGAATTTTGCGGGGCGCAGCACGCGCATATGGCGCTCGACGTGACGGTGGAGTCGCGGGACGCCTTCCGCGCCTGGTGGCGGCAGCAGGCGGAGCCGGCCAAGACCCCGACCACGCCGCTGGCAATGGCCGGCTACAACTATGTGATGCAGCGCGAATGCAGCGTCTGCCACAATATCTCCGGCACCGGCGCCACCGGCCAGGTCGCGCCGGACCTCACCCATGTCGCGAGCAGGAAGTCGCTTGCCGCGGGGACGCTGCCGATGGGCCGTGGGCAGCTCTACGCCTGGATCGCCGACCCGCAGGGCGTGAAGCCCGGCAACAACATGCCGTATATCGGCCTCGAACCGCAGGAGCTGCACGCGGTGGTGGCGTATCTGGAGACTTTGAAGTGACCGCGCCGCGCCACGATCCGGGCGACTATGCGCGCGACGGCGAGATGCTTCAGGGCGCGGCGCTGGAGGCGCGGCTTTTGAAGACGTGGAGCCGCCCGCCCGGCTTCATCGGCTGGCTGACGACGGTCGACCATAAGGAAATCGCCCACCGCTACATCGTCACCGCCTTCATCTTCCTCGCTTTCGGCGGCATCGCCAGCCTGGCGATGCGGCTGCAGCTCGCCAAGCCGGAGAGCGGCCTGATCAGCGCCGACCGCTACAACCAGCTCTTCACCATGCACGGCACGACGATGATGTTCCTGTTCGCCGTGCCGGTGATGGAGGCGATGGCGGTGTTCCTGGTGCCGCTGATGGTCGGCGCGCGCAACATCGCCTTCCCGCGGCTCAACGCCTTCAGCTACTGGACCTATCTCGCCGGCGGCGTGCTGCTCTGGGTGGCGTTCCTGCTCAACATGGGGCCGGACGCGGGGTGGTTCGCTTATGTGCCTTTGTCGGGGCCCGAATTCTCGCCGGGCAAGCGCACCGACATCTGGGCGCAGATGGTGACCTTCACCGAGGTGGCGGCGCTCGCCGTGTCGGTGGAGATCGTCGCGACCATCCTGAAACAACGCGCGCCGGGGATGACGCTCGGGCGGATGCCCCTGTTCGTCTGGGTGTCGCTGGTCGTGTCGCTGATGGTGATCTTCTCGATGCCCGCAGTCGCCCTGACGTCAGGCATGCTGCTCTCCGACCGGCTGGTGGGGACGCAATTCTTCAACCCGGACGAGCATGGCGACGCCCTGCTCTGGCAGCACCTCTTCTGGTTCTTCGGTCACCCGGAGGTCTACATCATCTTCCTGCCCGGGGTCGGCTTCGTCAGCCAGATCGTCGAGACCTTTTCGCGCCGCTCGATCTTCGGATACCCGGTGCTGGTGCTCGCAGTGGTGTCGATCGGGCTGCTCGCCTTCGGCCTGTGGGTCCACCACATGTTCGCGACCGGCCTGCCGAGGCTCGGCTACGCCTTCTACACCGCGGCGAGCATGACGGTGGCGATACCCTCCGGCGTCCAGATCTTCTGCTGGATCGCGACCATCTGGTCGGGGCGGCCGCGATACGACGTGCCGATGCTCTACGTCATCGCCTTCATCATCACCTTCGTGATCGGCGGCCTTTCGGGGGTGATGCTGGCCAGCGTTCCGCTCGATCTCCAGCTCCACGACAGCTATTTCGTGGTCGCCCATTTCCATTACGTGCTGATCGGCGGAGCGGTATTCCCTTTGCTCGGGGCGCTGACCTACTGGTTTCCCAAGTTCAGCGGCCGGCTGATGCACGAGGGCGTGGGCAAGGTCGCCTTCTGGATGGTGTTCCTCGGCTTCCAGCTCGCTTTCTTCCCGATGCATCTGGCGGGGATGATGGGCATGCCGCGGAGGGTCTACACCTATCCCGCGGGCATGGGCTGGGACGAGCTCAACCTGCTCTCCACCGTGGGCGCGTTCGTGGTGGCGGCGGGGTTCGCCCTGTTCGTCCTCAATGCGCTCGTGTCGATGCGGCGGGGGACGGTCGCGGGCGCCAATCCGTGGGACGCGAGCGGATTGGAATGGGCCACCACCTCGCCTCCCCAACCCTATAATTTCGCGCACATCCCCGTCGTCGACAGCCGTTCGCCGCTCTGGGATCATAGGGACGCTCTGCCGGTGATGACCGGCCTCCGGGTCGACCAGAAGGAGCAGCTCCTCACCACCGTGGTCGACGCGCGGCCCGACCTGCGCGAGCCGGTGCCTTATCCCAGCATCTGGCCGCTGATCGCCTCGCTGGC
>VBAE01000185.1 GCA_005882415.1 Alphaproteobacteria bacterium | reverse complement strand
AGCTCGATCGGATGGAATTCCACGTCTACGAAACCGGCGAGACGGTGAAGGCCGTCGAGCGCCCGATCGTCGTCATCACCTCGAACAACGAGAAGGAGCTCCCGGACGCGTTCCTGCGCCGCTGCTTCTTCCACTATATCCGCTTCCCCGACCGGGAGACGATGCAGGCGATCATCGACGTCCACTTCCCCGGCATCCAGACGATACTGGTCCAGAAGGCGATGGACATCTTCTACCAGGTCCGCGAGGTCCCCGGCCTGAAGAAGAAGCCGTCGACAAGCGAGCTGATCGACTGGCTGAAACTCCTCCTCCACGAGGACCTGCCGCTGGACGTGCTCCAGTCCCGCGATCCCTCCAAAGCCATCCCGCCCCTCCACGGCGCGCTCCTTAAGAACGAGCAGGACGTAATGCTCTTCGAACGGCTGGCGTTCATGAGCCGCCGCCAGGGAGGATGAGGCACCAGAAGCCCTCTCCCCTCCGGGGAGAGGGTTGGGAGAGGGGCAGTCAATGCCGAAACGCGACCCCAAAAAATTAGCCCGAGCCCGAGAGCTCCGTGCCAACATGTCGCCGCCGGAGCGGGCCCTCTGGTCGATCCTCCGCGCCCACCGACTCGAAGGGATCAAGTTCAGCCGCCAAGTCGAATGCGGACCCTATTACATAGATTTCGCCGCCCGGATGGAGCGGCTTGCAATCGAGCTAGACGGCGACAGCCACGCGGGACGCGAGCGCGAGGATGTGGCGCGGACGCGCTATCTAGAGGCGCAGGGCTGGCGCGTGATCCGCTTCACCAATGCGGATGCGATGGGGAATGAGGAGGGCGTGGGCCGGGCTATTCTACTAGCGTTGGGGCGGGATTTCTGACTCCCCCTCTCCCCAACCCTCTCCCCCGAGGGGAGAGGGAGTATTAGCTGCCTTCGAGGCCGACTTCGTCGCGATAGGCGAGTTCGAAATTGCCCCAGCGGCGGCCCTTGACGGTCATCGGCACGAAGACGTTCTTCACCGGAAGATAGCGGCCCTCGCCGAAGTTCATCCGGTAGGTGACCAGCATCGCTTCCTTGTTGCTGGCGATTGCGCGGCGGGTGGCGTCGTCGATGAAGTTGCGGCGGTTGCGGCAATGCTTGGCGTTCCAGGCCGCGTCGGGCCCGGGGGTCTGCGAGCGCTCACTGACATGGGTCGGAAGGTAGCCGTTGATGTCGCTCATCACGCAGCCGATGTGGCGCGCGTCCTCGGCCTTTAACCGGTCGAGGATGGGCCGCACATAACGGTCGGCGAAGTCGCAGAAGCGGGTCGAATATTGCTGCGGGTCGGTCCCCGGCATCGGCACGTAATCCATGTCGAAGACGGCGTCGCGGCTGATCTCGCCTTTGTCGATCGCCCGTTCGATCATCCGAACGATCTCGCGATTGGTCTTCTGGGCGCGCTCGACGAAGAGGGTGTCGTCGATCCGCACCCCACAGCTCGCCAGCCGGTCGAGCATATCGCCCGAGAGCTGTTCGAGCTGGGAGAGGCGCTCGTGCGCCTTGTGGAGCTGGCCGCCGTTTGAGCGGGCGTCGGAGGCGAAGCTGGTGAGGCCGCTCTTCACCCGGTCCACGCTCTGCTGGATGTGGCTGGTCGACTGTGCGATTCCGTCAGTCTGCCGGTCGACCAGCGAAACGATGTCGGCGACGTCGCGGACCGTCTCGGTGATCGCAGCGAAACCGCTCTGGGCGGCGCGGCTTCGGCTGACACCGGTCTCGATCTCCGACGTCACCGCCTCGGCCTCGCGGGTCAGCGACGCGACGGTTGCGGCGATCTCGCTGGTCGCGCCCCGCGTCTCATGGGCGAGCTTCTTCACTTCGGCGGCGACGACCGCGAAGGAGCGCCCCGCCTCCCCCGCCCGCGCCGCCTCGATGGTGGCGTTGAGCGCGAGCATGTTGGTCTTGCTTGCAATGCTCTCGATCGAGGCGGAGACGTTCTGCACCCGGCTCATCGCCTCCGCGAACCCCGCCATCCGCTCCCCGAGCTGGACCACCAACTCGGTGAGCCCGCTGAAGATCGAGATGGTGTCTTCGATGGCGGCGCGGCCCTTCATCAATTTCTCGCGCGCCTGCTCGGCGAGCAGCCGCGCTTCGTCGGTCGATTCGGCGACCCGCGCCTGATCCTGCAGAAGCCGGCTGGTCACCTCCTCCAGAGTATCGAGGGTTCGAAGGTTGGAGGAAATCCGGTCGGAGACCCCGGCGACATAGCCCGACACGTCGCTGCACTCGATCGCCAGCGATCCGCAATTGCGCGCGACGATGTTGATCGCGTTGCCGTCCGCTTCCTCGGTCGCCGAACTTGCCACCTGCCGCCCCTCATCCAAGTTAAGTTTGCGGGCGTAGGCGCAATAGATTGAAGCGCGGTTAACCACCCGGCGGTGGCGGGGCGGCCGTTTCGCGGTTAGTCTCCGGGCAGAGGCAGGATCGGGAGAGAGAGAGACGGTGCGGACGGGATGGATGGGATGGGTGGCCGCGGCTGGAATGCTGCTGCTCGGGGCGGCGCCTGCGGGCGCAGAGCAGCGGGTGCTCGAGGTCCCGGCGACGGCGTCGTGGCAGCATGCGGCGACCGGTTTCATCGCTCCGCCCAAGGTCGCAGGCTTCACCCGCACCAAAATCGCGGACAGCACGAACGAGGAGCTGGATGTCGCGATCGCTTATGCCAGCCCGGACAATAGCGCCCACGCCGACGTCTATCTGTTCAAGCCGGGCCTTTACGATCTTCCGGTCTGGTTCGACCGCGCGATGACGGCGATCAGGAGCCGCCCGGAATATGGCATTGCAGGCGAGCCGGCGGCGACGGCCGTAGCATTCTCGCGCCCCGGAGCGGCGGCCAAGAGCGGACTTCGGGCGGTGATGCCGATCCACTATGGCGACTATAAGTCGAGCGCAGTCGCCCTCCTACCGATGGACGGTTGGCTGGTCACCGTCCGCATGTCCTCGACCGCGGCCGACCCGGCCGAGGTCGATGCCCGCCTCACTGCCTTCGTCGCCGGGCTGCGCTGGCCAGCGGAGAAAAAGCCGGCGGCGGAAGCGGTCCCGGTCGTTGACTGTTTGAAGCCACTTGCGTTCAAGAAGGCGAAGCGGCTTCCTCAGGACATGACCAGTGCGCTCATCGCAGCAACGGGGGCCATGATCCGAGACAAACCCGAAGCGCCGCCGCCGGTCTATTGCCGCGACCCCTCCTCCACCGATCAATATGGGGTCTACCGCCCGAACGGGAGCAAGGATGGTTATGTCGTCGCACGCGGCGATGCGGGCATCGCCCTCGGAGTCTTCCCCGAGATCGATATCAGCGGTTTTCTTGGAACAGAGGGCAGCGGCGGGAAGTCCAGGGTGTCTGTGACCCTGCTCAACCGGGGGACGGTAGGCGAAATTGCCTCGTTCAACCGCCTGCCGCCGCCGGAGCAGGCGGTGAATGCCCCCCCGAGCAAGGGAACGCACATCACGGTCTCCAGCAGCAAGGAGAACTGACCCTTGTTCGTCTCCTTCGTCGACGAGCTTCGCGCGGCCGGGATCCCGGCGTCGCTGAAGGAGCATTTGCTGCTCCTCGAGGCGCTGCACGCCGATGTGATCGGCCAGCGGCCGGAGGATTTCTACTTCCTCGCCCGCGCGGTGTTCGTGAAGGACGAGGGGCTTCTCGACCGGTTCGACCAGGTGTTCGGCAAGGTCTTCAAGGGGCTCGAGACCAACTACGGCACCGACGCGGTGCCGATCCCCGAGGAATGGCTGAGGAAGGTCGCCGAGCTCTACCTCACCGACGAGCAGATGGCGGAGATCCGCTCCCTCGGCTCCTGGGAAGCGATCATGGAGGCCCTCAAGCAGCGGCTCGCCGAGCAGAAGGAGCGGCACGAGGGCGGGAACAAGTGGATCGGCACCGGCGGCACGTCCCCGTTCGGCGCCTATGGCTATAACCCCGAAGGCATCCGCATCGGCCAGGAGGGCGGCCGCAACAAGAGCGCGATCAAGGTTTGGGACAAGCGCGAGTTCCGCAACTTGGACAGCGCCAAGGAGCTCGGCACCCGCAACATCAAGGTCGCGCTCCGCCGCCTCCGCCGCTTCGCCCGCGAAGGGGCCGCCGAGGAGCTCGACATCGACGGCACGATCGACGGAACGGCCCGCAAAGGCTGGCTCGACATCCGGATGCGGCCCGAGCGGCACAATGCGGTGAAGCTGCTGCTCTTCCTCGACGTCGGCGGATCGATGGACCCGCATGTGAAGCTGTGCGAGGAACTCTTCTCGGCGGCGACGGCCGAGTTCAAGAATCTGGAATTCTTCTACTTCCACAATTGCCCCTATGAGAGCCTGTGGAAGGACAACCGCCGCCGATTCTCCGAGCGCACGCCGACCTGGGACGTGCTCCACAAATATGGCCACGACTATAAACTCATCTTCGTCGGCGACGCGGCGATGAGCCCCTATGAGATCACCCATTCCGGCGGCTCGGTCGAGCATTTCAACGAGGAAGCGGGCGCCGTGTGGCTGAAGCGGTTGGCTAACACTTACCCGTCCGCGGTGTGGCTGAACCCGACCGCCGAGCAATATTGGGGCTATTCCGCCTCCGCCCAAATCGTCCGCGAGCTGATGCAGGACCGAATGTACCCGCTGACCCTCGAAGGCCTGGACGATGCGATGCGGACTTTGAGCCGCAAGAGCTGAACGCCCTCAGGGCGCCTTGACCAGCTTTCCCGCCTTGATCACCCCGGCGACGCGGGTGAGCACCGACACGTCTGCAAGCGGATCGCCGGCGACCGCGATCATGTCGGCCGAGCGGCCCGGAGCGATGGCGCCGACCTCCCCCGCCAGCCCCATCGCTTCGGCGGCGTCGCTGGTGGCGGAGCGGATCGCCTGCATCGGAGTCATCCCGAAGCGCACCATGTAGGCGAACTGCCGCGCGCCGAGGCCGTAGGGATAGACCGCCGCGTCGGTTCCGAAGCTTAGCTTGGCCCCCGCCTTCACAGCCTTTCGGAAGCCCTCGCGCTGGGCGTCGGTGGTGTCGCGGTTCTTGCGCAGATATTCGGCCGGCCAGCCTTCGCGCGTGCCGACCTCCTCGACCCAGTCGCCGTCGTAAATGTCCATGTCGAGCCACACGCCCGCCGCCCTGGCCATGGCGATGCCCTCGTCGTCGATCAGCGAGGCGTGCTCGATCGAGCGGGCGCCCGCGCGGATCGCGGCCTTGATCCCCGCCGCGCCATGGGCGTGGGCGATGCAGTAAGTGCCGTGCGCCTTGGCTTCGTCGCAGGCCGCCTTCATCTCCGGTTCGGAGAGCTCGAGCGCGCCCGGCTCGCTGCCGATGGCGAGGACGGCGCCGGTGGCGATCAGCTTGATGAAGTCGGCGCCGTGCTGGAGGAGGTAGCGCGTCCGGTCCCGAGCCTCCACCGGGTCGCGCACCTCGCCAAGCCGGAACTCGGCCGGGATCGACACGTCCGGCGCCATCCCCGTCACCGCCCCGCCGCCGCCCGGCACGGTAATGTAAGCGCCCGCGACCTTCATCCGCGGCCCCTCGACCTCCCCCGCGGCGATCGCATCGCGAAGCGCCACGTCGGACAGGCCGCGATAGGCGCCGACGTCGCGCCTTTCAGGATGGTCGCGGCGGCGCTGTGCTTCAGCGGCTCGGCGGGGTCGTTGGTCTGGCCGTAACCGTCGGCGACATGGGTGTGGAGGTCGATCAGGCCGGGAAGCACCGTGAAGCCGGTCCAGTCGATAACCTTCGCGCCCGGTGGAGGCGCGGTCCAGGGGCCGACGCTCGCCACCTTTCCGTCCTCGATCCGAACCGCCTGATCCATGAGCACGCGCGAATGCTCGGGGTCGATCAGACGTCCGGCGTGGACGTAGACCGTCTCCGCCTGCGCGCCCGTTGCAGCCAGCGCCAATAGGATTGCCGCATATGCCTTCATGTCAGTCCCCCTTGCCTCCCCTCTAGCACGTATAGCGAGGGTGACGAGCGGCGGCCGAGCCTTTAAGCAGGCGCCGCCATGACAGCCTTTCAATCCCAGCTCCTCCGCGTCCTCGACGAGCGCGGCTATCTCAACCAGGTGACCGACCCCGCCGGTCTCGACGCTTTGGCGTCGCGCGAGGTGGTGCCGGGCTACATAGGCTTCGACGCGACCGCGCCTTCGCTCCACGTCGGCAGCCTGGTCCAGATCATGATGCTCCGCCACCTCCAGCAGGCCGGGCACAAGCCGATCGTGGTGATGGGCGGCGGCACGACCAAGATCGGCGACCCCTCCGGCAAGGACGAGAGCCGCAAGCTCCTCACCCCGGAGACGATCCAGGCGAACATCGCCTCGATCCGCCGCATCTTCGAACGCTTCCTCTCGTTCGACGACGGCCCCACCGGCGCGGTGTTGGTCGACAATGACGAATGGCTCGCGAAGCTCGAATATATCCCCTTCCTCCGCGACATCGGCCCGCATTTCACGATCAACCGGATGCTGACCTTCGACAGCGTCCGAATCCGGCTCGAGCGCGAGCAGCCGCTGACCTTCCTCGAATTCAATTACATGATCATGCAGGCCTACGACTTCCTCGAACTGTCGCGGCGGGAGAAGTGCAGGCTTCAGCTCGGCGGCTCCGACCAATGGGGGAATATCATCAACGGCATCGAGCTGACGCGGCGGGTGGACGGAACCCAGGTCTACGGAATCACCAGCCCCCTCCTCACCACAGCCGACGGCGCCAAGATGGGCAAGACCGCGGCTGGGGCGGTGTGGCTCAACGCAGATCAGCTCAGTCCCTACGATTATTGGCAGTACTGGCGGAACAGCCAGGACGCCGATGTGGGCCGTTTCCTGAGGCTGTTCACCGATTTGCCGCTGGACGAGATCGCCAGGCTGGAAGCGCTTGAGGGGAGCGAGATCAACGCCGCGAAGAAGGTGCTGGCGGATGAAGCGACGGTGCTTGCCCATGGCCAGGACGCGGCACGCGAGGCCGGGGAGACTGCCCGGCGGACGTTCGAGGAGGGAACGTCAGGCGAGGCGCTTCCGACGCTCAAGGTGTTGGCGGAGATCTCACTGGTCGACGCGTTGGTGGGCCTGGGTCTGGCGACCTCGAAGAAGGAAGCGCGAAGGCTGATCGAGCAGGGCGGCGCCAAGGTCGACGGCGAGAAGGTGGACGAGGACCGGGTCATCACGGTGAACGGCGAAGTCCGCATCTCCGCCGGCAAGAAAAAGCACGGCATCCTCACCCCCTAGCTCCTCCCCGGAACGGGGAGGGGGACCGCGACGCGAAGCGGCGTGGTGGAGGCCCCCTCCACCATGCTTCGCATGGTCCCCCTCCCCGTTCCGGGGAGGAGTTACCCGCCCCTGAGCAGCCCGACCGCCGCGTCTCGCTCCATCAGGTACAGCAGCACCCGCGCTGCCTGCCCTCGTTCACCTTCCAGCCCCCCGTCGCGATCCACCAGCAAGCGCGCGTCGTCCATCGCGAGCTGCGCCAGGCCGGAGATCTGCTCCGGGCTCGCCAGGCGGAACTGTGCCTCCCCCGATTGCTTCGTACCAAGAATCTCCCCTGCCCCGCGCAGCCGCAAGTCCTCCTCCGCGATCCGGAAGCCGTCATTGGTCTCCCGCATCAGCGCCAGCCGCGCCCTCCCCGTCTCGCTCAACCGCTCGCCGCGCAGGAGCAGGCAGACCGACCGCCCCTCCCCTCGCCCGACCCGGCCGCGGAGCTGGTGGAGCTGGGCGAGGCCGAAGCGGTCGGCGCCCTCGACGATCATCAAAGTCGCGTTGGGCACGTCGACGCCGACCTCGATCACCGTCGTCGCGACCAGCACCGCGATCTCGCCGCGCTGGAAGGCGGCCATCACTGCGTCCTTCTCCGGCCCTTTCATCCGGCCGTGGACAAGGCCGACCCGCTCGCCGAAGCGGAGCTGGAGCAGCCGCGCCCGCTCCTCGGCCGCCGCCTGGTCCGAATCCTCGCTCTCCTCGACCAAAGGGCAGACCCAATAGGCCTGCCCCCCATTCGACATGTGGCGGGCGAGCGCGTCGACCACTTCCGCCACCCGCTCGAGGCTCAGCACGCGCGTCTCGATCGGCTGGCGCCCCGGCGGCATCTCGTCGAGCCGCGACACGTCCATCTCGCCATAATGGGTGAGGGTGAGCGTGCGCGGGATCGGGGTGGCGGTCATGACGAGGAGGTGCGGCGGCCGCTCGGCCTTGGAGGCGAGCATCAGCCGCTGGGCGACCCCGAAGCGGTGCTGCTCGTCCACCACGGCGAGGCCAAGACGCCGGTAGCTCACCGACTGCTGGAAGATGGCGTGGGTGCCGACGAGGATGTCGATCGATCCGTCGGCGAGGCCCATCAGGGTCGATTCCCGAGCCCGCCCCTTCTCTCGCCCCGTGAGGATCGCGACCGTCACCGGCAGGCCGGCGAGCTGGCGCGATAAAGTGTCGAAATGCTGGCGGGCGAGAATTTCGGTCGGCGCCAGCATCGCCGCCTGCGCGCCGGCCTCGACCGTGGCGAGCATCGCCATCAGCGCCACCAGAGTCTTGCCGGAGCCGACATCGCCCTGGAGCAGGCGAAGCATCGGCATCTCCTGCTGAAGGTCGCCGTCGATCTCGCGGATCGCGCGGGCCTGGGCGCCGGTGGGCGCGTAAGGCAGTTTGAGGGCATCCCGCAGTCTGCCGTCGCCCCTGAGCGGCGTCCCGCGGCGCTTGCGCGAGCTTGCCCGGACCAGGGTCAGCGCGAGCTGGTTGGCGAAGACCTCGTCATAAGCGAGCCGCTCGCGCGCTTCGCCGGCTCCCTGGCCGCGATGGGCGAGGGTCAGAGCCTCGCTCCACGAAGGCCATCGCCGCCGCTCCATCACGCTCGGCTCGACCCATTCCTTCAAATCCGGAACCCGCGCCAGCGCCTGCGCCGCGAACTCGCCCAGGCGGCGCGAAGTGATCCCTTCCGAGAGGGGGTAGACCGCCTCGCGCTCGGGCAGCGATACGGCTTCGGCGGGGGGAAGCACATAGTCCGGATGGACCATCTGCAGCTCCTGCCCGTACATCTCCATCCGCCCCGAGACCGTCTTGGGCTCGCCGATCGGAAGCTGCTTCTTCGCCCAGCCCGGATTGTTGAAGTAGGTGAGCGTCAGGTAGTTTCCGGCCCGGTCGGTCGCGTAGACCCGGAACGGGCCGCGCCCGCCCCCCTGCCGATAATCGACCGGGGTCACGTCCACCGTCACCACCCGGCCCGCATCGGCCATGTCGAGGATCTCGACCCTCTTCCTCTCCACCCAGCCGGTGGGGAGGTGGAACAGCACGTCGACTACACGCTCCAGTCCCAGCCGCTTCAGCGGCTTCGCCACCGCCGGGCCGACGCCCTTCAGGACCTCGACCTCGGCGAACAGCGGATTGAGGATGTCGGGGCGCATGGCCGGTTCGTAACCGACAGCGCCTCCCGCCGACAATCGAAAGCTGGACGTAGACCCCGCGCCGCTTATGCTGGCGGCGGGGTGACACACAAAAGGGGGGATCGTCACCCATGAAGTCGCTTGCCTATTTGCTCACCGCCCTTGCCCTCACCGCAGCAGCGCCGCCGCCCAAGCCGTTCGCCGACGCGCTGAAGGAAGTCCGGTACCAGCTCCAAGTGGGGGCGAACGGCCTCTCCGGCACCGGCGCCGATCTCCTCCGCGAGGCGATCCGCGAGCCGCGCTTCGTCTTCATCGGCGAGGACCATGTCACCCGCGAGATCCCGCTCTTCGCCAGCGCTTTGTGTGACATTCTCAAACCCTCGGCGCTGGTGCTGGAGGTTGGGCCGATCGCCCTCGGCGCGGTCGAGCCGATGCTGAACGCGCCGGACCGGGACGCTAAGATGGCCAAGTTCAACGCCGACTACCCAAGCTCGATCGCCTTCCTCGACACGCGGGCCGACAACGACATGGCCGCCCACTGCCTCGCCGCAAGCCGGCCGCCGAAGCTCGCCGGGACCGACCAGGAATTCCTCGGCTCGGCCGGCCTCGTCCTCGACCGGATCCTCGCCACCCGCCTCACCCCCGCCGCCCGAGCCGCCGTCGAACGTCTCCGCGCCGTGGAAAAGAAATACGCCGCCGACGCGACGAAATCGGGCAATCCCGGCGACCTCCTGGTGATCCGCGGCAAGCCGGCCGATTTCGCCGAAGCGGAAGCCGCGCTCGCCAAGGGCGGCACCCTCGCAGCCCGGGCGATGCTCGATCAGCTCCGCAAGAGCGGCGAAATCTACCGGATGGGCGGCAATCAGGGGAACGTCGTCCGCGCGAGCCTGCTCAAGCACAATCTCAAGGCCGGCCTCCCGGCGACGGGCAAGGTGCTCCTCAAGTTCGGCGACTGGCACGCTTATCGCGGCTACAATCCGCTGGGCAATCGCGACCTCGGCAATTACGTCGCCGAGCTTGCGGACGGCGAGGGCACAAGCTCGCTCCACATCATGATCCTCGGCGCCAAGCGCACCCACGCCCTCTACGCCGGCTATAAGCGGCCCTTTACCCACAAACCTTTCACGATGGTCGAGGACCCTTCTTATGGCTGGTTCAAGACCGCGGCCGACAGCCAGCTCCCCGGCGGCTGGACCCTGTTCGACCTCCGCCCCCTCCAGCACGCCCGCCTCACCGACATCGACCCGAACTGGCGCAAGGTCCTCGACGGCTTCGACCTGCTGATCGTCATCCCGGAGCTGACGCCGAGCGAGGAGATGTAGCGCAGAGATCGTCATGCCGGGCTCGACCCGGCATCCATGAACACGGTTCGGGTCCAGTATTCGCAGACCTGTGTTCATGGACTCCGGGTCAAGCCCGGAGTGACGACGGTGCGCTGCCACGGCGGGGTGACGTCCGCCCCCGCCGCCCCTACATAGCCCCCTCGAAGCCGCCCGGATTCCCCGGAAGCGGCCTTTCGGCATGGAGCTTCTCGTGGACCGCGACGCCCGTTTGAGACGCCTGCGCTTCCGCGCCTGGCATCGCGGCACCAAAGAGGCCGACCTGCTGATCGGCGGCTTCTTCGACCGCCACGGCGCCTCGTGGACCGACGGCGAGGCCGAATGGTTCGAGGCCCTGCTCGAGGAGCAGGACGTCGACATCATGGCCTGGGCGCTCGGAACCGCCGACGCGCCGGAGCGGTTCAACGGCGCGATGATGGGGCGGATGCGGCAATTGGACTATATCGAGCATCTGAAGTGACCGACCTTCAACGCATCCTCACAGCCGGCAAGCCGATGACGCTCGCCGGGGCGCCCTCCGGATTCCTCCCCTGGCTCGCCGCCGACCTCGCCCGCGCCGCCAAAGGCAGGGCCGTGTTCGTTGCCCCCGACGAAGCGGCGATGCGCCACATCGCCGACGCCGCAGCCTATTTCGCGCCCGAGCTCGAAGTGCTGACCTACCCGGCCTGGGACTGCCTGCCCTACGACCGAAGCTCGCCCTCGCTCCGCTCCACCTCGGAGCGGCTCGCCACCCTCCACGTCCTGCAGCGCAAGGCGGAGAAGCCGCAGCTCCTCGTCACCACCGTCAACGCGGTCACCCAGCGCACCCTCACCCCCTTCCGAATCCGCCAGCTCGTCGCCCGCCTCGCCCCGGGCGAGCGGATCGACATGGAGCGGCTCGCCGTCCTGCTCAACGCCAACGGCTATCACCGCACCGAGAGCGTCCAGGATTCAGGCGAATTCGCGGTCCGCGGCGGGATCGTCGACCTCTTCCCCTCCGGCGAGACGGAAGGCCTCCGACTCGACTTCTTCGGCGACGAGATCGAGAGCGTCCGCCGCTTCGATCCCGCCACCCAGCGCACCACCGGCGACGCCCAGGGCGGCTTCACCCTCCTCCCGGCTTCCGAGACTCTGCTCGACGAGGACAGCATCAAGCGCTTCCGCTCCCGCTACCGCGAGCGGTTCGGCGCCAACGCCACCGGCGATCCCATCTACCAGGCCGTCTCCGAAGGCCGCCGCCTCTCCGGCATCGACCATTGGCTTCCCCTCTTCGAGGAGCGGCTCGCCACCCTGTTCGACCATCTCGCCGACGACGATTTGATCGTCCGCGACGCAGGCGACGCCGGCGCGGCCGACGCCCGCTTCGAGGCGATCGCCGACTATTATGAGAACCGGAAGCGCGCCCAGTCGTCCGACCCGGGCAGCTACCGCCCGCTCGAGCCCGAAACCCTCTATCTCGGCGGCGATGAGTGGGCTGCGCTGACGGAGGAGCGCCCGCTCCACCTCGCCACCCCGTTCCACGAGCCGGACAGCGCCCGGGTGCTCGACTTCGAAGTCGACTCCGCCCGCGACTTCGCCCCCGAGCGCTCGCAGAACGCCAATGTCTACGAAGCGGTGGTCGACCATGTCGCCAAGCTCCGCCGCGCCAAGAAGAAGGTCGTCGACCATGGCCTGAAAAAGGTCCGCGAAGTCGAAAGCTGGCAGGAGGCGCTCGGCGCCTCGTCCGAAGGCTTCGTTTCGCTCGCCGTGCTCCCGCTCGACCACGGCTTCACCACGTCCGAAGTCGCCCTCCTCACCGAGCAGGACATGCTCGGCGATCGCCTCGTGCGCCGCCGCAAGCGCCGCAAGAGCGCCGACGCCTTCCTGTCCGAGCTCGCCACCCTCACCCCCGGCGACCTCGTCGTTCATGCCGACCACGGCATCGGCCGCTACGAAGGTCTGACCCAGGTCCCCGTCCAGAAGGCCCCCCACGACTGCGTGGCCCTCACTTATGCCGGCGGCGACAAGCTCTACGTGCCCGTCGAGAATATCGACGTCCTGACCCGCTACGGCAGCGAGTCGGACGGGGTCGCCCTCGACAGGCTCGGCGGCGAGGCCTGGCAGCGGCGCAAGGCGCGGATGAAGGAGCGGATCCGCGAGATCGCCGGCGAACTCATTAAGACCGCCGCCGAACGCGCGCTCCGCCCCGCCCCCGTCGCCGAACCCGACACCGGTTTCGCCGCCTTCGTCGACCGCTTCCCTTATGAAGAGACGGACGACCAGGACCGGGCGATCTCCGACGTGGTCGACGATCTCGGCGCCGGGCGGCCGATGGACCGCCTGGTCTGCGGCGACGTCGGCTTCGGCAAGACCGAGGTCGCCCTCCGCGCAGCCTTTGTCGCTGCAATGGCCGGAATGCAGGTGGCCCTCGTTTGCCCGACCACCCTCCTCGCCCGCCAGCATTTCAACAATTTCAAGGAGCGCTTCCACGGCTTCCCGATCGAGATCGGCCGCCTCTCCCGCCTGGTCACGCCGAAGGAGGCCAAGGAAACCCGCGAAGGCATCGCGTCCGGCCATATCGACATCGTCATCGGCACCCACGCGATCCTCGCCAAGCAGGTCGAATTCAAGAATCTCGGCCTGGTCATCGTCGACGAGGAGCAGCGCTTCGGCGTGACCCACAAGGAGCGGCTGAAGGCGATGAAGGCGGACGTCCACGTCCTCACCCTCACCGCCACCCCGATCCCGCGCACCCTTCAAATGGCGATGTCGGGCCTGCGCGAGCTCAGCGTCATCCAGACCCCGCCCGTCGATCGCCTCGCGGTGCGCACCTACGTCATGCCCTGGGATCCGGTGGTGGTGCGCGAGGCTTTGCTCCGCGAACATTATCGCGGCGGCCAGACCTATTTCGTCGCTCCCCGCGTCGCCGACCTCCCCGATCTCGAGCAGTTCCTGCGCGACGAAGTGCCCGAGGTGAAGTTCATCGCCGCCCACGGCCAGATGTCGCCGACCGAGGTCGAGGAAAGGATGAGCGCCTTCTACGACCGGAAATACGACGTCCTCCTGTCGACCACGATCGTCGAGAGCGGCCTCGACATACCGTCGGCCAACACGCTGATCGTTCACCGGGCCGACCGCTTCGGCCTCGCCCAGCTCTATCAGCTGCGCGGCCGGGTCGGGCGAGCCAAGACCCGCGCTTACGCCTATTTCACCACCCCCGAGAACCGCAACGTCACCGAGACCGCCGACAAGCGCCTGAAAGTCCTCGCCAATCTCGATTCGCTGGGTGCCGGCTTCCAGCTCGCCAGCCACGACCTCGACATTCGCGGCGCCGGCAACCTGCTCGGCGACGAGCAGTCCGGCCACATCAAGGAGGTCGGCTTCGAGCTCTACCAGTCGATGCTCGAGGACGCGATCCTCGAGGCGAAGGCCGGCGGCAGCGCCCGCGCGTCCGACGATTTCTCGCCCCAGATCAACGTCGACGCTCCGATCCTCATCGCCGAGGAATATGTCCCCGACCTCGACCTTAGAATGGGCCTCTACCGCCGCCTCAACGACCTCGAATCGGTCCAGGACCTCGCCGCCTTCGCCGCCGAGCTGATCGACCGCTTCGGCAAGCTCCCCGAGGAAACCGAGAATTTGCTGAGGATCATCGAGATCAAGCTGAACTGCCGAAAAGCGATGATCGCGCGTCTGGACGTCGGCCCCAAGGGCGCCCTCGTCCACTTCCACAACAACAGCTTCCCGGACCTCGACGGCCTCATCACCTACGTCCAGCATTTGAAAGGCACCGCAAAGCTGCGGCCCGACTCGAAGCTGGTCATCACCCGAAACTGGGACGAACCCGCCGCGCGCCTCCACGGGGCGCTGCAGCTGTCGAAAGGCCTGGCGAAGATCTTGGGGTAAGGCCGCGGCCGCGGAGACCCCTCCTCGTCATTCCGGGCTCGACCCGGAATCCATGAACACAGGTCTGCGAGAACTACCACGAACCGTGTTCATGGATGCCGGATCAAGTCCGGCATGACGGGGGTGTCGCACCGACCGCCCCGCCCCCCTCGTCATGACGGGTTAGGCACCGACCGCCCCACCCCTCCTCCTCATTCCGGGCTCGACCCGGAATCCATGAACACAGGTCTGCGAGAACTACCACAAACCGTGTTCATGGATGGCGGATCAAGTCCGCCATGACGTGTGTGTTGCACCGGCGCGCGCGCCCCTCCCTCGCGACGGGTTACCGCGCTCCGATCCCCACCACCGCCGCCTCGCGCTCCTCAATCTCCTCCCACACCGCCTCGCGGTACATTTCGAAGCTGCCGTCGATCGTCTCCAGGCTCCAGGCGCCGCTGATCCGGTTGCCGCCGTCGGACACGCGGCCGACATAATCGACGGCATGGGCGGCGTCGCTGGCGCCGTCATAGACTTTGGTGAAATCCACGGACAAGCCGTCCCGGCTTCCGCTCAGCACCGCCTCCAGCTCGCCCCCCGCGGGGCCCATCGTGTTCGGCTCGATGATCGTTCCACTGAGCCGCCCGCCGGCATCCTCAAGTGACGCCATGAACGGAGTCGTCGGCCCCCGCCCGCCCGGATAAGAGAAGCTGCCGAGCCACAGGCCGCTGAGGTTGATCTCCTCAGCCATTGTCCGTGACGAGGGCGATGAGCGCGGCGCTGTCGATCGGCTCCGAGCAGAGGAAGCCCTGGAACAGGGTGCAGCCCTCGCGCGCCAAGAGGGCGAGCTGCTCCTCGGTCTCCACCCCTTCGGCGATCACCTCCAGCCCCAAGGACCGCGCCATGTCGATCACGCTGCGAACCACCACCTGGTCGCGCACCGACCCCGTAATGTCCTCGCACAGCCTCTTGTCGATCTTGAGGTAATCCAGCGGCAGCGCCTTCAGATAGGCAAGGCTGGAATAGCCCGTCCCGAAATCGTCGATCGCGACCCGAAGCCCCCCTTCCCTCAGCCCGGCCAGCAGATTGCCCGCGGCGGAGAGGTCCTCGATCAGCCCGCTCTCGGTCACCTCGACGGTGAGCCGCCCCGGCGCGAAGCCGCTCTGCCGCACCAGCTCGACGAATTGCGAGGCGAAGCCCGGGCGGACGATGTCGGCGGCGGTGATGTTGACCGACAGGCGCAGCCCGTGGAGCGCCTCCGGCCAGGCCGCCGCCTCGGCGATCGCCTTGCGCTGCACATGGTCGGATAGCTGCGCGAGATAGTCGGAGCGTTCGGCGACGTTGAACAGGGTGACCGCGCCAAGTTCGCCGAAACGGGGATGTTGCCAGCGCGCGAGCGCCTCGACGCCCGCGATCCGCCGGGTCGAGACGGACACTTGCGGCTGGAAGCGGATTTCGATCTCCTCCTGGTCGAGCGCGCGGCGGAGGTCGATCTCGAGCTGGTCGCCGAGCGCCGTCTCGCTCGCAGCGCCCGCGTCGAGCACCTTCAGCGGCCCCGAATCGGCCGCCTTCGCCTCGGCCAGCGCTCCGCTCGCCCGTCGTAGCAAAGAGGCTGCGTCGTCCTCGGGCTCCGACGCGACCACGCCGACCCTGCTGCCGAGGGTGATGACGTGGTCGCCGGACATGAACGGCCGCCCGATCGCCTCGATCAGTTGGCCGGCCAGGAAGCGCCCCTCGCTGATGCTGGTCGGCGCGGCGAGCAGGACCGCGAACTCGGCCCCCGCCATCCGCGCCACCAGCCGCCGCCGCCCGTCGCCGTCGACCAGTCGCTCGATCCGCCGAGCCGCCGCCTGAAGCACCGCATCCCCGGTCGAGCGTCCGAACGCAGCATTGATCGCGTCGAAGCGGCTGACCGCGAGCAGGAGCAGCACCGTCGCCGGCTGCCCCCCCGCCCCTGCCTTCAGCTGCGCCGAAATCCAGGCCCGCGCCGAACGCGCATCGCGCACCCCGGTCAGCGGGTCGCGCGCCTGCGCCTCGGGTCCGTCGAGCGGAAGGATCGATTCGGTCCGCCCGACCACCGACCGTCCGCCGTCCTCGACCCGCAAATGATGGGCGAGCCGCCCTTCATTGCCGCCGTCGCTATGGGCGAAGGCCGTGGCCTCACCTGTGGCGAGCAGCCGGTCGACCGCACCGCGCGCCGCCTTGCGCCCGTCCGGGTCGAGCTTGCGGAACAGCTCCATCAGGGTAATCCGCTGTCCCTCCTCCTCGCCGAGTCCCGCCCGGCGGGCGAGCGCCGGGCTGAGTTCGATCGTTTGCGTCCCCGGCTGCCAGCGCCAGGACGCCGCCGCCTCGCGCCGCCCGCCGTCGCTGCTCCTCAAGGGCCGCCCGCCGCCGGCGCGCTCGGCATGGCGCTGGGCGAAGCGGATGGCGTGGAGGAGCTGCTGGTC
>VBAE01000184.1 GCA_005882415.1 Alphaproteobacteria bacterium | reverse complement strand
GATATAGGGGAGCTGCTTGCCGAACAGGAACTCGGCTTTGGTCGCGGGCGCCGCGTAGAAGTTGGCGATCGAGCCAAGCTCCTTCTCGCGGACCACGCTGAGCGCAGTGAGCATCGACGGGATCAGCATCAGCAGGAGCATGATGTCGCCCGGGACCAGCGCGTAGACGCTCTCGAACGACTGGTTGTAGAGCGCTCGCGCCTCGATATTGGCGGGCGTGGCGATGGCGCGGATGCCCTTCTCGGCCCGGACGGCGCCTTCATATTTGTCGTGCGTGCCCTCGACATAGCCGCGCGCGGTCTCGGCCCGGAACGGCACCGCCGCGTCGATATAGGTGCTGACCTCCGGCCGCCGCCCCTGCTGCAGGTCGCGCTCGAAGCCGGCCGGGATTTCGATCGCGAAGCGGAGTTCGCCGTTGCGAAGCCGCCGGTCGAGCTCGTTGTCGTTGAGGATCGGGTCGCGTTCGTCATAATAATCCGAACCGCGATAGGCGTCGGCATAGGAGCGGCTGGACGCGGTCTGGTCGTAGTCGAGGACGGCGAAGGTCAAATCCTTGACGTCGAGCGAGATGCCGTAGCCGAACACGACCATCAAAAGCAGCGGTCCGAACAGAGCGAAGGTCAGGCGGACGGTGTCGTGGCGAAGCTCGATCGCCTCGCGGCGGGCGAAGGCCCAGACCCGGGCGAGGCTGAACTTGCCGGGCTTGGCGCCGTTCTTGGCGAATTCCTTCTCTTCCGATGCCTCAAAGGGTTCGTCGACTGCGCCGGTCTGGGCCTGGACCCGCGCCTTGGCATCCGCCGCCTCGTCCTCGAGATAGCCGATGAACGCCGCTTCCAGGCTCGGCGCGTTGCGCTGCTTGACCAGCTCGGCCGGCTTATCGCAGGCCAGTACCCGTCCCTGGTGCATCATCGACATGCGGTCGCAGCGCGCGGCTTCGTTCATGAAGTGAGTGGACAGGAAGATCGTCACTCCCTCGTTGCGCGAGAGGTTGATCATCAGCTCCCAGAAGCCGTCGCGCGCAACCGGGTCGACGCCCGAGGTCGGCTCATCGAGGATCAGCACCTCCGGCTCGTGCAACACGGCCACTGCAAGCGAGAGGCGCTGGCGAATTCCGAGCGGGATGGACTCGGCGAGCGTGTCGGCGACGGGCTCCAGGCCGAACTTGGTGATCAGTTCGGCGACCCGCGCCTCGCCCTGCGCGCGCGGCAGATCGAACAGCCGCGCGTGGAGCATCATGTTCTGGCGGACGGTAAGCTCGGTGTAGAGCGAGAAGGCCTGGGACATGAAGCCGACCTGGCGCCGGGCGTCGATGTCGCCGCCCTTCATCTCCTTGCCGAACAACAAAGCGGTGCCTTCCGTCGGCTCGAGCAGCCCGGTCAGCATCTTCATCGTCGTGGTCTTGCCGCAGCCGTTTGAGCCGAGGAATCCGAAGATCTCGCCCTTCTCGATCTCGAAATTGACGTGGTCGACCGCGGTAAAGGCGCCGAAGCGTTGCGTGAGGCCCTCCGCCTTGATCGCCGGCGGGCCTCCCGACGAGACCAGCGGCGTGATCACCGGCTCGCGGTGACCGACCTTGGCCTCGGCGGGGAGGAGGGCGATAAACGCTTCCTCAAGGGTGCTCGTGCCCGTCTTCTGCCGCACTTCCTGGGGCGTGCCGGTATCGAGCACCTCGCCGCCGTTCATCACCATCAGCCAGTCGAAGCCCTCGGCCTCGTCCATATAGGCGGTTGCGACCAGCACGCTCATTTGCGGCCGGCGCTCGCGGATCCGGTCGATCAGCTCCCAGAACTGCCGCCGCGCGAGCGGGTCGACGCCGGTGGTCGGCTCGTCGAGGATCAGGAGGTCCGGGTCGTGGATCAGCGAGCAGCACAGCCCGAGCTTCTGCTTCATGCCGCCCGAGAGCTTGCCGGCGGGCCGGTCTCGGAAAGGCGACAGGTCGGTGCTGTGGAACAGGTCGGCGATCCGCCATTCCCGCTCTTCCTTCGACTGTCCGAACAGGCGGCCGAAGAAGTCGGCATTCTCGAAGATCGACAGCGTCGGATAGAGGTTCTTGCCGAGCCCCTGCGGAAGATAGGCGATCCGCTCCGCGACCTGGGTGCGGAACTTGGCATCACCGATATTGCCGCCCAGCACCTGGACTTCGCCCTGCTGGATCGTTCGGACTCCGGCCAGCAGGCCGAGCAAAGTCGACTTGCCGACGCCGTCCGGCCCGATCAGGCCGATCATCCGGTTCGCCGGAATCGCGATGCTGACGTCGTTGAGTGCGACCACATCCTTGTAGCGATGACTGACGCCGTTCAAGCTTGCCGCAATTTGTGCGGCGGCGACGTCCATCACTTCTGACCGGACTTGCCGGCGGGCTGCCACAGGTTCGCGGGGATCTTCGCCGGCGGCTGGAGATTGGCCGGCCAGGGCGCGTTGCCGTCGATCCGTACGTAACCCATTCCGGGGACGCCCGCCTTGACCAGAGCCTCGTACTGCCGAAGCCGCTCGCGCGGGATCTGCAGCTTGACTCGGAAGGTCAGGTTATGGCGCTCCTCCTGGGTCTCGACGGTCTTCGGCGTGAACTGCGCGGTCGGCGAGATGTAGGTGACGGTGGCGCGGATCGGATATTGCGGCGCCGCGTCGAGGACGATGCGGGCCTCGGAGCCGAGCGACAGCTTGCCGGTCACTCGCTCGGGCAGGAAGACGTACATGTAGACGTCGCTGAGATCGACCAGCGAGTAGACGCGCCCGCCGGAGCCCAGCACTTCGCCGGGCTCGGCCAAACGGCTCTCGATCCGGCCGCGGATCGGCGCGACCAGCACCGCATCCTTGATCTGGGCGCGGATTCGGTCCGCCTCTGCGGCCGCGGCGGCGATGGTCGAGGCCGAGCGGCCGACCAGGGCCTGCGATCCGGCGACTTCCGCCCGCGCCGACGCAAGGTTCGCCCGAGCGCCGACGACCTGGGCCCGGGTCGACAGCATGTGCGAGGAATCGAGTTGGGCCTCCTGCTCGCTCACCGCCCCGGTCCCGACGAGGGTGCGCGAGCGCGAATATTGCTGGCTGGCATATTGGAAGTCGGCCGCCTTGGCGCTGATCTCGGAGGCGCGGGTGGCGACCTGCGATTGCTTGGTGGCGACGTCGGCACGGGCGACGCGCTCGGCCTGCTGCGCCTCGGCCATCTGGGCGAGCGCCTGGCGAAGCTGCGCCTCGAGCTCGTCCGTGTCCATCCGCGCGACGACCTGCCCGGCGACGACCGTATCGCCTTCGTTGACCAGCACTTCCTTGATCCGGCCGGGGAATTTGGTGGAGACGTAGATCTCGTTCGCTTCGAGCCGGCCGTTGCCCGCTGCGAAGCCTTCCGGCATCCGCTCGCGCGACAGCAATTGGAAGGCCATGAAACCAGCGAGCAGCAGGCCGATGAGAATGAAGATCCATGTGCGGCGGGAAAGGCCGAGGAACCCGGACGATGCGGTCGTTGCCATTTCACGGTGCTCCCACGCTGATCTTCCACATATCGGGCAGCGGGGCCTCCGGCGGGTATCAGGACATGTCAGGAGTGTCCGGGAGCAGAGTTCCGAGCTTGGTCCTGAGCGGTCCCGGCGTGGGTTCGGAGGGAAAAGTACCGAGGTGGCGGGCGACCGCGGCTTCGATCGTGGGAAAGAATTTCTCGGCGCCCAATTCGGCGAACAGGCCGAAGCGCTTCAGCTTGTCCTTCACCGGGTCCTTCATCTCCGCAAAGCAGAGCTCGACGCCGGTCGCTTCTAGAATCCGGTCGAGGTCGGCCAGGCAGTCGGACGCGGTGACGTCGATGCCGGTGACCGGCTCGGCAGCCACCACCACCCGGCGGACGCCCGGCGGCGCCTGCTCCACTGCCTCCTGGATCACAGCGCTGAACGATTCGACATTGGCGAAGAACAAGGGCGCGTCCCAGCGGAACAGCACCAGGCCGGGGATGCGATGGGCACCGGGATAGCGGGTGACGTCGTGATAGCCCTCGACCCCGTCGGCCCGGCCGAGCACCGCCCAATGCGGCCGCCACCCGGCCCAGAGAAATTCGAGGATCGACACGCCGATGGCGATTCCGATCCCCGGAATCGCGCCCAGAGCGGCGACTCCCGCCGCGCACAGCATCGACAGCCAGAACTCCCAGCGCTGGATCCGGTAGATCCGCCGCAGGTCGTAAATCTCGAACAGCCCGAGCGCCGAGGCGATCACCACCCCGGCCAGCGCCGCCGCCGGCAGATGCTGGAACAGCAAGGGCGCAGCGAGCAGCAGAAAGGCGACCACCAGCGCCCCGACGAGCCCGGTGAGCTGGGTCCGCGATCCGGCGGCCTCGGCGACCGCGGTCCGCGACGAGCTGCTCCCCACCGCGAAGCCGTGGAACAGGCCTGCGGTAAGGTTGGCGACGCCGAGCGCGAGCATCTCATGGTTCGAATCGACCCGTTCGCCCGAGCGGGCGGCGAAGACTCGCGACAGCACGCTGGTGTCGGCGAAAGAGACGATCGCCACAGCGCAGCCGCCGATCGCCACGGGCACGATGTCCGAAGCGCGGAGCCAGGGGATGGCGAACGAGGGCAGGCCCTGCGGGACCGGCCCCAGCACCGCGACTCCATATCTGGAGGCGAGGTCGAGCCCGCCGGCGAGCGCGGTCGCACCGACCACGGCTATCAGGATGCCCGGAAAGCGGCTCCGGTTCTTGACCAGCAGGCCGCTCCGATCGCCAAAAGGTCCCTGAGCGGACCGCTACTGTCGATCGAGAAGCCGAGGAGCTTGGGGAGCTGGCTGACCAGCACCGCAAGCGCCATGCCGTTCATGAAGCCGTAGCGGATCGGCTTGGAGAGCAATTCGGTGACGAAGCCGAGCTTCAGGATTCCGGCGAGGATGCAGACCACCCCGGACACCAAAGCCATCGCACTCGCCAGCGCCACCGCGCGCGCGGGGTCCCCGTTCGACAAAGGCAGGACGACCCCGAGGATGATCGCGGCGAGCGACGAATCGGGGCCGAGCACCAGGATCCGGCTCGGCCCGACCAAAGCGTAAGCGAGCAGGGCGGTGATCGTCGCATAGAGGCCGTAAATGCCGGGGACGCCCGAGGCGGTCGCATAAGCGATCCCGACCGGCACCAGCATCGCCGCCAGTGCGAGCCCGGCCGTCAAATCGTAGCGAAGCCATTCCCGCCGGTAGGTGCGCAGAGTCTCCAGCCCCGGCAATCGACGCATCGGGTGAAGGCGATCCGAAGCCATGCCGCGGTGCCCCTCCGCGGCGCTTATGCGGACGCTTCCGGAGCCGGATGGGGGTGCTTGCCGTTGGTCCCGTGGATCCTGGGAAGGGGGGCCTTCTTGGGCTTGAAGTCGGGGATCGGCTTCAGCGTGCCGAATTTTTCGCGGCCGAGCTTACCCGACAAAGGCGTCAGCTGCCCCTGGACGAGCGGCGGCCTCTTGCCCGGGACATGGTCGAGAAGGTGGCGCAGCAGGGTCAGCCGCCCGCGCTTCTGGTCGTTGAAATCGACCAAGGTCCAGGGCGCATGCTTGGTGTGCGTCGCCTCCAGCATCGCTTCGCGCGCCCTGGTATATTCGTCGTACCGCTCGCGGGCCTGCAGGTCGACCGGGGAGAGCTTCCACCTTTTTAAGGGGTTGCCGAGCCGCTCCTGGAAGCGCTTCTCCTGCTGCTCCTGGTCGCAGGTGAGGAAATATTTGAACAGGATGATGCCGTCGGCGGTGATCGCCTTTTCGAAGCCGGGGACCAGCTTCAAAAAGCTCTCGATCTGCTCCTCGCTGGCATAGCCCATCACCCGCTCGACCCCGGCGCGATTGTACCAGCTCCGGTCGAACAGCACGATCTCGCCGGCCGAAGGGAGCTGGGCGACGTAGCGCTGGAAATACCACTGGCCCGCTTCCCGCTCGCTCGGCTTGGCGAGGCCGACGACCCGGCACATGCGCGGATTGAGGCGGTCGGAGATCGATCGGATCGCACCGCCCTTGCCTGCGGTGTCGCGCCCTTCGAAGATGATCAGCAGGCGCTGGCCGGTGTCCTGCACCCAGCGCGCCATGTCGTTCAGCTCGACCTGCATCTCCTCCAGCAGCGCCTGATATTCGCGTCCCTTCAGCTTGCCCATGACCCTTCCTCGAAACCTTCCTTATTCTCCCGGAAGGGCGGGGACGGCATCGGGACAAACCGCGAGGGGGCGCGGAGATGAGGCTGTAGGGGCGGGTGGATTGGCTGGTGACCCCTACGGGACTCGAACCCGTGTTTTCGCCGTGAGAGGGCGACGTCCTAGACCGCTAGACGAAGGGGCCTTCGAGCGGGAAGGCGCGCATATCGGGGGAGGCGGCTTTCCTGTCAAGCGCGGGGGCGCTAGGTCCGCCGCTTATGTGCAACGACTATCGAAGCCGCGTCGAGCTCGGCACGATCGGGCAGGAGTTCAACCAGCTCCGGATTCCGCTGAGCTTTCCGGAAGGCCTGCCGAACCTCGAGCCGCGCGACGACATCCGCATCACCGACCGGGCGCCGATCGTCCGCTGGGGGGAGGCCGGGGCCGAGCTCGTCCAGCGGCGCTGGTCCTGGCCGGGGCCGGGGGGCAAGCCGGTCTACAATTTCCGCTCGGATGGCCGGGAGTTCGGCTCCGGGCGCTGCCTGATCGTCGCCGACGGCTTCTACGAATTCACCACGCCTACCGAGCCGCGCAAGGACAAGCGCAAGGACAAATGGCTGTTCACCGTCTCGGGCGAGCCCTGGTTCTGCATCGCCGGGCTTTGGCGGAAGACGGCCAAGGTGGGGGAGGCGTTCACCATGCTGACCACCGAGCCGGGGCCGGACGTCGCGCCCTATCACAACCGCCAGATCGCGGTGCTGACCCGGGAGCAGTGGCGGGACTGGCTCGACCCCGCCATTTCGGCGCGCGAACTGCTC
Source organism: Alphaproteobacteria bacterium (assembly GCA_005882415.1). GTDB lineage: Bacteria > Pseudomonadota > Alphaproteobacteria > Sphingomonadales > Sphingomonadaceae > Allosphingosinicella. The sequence goes on along the minus strand of VBAE01000184.1, from coordinate 6,204 downwards.
CGGCCTTGCCGGGCAGGGATGCTGAACGTCGAGAAGGTGGCCTGAGCCCTCCTTGCCGGATTGACGGCGCGGGCGGGAGGCGCGAAGGCTCGGCTCTGTGAAAGGCTTCTTCCCCCATAGCGAAACGACCCGCGAGGTCACCGTCCGGGTCTCGGTCAGCTTCCTTCCGGAACAGTCGGAGCCGGCGCGGGGCCGCTGGTTCTGGGCCTATCATGTCCGGATCGAGAATGAGGGCAGGGGCGCCGTCCAATTGGTCAGCCGCGAATGGACGATCCGCGACGGCCGCGGCGGCCAGCACGAGGTGCAGGGCGAAGGGGTGGTCGGCGAGCAGCCGGTGATCGAGCCCGGCGGGTCGTTCGACTATGTCTCGGGTTGTCCGCTCAACACCCCCACCGGCTCGATGGAGGGGCTCTACCATATGGTCGGAGAGGATGGGGCGAGCTTTGCGGTCTCAATCCCCAAATTCCCCCTGGTCGCGCCCGCCGCGGCAAGCTGAGGTTCAGGAAAAGAGGGTGAAAGCCGCTCCACCAGGCCCAAGAGAGATTTCGATGCGCAAAATGCTCCTCGCCGCTGCTTTGCTCCTTCCCGCCTTCGCAGCCTCCCCGGCAGCGGCGCAGGAGAAGGTATCGATGAAATGCCCGGTCGGCGGGGCGTCTTTCAACTACGTCCGGCCCGCGCGCGGCGCCGTTGTGGGCCTGAGGCCCGACGGCCGGCCCTATGGCGACAGCGTCCAGCCGGCGCCGCTCCCCGAATGCCCGGACAACGGCCTCGTCCTCTACAAGGATTATGAGCCCGACGAGGTAGAGAAGCTCGCCGCCTTCGTCGGCACCGACGCGTACAAGGCGCTCCGCCAGAACGACACCCAATATTACCGCGCCTATAAGTTGATGCGCGAAATGGGCGAGGGGCCGGACGATTATCTCTGGGCGCTGCTTCAGGCGACCTGGGAGGCGGACGGCAAGCCGGCGCTGCGCAAGCGTTACCAGGAGGAGCTAGTCTCCGCCTCCAGCGACGTGCCCGCCAGGACCGGCGATATCACCTGGATAGGGCTCGAGGGCAGGGTGATCGACGCGCTTCGCGAGCTCGGGCGGTTCGACGAGGCTTCGGCCAAGCTGGCCAAGATCCCGATGCTGTGGCTCGACGTCCAGATCCCCAGCGCCGACACCGCCGACCGCGAGGAGATACTGGCCGCCAAGCAGCGCCGGGTATGGCTCCTCTATTTCCGCCAGGAGCAGGCGGCGATCGAGCGCAAGGACAGCGCGAAGGAGCCGCTCGATATGCTCCCCAAATCGATCGCGTCGGCCCGCTGCGCCGAAAAGGGGCTCGACGAGTTCAGCCGAGCCTTCTGTGCCGGCACCCTCGCCAAGGCCGCGATCCCCGGCGCCAAGCCGGGGGCTGCGCCGACTGAGGCGGAGCTCGAGGCGTTGAGAAGGAAGCGCGAAGAGTCCGGACGGTAAACCCGTCATCCCGGGCTTGACCCGGGATCCATGAACACAGGTTTCTGAGAACTGGACTCGAACCGTGTTCATGGATGCCGGATCAAGTCCGGCATGACGCCACCAGAGCGCTAAGGCTTTTCCATCAGCGCCAGCGCCCGCAGCATCAGCGCCGCCAGCTTCGTCTCGTCCACCGCTTCCGCGGGATCGTTCCAGACCGTGCTCAGCGCCTGCCAGGTGCCGGCGGGGGTTCGCGCGAGGAAGGTCATGCTGAGGACTCCGCTTTCCGAGCCGCCCTTGAAGCCGAGATAGGCGAAGCGGGGCGCTGCCGGGGCGAGGCCCGGGTTGATGGCGAGGATGGCGAGCGCGGTCTCGTCGCCGTTGCGGCGGAGCCAGTCCATCGTGCGGACGAGGTCGCCCGGGGAGGCGAACCATTCCACTTGATCGATCAGCACCGGCTTGCCGGTCAGGCGCGACAGGTCGAGCGGCGGCGCCTTGGGCGGGATTCGGGCGAGGAGACGGCGGCGGCCGGCGGGGTCTGCCTTCAGCCATTCGTCGCGCAGGGCGGGGTCGCCGATCTTCAATGCGAAGGCGTCGATGGTGGAGAGGAAGGGGCGGTTGCGCTCCGGCTGCCGCACCCCGAGCGCGGGGAGCAGCGCTTCCACCTTGTCCCGCCCGAGGAGGGCGAGGAGGGTGTCGGCGGCGCTGTTGTCGCTCTGCGAGATCATCAGGCTGGCGAGGCTGTGGAGAGTGAGGGGCGCGCCCTCGGGCCAGGACTGGAGGATGCCGGAGGGGAGGGAGCGGCGGTTGAGCGGGGCGACGTCGCTCCACTTGCGCGTGCCGGCGCGGACTTCGCGGACCAGTTCGGCGAGGATGAAGAGCTTGAAGCCGGAGCCGATCGCCATCGTCCGCGCCGGTTCGAGCGCGGCGAGCGGCTCAGGCGCGGCGGTGCCCAGGCGGGAGGCGGCGAAGCCGGCGCTTCCGTGCAGCGCCTTGAGCTCCGCCGTAAGGGCGGCCCAGCTGTCGCCCTTCACCTCGCTCCCGACCACCAGCAGCCCGCGGATCAGCCCCGGCGGCTGCTCCTGGAGTGCGACACGAAGCGACAAGGTCGAACGTTCGAAGTCCATCACAATGACGCCGTTCGACGGCCCCTCGCGATCGATCCGCACCACCGAGACGGGCGCGCCGAACTGCTCGCGAAGCTGGCCGGCGATGGCCTTCACCTGCTCGGCCGGCACCTGGGCGAGGAATTCGGGTGCGAACAGCGTCGCGGGGTCGCCGCCGCCCTTCAACACCACGAGCACTTCCTCGGCCCGTGTCTGAAGCAGGTCCTGCGGCTCGGCGGCGGCGGCGGGGACGGCGAAGAGCGCCGCTAAGCTCAGCAGCAAGACCCTCAGCATCTTTACGTCCCCCTATTCTCGTCAGGCGTCGATCGCTTCTTCGTCCACCTCGGCGGCGTGGCTCTGGATGAAGGCGAAGCGGTGCTCGGGGTTGCGCCCCATCAGCCGCTCGACCAGCCCGCGCACCTCGTTCTGCTCCTGATATTCCTCAGGGAGCTCGATCCGGATGAGCTGCCTCGTCTTCGGGTCCATCGTCGTCTCGCGAAGCTGCATCGGGTTCATCTCGCCCAGCCCCTTGAAGCGGCTGACCTCGATCTTCTTGCCCTTGAACAAAGTCGCTTCGAGTTCGGCGCGATGGACGTCGTCGCGGGCGTAGGCGATCGTCCCGCCGGAGACGAGCCGGTAGAGCGGCGGCTGGGCGAGGTAGAGATGGCCCTGCTGGACCAGCGCCGGCATCTCCTGGAAGAAGAAGGTCATCAGCAAGGTCGCGATGTGGGCGCCGTCGACATCGGCGTCGGTCATGATCACGATCCGCTCGTAGCGCAGGGCATCGGTGGTGCAGCGTTCGCGGGTGCCGCAGCCGATCGCCTGAATGAGGTCGGCGATCTCAAGATTGGCACGGATCTTCTCCGCCGTCGCCGAGGCGACGTTCAAAATCTTGCCGCGGATCGGGAGGATCGCCTTCGATTCCCGTGGGATCGTCATTGGCGCAGTCGGTGAGCTTGCCCGGCAGGCGCAGCTTCCTCGGCGAGGTCGCGGTCTTGCGCTTGATCTCGCGCTCGGCCCGCCGCTTCAGCCTCTCGTCCATCCGGTCGAGGACGAAGGCGAGCAGGGCCCGGCCGCGCTCCATATTGTCGGCGAGGAAATGGTCGAAATGGTCGCGCACCGCCGCCTCGACCAGCCGCGCCGCGTCCGGGCTGGTCAGCCGGTCCTTGGTCTGGCTCTGGAAATGCGGGTCGCGGATGAAGAGCGAGAGCATGATCTCGGCCCCGTTCACGACGTCGTCTGCCTGGATGTCCTTGGCCTTCTTCTGGCCGGTAAGCTCGGCGAAGGCGCGGATGCCGCGGGTGAGGGCGGCGCGGATGCCCTGCTCATGGGTGCCGCCGTCGGGGGTCGGGATGGTGTTGCAATAGTAAGATGAGCCGCCCTCGCTCCAGAGCGGCCAGGCGACCGCCCATTCGACCATGCCCTGCTCGCCCGGGAAATCCTGCCGGCCGCGGAAGAAGTCGGTGGTCGCGCAATTGCGGTCGGCGATCTGCTCCTTGAGGTGGTCTGCGAGCCCGCCCGGGAATTGGAACACCGCCTCGGCAGGCGTTTCGTCCGAGATGAGCGAGGGGTCGCACCGCCAGCGAATCTCGACGCCGGCGAACAGATAGGCCTTGGACCGGGCGAGGCGGTAGAGGCGGGCCGGCTTGAACTTCGCGTCCGCGCCGAAAATCTCGACGTCCGGGACGAAGGTGACCGTGGTCCCGCGCCGGTTAGGGGTCGCGCCCAATGATTCGAGCGGGCCCTGGGGCTCGCCGCGAGAGAAGGATTGGCGGTAGAGCTGGCGGTTGCGGGCGACCTCGACCACCGTTTCGCTCGACAGCGCGTTGACGACGCTCACCCCGACGCCGTGCAGGCCGCCCGAGGTCGCATAGGCCTTGTTCGAGAATTTGCCCCCGGAATGGAGCATGGTGAGGATCACTTCGAGCGCCGACTTGCCCGGGAAGCGGGGGTGCGGATCGACCGGCATTCCGCGGCCGTTGTCGATAATGGTCAGGCGCCCCGCAGTCCCGGCCTCCGCTTCGAGGATCACCTCGATCCGGCTTGCGAAGCCGGCGACGGCCTCGTCCATCGCATTGTCGAGCACTTCGGCGGCGAGGTGGTGGAGCGCCCGCTCGTCGGTGCCGCCGATATACATGCCGGGGCGCCGGCGGACCGGCTCCAGGCCTTCGAGCACTTCGATCGAATGAGCGTCATAGTCGCCCGAAGGGGCGGTTGCGGAAGCGAACAAATCGGACATGTCGGGGGGTATAGGCGGCTGCGACTCCCGCCGACAAGCGGAAGGTGGAAAAGGGCGGCGACCCTGTCGGTTGGGGGGTCGAGGGTCGCCGCCAGCCGGCAGGACCAGAAAGACTGCCGGTGCCTCAAGGGCCCGTCGTCCCTGCGCTATTGCGGCCCGTCGCAAAATACCGGTGGATTACGGTAGTGGGGCTCGCAATGCCGTAGCGGCACGCCTATCTCCGTTTCAAATCGCTATTGGTGTCAGTGCTTAACGTGTCCTTCCTGATCCACATCGTCGACGACGACGCGCAGGTGCGCGCCGCCACCGCCTGGCTTCTCGGCGGCCACGGTTACCAGACCGAGGTCCATGAAGGCGGCCGCGAGTTCCTCGACTCCGCCCGGCTCGGCGGCGGCTGCGTGCTGCTCGATCTCTCCATGCCGGGCATGAGCGGCCATGAGGTGCAGGAGGAGCTCGTCCGCCGCGGCTCTACGCTTCCCGTGATCGTATTGAGCGGCCAGGGCGACCTCGCCGCCGCGGTCAAGGCGATGAAGCTGGGCGCCGCAGACTTCCTCGAAAAGCCGTCCAGCGAGGAGGACCTCCTCGCCGCTATCGGCCGGGCCGAGGAAGCGTCACGCCGCGGTCGCGACCGACGCCAGGCCGAAGCCGCGGCAGCAGCCCGCCTCGCCCGCCTGTCGCGGCGCGAGCGGCAGATTTTGCAGGGCCTGCTCGGCGGCCTCTCCAATAAGGCGATCGCCCGCACCTTAGGCCTCAGCCCGCGCACCGTCGAAATGCACCGGGCGAGCATGATGTCCGACCTCGGAGTCGGCACTCTCCCGGAAGCGGTGCGGATCGCGATCGACGGCGGCCTTGAGCCCTTCCAGGACGGCGTTCCGCCCATCGAATCCGATCCCGTCGCGCCCCCACCGGTCGAGGCCGAGCCCGCCCCGGCACCGGCGCCGCGCGGCTATGAGGAGCGGATGCGTCTCCTCCTCGAAGCCTCGACCGACGGCTCCTGGGAATGGGACATCGAAAGCGGCGAGCTGATCCTGTCGCGCCGGATCCTGGAAACGCTCGGCTACGGCACGGGGGAGGGGCCGGACACGTTCGAGAAGCTGATCGACTTCATCCACCCCTATGACTGGGAAGGGTTCAGCACCCGCCTCGCCAACCACCTCGCCGGCCGCACCGAGACGCTGACCTGCGAATTCCGGGTGCGCGAGAAGGCCGGCACCTGGCGCTGGCTCTACGATTGCGGAAGCGTCGTCGAGCGCCACCCCGAGACCGGCGCTCCGCTGCGCATGGTCGGAAGCCTGTCCGACCTTACCCGCCGCAAGGAGGAGGAGGACCGCGCCAAGGAAGCCGCCGAACTGCTCGAGCTCGCCCAATGGGGCGCGGGCGCGGGCGTCTGGGACTATCATGTCGAAAGCCGCCAGATCCGCCT
>VBAE01000209.1:3019-28513 GCA_005882415.1 Alphaproteobacteria bacterium | reverse complement strand
GCCTCACCCAGCGAAGCGAGCAGACCGGCTGGGACCTGTCGCTGATCGCGGAGCTCAACCTCAATGACATCAAGGGCGTCGAGGAGCCGGCGCTCGACGCCTGGTCGACCGCAGCGGCGCTCGCGGCGGTGACCGAGTCGATCGAGCTGATGGTCGCGGTCCGCCCCAATTTCCACCAGCCGGCTTTGTTCGCCAAGCAGGCGGCGAATATCGACAATATCAGCGGCGGCCGGCTGGCGCTCAACGTCGTCTCCTCCTGGTGGGCGGACGAGGCGACCCAATACGGCCTGCAGTTCGATCAGCATGACGACCGCTACGCCCGCACCAGCGAATGGCTCGACGTCGTCGACGGCCTGTGGACGCAGAAGCGGTTCACTTACGCGGGCGAGCGCTATCGGTTGAAGGACGCGATCTGCGAGCCCAAGCCGCTCTCGAAGCCGCGGCCGATCATCTATGCCGGCGGCGAGAGCGAGGCGGCCAAAACGATGATCGCCACCCAGTGCGACGCCTATGTCATGCATGGCGACCCGGTCGACGCGATCCGCCCCAAGATCGAGGACATGGCGGCCCGGCGCGAGAAGGCCGGCAAGGGCAAGATGCAGTTCGGAATGGCCGCCTATGCCATCGTCCGCGACAGCGAGGCGGAGGCGAAGCGCGAGCTCGAGCGGATCACCCAGCTCCCGCCCAAGCCGCCCAAAGGCTTCGACAATTTCGAGCAATGGCTTTCGGGGACCGAGCTCGAGCGCGAGCTCAAACTCCAGGAATATTCGGTCTCGAACCGGGGCCTGCGCCCCAACTTCGTCGGAACGCCCGAGCAATTGCAGGAGCGCATCGCCGAATATGAGGAAGCCGGCCTCGACCTCCTCCTCCTCCAGATGAGCCCCCAGGCGGAGGAGATGGACCGCTTCGCCGAACAGGTGATAGGACCGATGCGGGCGTAGCTTTCGGCGCCCATCCGGAGGGCATGTTGGACACAGACTTCTACCGAATTCGCCGGTTGCCGCCTTATGTCTTTGCAGAGGTCAACGCCATGAAGGCGGCGGCGCGGGCGCGGGGGGAGGATATTGTCGATCTGGGCATGGGCAATCCGGACGGGGCGCCGCCGAAGCACGTCCTCGACAAGCTGTGCGAGGTGGCGCGGGATCCCAGCGCGCATGGCTATTCGGCGTCCAAGGGGATTGCGGGGCTGCGGCGGGCGCAGGCGGGCTATTACAAGCGGCGGTTTGGGGTCGATCTCGATCCGGACAGCGAGGTGATCGTCACCCTCGGATCGAAGGAGGGCCTCGCAAACCTTGCCCAGGCGATCACCGCGCCGGGCGACGTGGTGCTCGCGCCCAACCCGTCTTACCCCATCCACCAGTTCGGCTTCATCATCGCCGGGGCCGCGATCCGGTCGATCCCCGCGGCGCCGGGGCCGGACTTCTTCACCCGCCTCGACTTCGCCATTCGCTACACCGTTCCCAAGCCGACCGTGCTTGTGATCGGTTACCCGTCCAACCCCACAGCCTATGTCGCCGATCTCGCTTTCTATGAGCAGGTCGTCGTCTTCGCCCGCGAGCATAAGCTCTGGGTGATCAGCGACCTCGCTTATGCCGAAATCTATTTCGGCGACGCGCCGACGCCGTCGATCCTCCAGGTGCCGGACGCGCGCGAGGTGGCGGTCGAGTTCACCTCCATGTCCAAGACTTACTCGATGGCCGGCTGGCGGATCGGCTTTGCGGTCGGCAACCGGACGCTGATCGGGGCCCTGGCGCGGGTGAAATCCTACCTCGATTATGGCGCGTTCACCCCCATTCAGGCGGCGGCGGTGGCGGCGCTCAACGGGCCGCAGGACATCGTCGAGGCCAACCGGAAGCTCTACAAGGCCCGGCGCGACTGCCTGGTCCAGAGCTTCGGCCGGGCGGGGTGGGACATCCCGCCGCCCGCCGCCTCGATGTTCGCCTGGGCGCCGATCCCGGAACGCTACCGCGCCCTCGGATCGATGGAATTTTCCAAGCGCCTGCTGAGCGAGGCCGGTGTGGCGGTGAGCCCCGGCGTCGGCTTCGGCGAGGAAGGCGAAGGCTTCGTTAGGATTGCCCTGGTCGAGAACGAGCAGCGCATCCGCCAGGCGGCGCGCGGCCTCAAGAAGTTTCTCACCAAATGAGCGTCGGGGCGATCCGGGTTGGAGTGGGCGGCTGGGACTACGATCCCTGGCGCGGGAGCTTCTACCCGCCGAAATGGCCGAAGGCGAAGCAGCTCGATTACGCTGCCCAGCACCTCACAGCGACCGAGATCAACGCGACCTATTACAAGCTCCAGAAGCCCGAGCTGTTCGTGAAATGGGCGAAGGCGGTGCCGGACGGCTTCAAGTTCGCGGTCAAGGGCTCGCGTTACTGCTCGAACCGCCGGTTGCTGGCGGACGGCGGCGAGGGGGTGACGAAATTCTGCGCGCAGGGCCTCACCGAATTGGGCGACAAGCTCGGGCCCATCCTGTGGCAGTTCATGGGCACCAAGCGCTTCGACCCGGACGACCTGCGCGGCTTCCTGGCGCTGCTCCCGCGCGAGCAGGACGGGGTGAAGCTCAGCCATGTCGTCGAGCCCCGCCACGAGAGCTTCCGCACGCCCGAATTCGTCCAGTTGTGCCGCGCGGCGGGGGTGGGGATCGTGTTTGCCGAGAGCGACGATTACCCCTGTATCGCCGACCTCTCCGGCGACCTCGTCTACGCCCGCCTCCAGCGCAGCCGCGAGGAGGAGCCGGCGGGCTATCCGGATGCTGAGTTGGACGCCTGGGCGGAGGTAGCCAAGGCCTGGGCCCGAGGCGAGACGCCGCCGCAATTCCCGACGTGCGCGGAACCAGCGCCCGTGAAGCCGCGCGACACCTATGTGTTCTTCATCTCGGGCTTCAAGGAGCGGAACCCGCTCGCTGCAATGAAGCTGATAGGGAGGCTATGATTGCCTCCTCGCCAGGCATGGGACCCGGCCCACGGGGAAATCCGACACTCTTGGCGGTCGGGGTCCTTCTGTGTCTCGCGGCATCCGGCTGCGATGCCAGTCGAACGCCAAATGAGTCAGCCTTCCAGACGATGCCGACGAGCGCCGAAGTTTCCGGCGGAGTGACCTGGTACAACGACCGGTCATGCCAATGCCTTTTCGAAAACGTCTGCGCGCACGCGTTGGAGGCTCTGCCGGGCCGAATGGAGGTGGACGGTCTGACGTGCCGCGCGTCGGACGCGAAGCAGAGGACCGTCTCCTGCAGCTATCGCGAGCGGTTCGTCGAAAGGAAAGCCGGCGGGGAGGAAGCCGCGGCAGAATGGGAGTCTCGCCGGACGATTTTTCGTAAACTCGCCGGCGCAGGTTGGTGCATCGAGAAGACGACCTAGGCCACCGCCGGGTGCGGAGTCAGCGGTTCTCGTGCTCAACGGCGGAGGCTTCTGCCTGATCACCCCTCCACCGCCAAAATTGGCGGTCCCCCTCCCCATGCTGCGCATGGGGAGGCATAGGGGAGGGATGAACCCGCTCTACGCTTCGCTCCCGACGACCATCTTCACCCGTATGTCGGCGCTTGCGGTGGAGCATGGAGCGGTGAACCTGGGGCAGGGGTTTCCGGATTTCGGGTGGCCGGAGGATGTGGTCGAGCGGGCGGCGGAGGCGCTTCGGGGGTCGAACCAATATGCGCCGATGCCGGGCCTGCCGGAGCTTCGGGAGGCGGTGGCGGAGCATTATCGGGGGCATCAGGGGCTGGCGGTGGACCCGGCGGAAGTGACTGTCACTTCAGGGGCCACGGAGGCGCTGGCGGCGGCGCTGATGGCGCTGATTACGCCGGGCGACGAGGTGCTGCTGTTCCAGCCGCTCTACGATGCTTATCTGCCGCTCGTGCTGCGGGCGGGCGGCGTGCCGCGCTTCGTCCGGCTGGCACCGCCGGATTGGCGGATCACCGCGGAAGCGCTGGCGGAGGCGTTTACGCCGAGGACGAAACTCGTCGTCTTCAACAATCCTCACAATCCGTCGTCGCGGGTTTTTACGCCCGAAGAGCTGAGCCTGCTCGCCGAGGCCGCGATCGCCCACGACGCGATCGTGCTTTCGGACGAGGTGTGGGAGCATGTCGTTTTCGACGGCCTCAGCCACATCCCCCTAGCCTCGCTTCCCGGGATGGCCGAGCGCACGGTCAAGGTGGGTTCTGCGGGCAAGATCTTTTCGCTGACCGGCTGGAAGGTGGGCTGGGCGGTGGCGCCGCCGCGCCTCGCCGCGCCAATCGCCAAGGCGCACCAGTTCCTCACCTTCTCCACCGCTCCCAATCTCCAGAGCGCAGTCGCCTTCGGCCTCGCCAAGGGGGAGGCCTATTTCGAAACGATGCGACGCGACTTCGCCGCCGCTCGCGATGTGCTGGTCGACGGGCTGAGGGGCGCCGGCTTCGTCACCCTTCCGGCCGAGGGCACCTATTTCGTCTCTGTCGACCTCAGGGCGTCCGGCATCGAAGCGGGAGACGCGGACTTCTGCGAACGCGCCGTTCGCGAGGCGGGGGTGGCGGCGATCCCGCTCTCTTCCTTCTACGCCGAGGACCCTGTGACCCACGTCGTCCGCCTCTGCTTCGCCAAGCGGCCGGAGACGCTCGCGCAGGGCATCGCCGCCATGGCCGCGGCACGCCGCCTGTTCGGCTGAGGTTGCGGCTCCGGAACGTTTGCCGCCGCTCCCCCGTTCAGGACCCATCGCCGGTTTTCCAGGAGTTGCGTTTATGATCGGCAAGCGTCTGCTCGCCTCCGTCGCCTCGGCGGCTCTCATCCTTTCCGCCCCCGGCCCCGCCATCGCGGCGCCCGCGAAGACCGCCACCTTCCGCCAGGCCGCGCCGATCACGGCGAAGGAACGGCAGCAGGGCACGGCCGCGCACCCCGACATCCTGCAGGAATATGGCGGCGCCCAGTCCGGTCCGCAGGCGGCCTATGCAACGCGGGTCGGGCAGCGGATCGCGGTCCAGTCAGGGCTCGCCGCAAGTCCGCAGGCGTTCACCGTCACCCTCTTGAACAGCCCGGTGGAGAACGCCTTCGCCATCCCCGGCGGCTACGTCTATTTGCCCCGCGACCTGATGGCGCTGATGAACGACGAGGCGGAGCTCGCCGCGGTGCTCGGCCACGAAGTCGGCCATGTCGCCGCCCGCCACAGCAAGAAGCGCCAGAACGCCGCCACCCGAAACACCATCCTCGGCGCGATCGGTCAGGTTCTGGTCGGCGCCGTTGCCGGCGATTCGGCGATCGGAGGCTTGCTCAACAAGGGCATCGGCACCGGCACCCAGCTCATCACTTTGGGCTATTCGCGCGGCCAGGAGACCCAGGCGGACGACCTCGCCGTCCAGTATCTGGTGCGCGCCGGCTACGATCCCGGGGCGCTCGCGACCATGCTTCGGAGCCTCGCCGCGCAGGAGACGCTCGACCAGAGGATCAGCGGCAATAGCCGCTCGCTTCCGCAATGGGCGAGCACCCACCCCGATCCCGCCGCCCGGGTGCAGCACGCCACCGCCCAGGCCGCCGCGACCCGCGCGACCGGGGTGCGCAACCGCGACGCCTTCCTCGCAGCCTTGGACGGTCTGATGTATGGCGACGACCCGAAGCTGGGCGTGGTCGAAGGGCGCAATTTCCTCCATCCCGGCCTTCGTTTCGCCTTCACCATCCCGCAGGGCTTCACCATGCAGAATGGCGCCAATGCGGTGTCGATCAGCGGCCCGAACGCCCAGGCGCAGTTCGGCACCGGCGCCTATCAGGGCAGCCTGGAGAGCTATATCGGCTCGGTCCTTCAAGGTCTGGCGGGCAATGGTGGCGCGCTGCCGCGATCCGACATACGCCGGACCAGCGTCAACGGTATCCCGGCCGCCTACACCCAGATCAGGGCCAACAGCGGCTCCACGCAGGTCGACGTAACGGTCTTCGCTTACGCGCCGAGTTCCGGTCAGGCCTTCCACTTCGTCATGCTGACCCCGGCGGGGCAGGGGATCGGCGCGATGGAGTCGATGGTCGAATCGTTCCGTACCCTGTCGGCGAGCGAAGCCGCGGCGGTGAAGCCGCGCTTCGTTCGGGTGGTGACGGTGAAGGCGGGCGATACCCCGGCCTCGCTCAGCCGGCGGATGGCCTTCACCGACTATCCGCTGGAGCGCTTCCTGGTGCTGAACGGCCTCGGCTCGGGCTCGCGCCTGACGCCCGGCCAGAAGGTCAAGCTCGTCACCTATTGAGCGGCGTGATACAGGCGCGGCCCGCATCCCGGAGCTTCGCCTTGCCAGTCAGTCCTTCCTTCGACGCCGCCGCCGAAACCGCCGACCTGCTCTCCCGCCTCCGCGTCGAAGCGGGGGGCGGAGACCTCGAGTCACGCTCTCCCGTCGATGGGCGCGTCATCGGCTCGGTCGCGTCCGCGTCCCCGGCGCAGGTGGCCGAGGTGGTGGAGCGGGCGCACGACGCTTTCCTCGCCTGGCGGTCGGTTCCGCCGCCGCGGCGGGGCGAGCTTGTGCGGCTGTTCGGGGAGGTGTTGCGGGAGGAGAAAGCGGCGCTCGGCCGGCTGGTGAGCCTCGAGGCGGGGAAGATCCTGCAGGAGGGGCTCGGCGAGGTTCAGGAGATGATCGACATCTGCGACTTCGCGGTCGGGCTGTCGCGGCAGCTCTACGGCCTTACCATCGCCACCGAGCGGCCGGGGCACCGGATGATGGAGACCTGGCACCCGCTGGGCGTGGTCGGGGTCATCTCCGCCTTCAACTTTCCCGTCGCGGTGTGGGCTTGGAACGCGTGCCTTGCCTTCGTCTGCGGCGATTCCATGGTGTGGAAGCCTTCGGAGAAGACGCCCGTCACCGCGGTGGCGGTTCAGGCGCTGTTCGAGCGGGCGGCGGAGCGGTTCGGCGACGCGCCGGCGAACCTCAGCCAGGTCGTCCACGGGTTGCGCGAGACCGGCGAGGCCTTGGTCGAAAACCCGAAGGTCGCATTGCTCTCCGCCACGGGTTCGACCCAACGGCATGATCGTCGCCCCCTCGGCCGATCTCGATCTGGCGCTCCGGGCGATCCTGTTCGCCGCGGTCGGCACCGCCGGGCAGCGCTGCACGACGCTCCGCCGGCTGCTCGTCCATGAGGAAATTTACGACGCGCTGGTGCCGCGCCTTCAGCAGATCTGGGCGGGGGTGCCCGTGGGCAATCCGCTGGAGGACGGCGTGCTGGTCGGGCCGCTGATCGACGGCGCGTCTTTCCAGGGAATGCAGGCGGCGCTGGCGGCGGCGCGGGAGCAGGGGGGACAAGTCCAGGGCGGCGAGCGGCTGGAGAGCCCGGACGGCGCCTTCTACGTCCGGCCGGCGATCGTCGAGATGCCGGGGCAGACCGAGATCACCCTCACCGAGACCTTCGCGCCGATCCTCTACGTGATGCGCTATTCCTCGCTCGACGAGGCGATCGCGCTCCACAATGCGGCGCCGCAGGGCCTCTCCTCGTCCATCTTCACCAACGATCTGCGCGAGGCGGAGACTTTCCTCTCCGCGGCGGGCTCCGACTGCGGGATCGTCAACGTCAATATCGGGCCGTCGGGGGCCGAGATCGGCGGCGCGTTCGGCGGCGAGAAGGAGACCGGCGGCGGCCGCGAGAGCGGCTCGGACGCCTGGCGCAACTACATGCGGCGCGCGACCAACACGATCAACTACTCGCGCGAGCTGCCGCTTGCGCAGGGCATCAATTTCTCGATGCCATGAGCAACGTCGCGATCTTGACCCCGGATGCGGCGAGCGAGGGATTCCGGACCCGCTGGCGCGACGTGCTCGAGGTGAATGCGGCGCCGCTGCGGGCGGCCGGGCTCAGCGTCGAGGGGCGCGACTGGGCAGATGCGGACGACCTCGCCTCATTCGAGCTCGTCCTGCCGCTGCTCGTCTGGGGCTATCCGTTCGCGCCCCAGCAATGGGCGGAGGCGGTCGACCGCTGGGAGGAGGAGGGGGTGCGCCTCCACAATCCGGCGACGGTGCTGCGCTGGAACGCGGACAAGCTCTACCTCGGCACCCTCGCCGAGCGGGGCGCGCCGGTGGTGCCCACCCTTTATGCCGATCGCGTCGACGAAGGCGTTCTGCGGACTGCCGCCGCCGAGTTCGGCACGGACCGGCTGGTCGCCAAGCCGCGCATCTCCTCGACCGCCTGGCAGACGATCCGCTGGTCGCCCGGCGATAAGCTGGACGGCGGCCCGGAGGGCGCGGCGATGGTCCAGCCTTATCTGCCCGAGATCGAGACCAGCGGGGAGGTGTCGCTGCTCTATTTCGGCGGCCGCTACAGCCACGCGATCAGCAAGCGCCCGCAGCCCGGCGACTTCCGCGTGCAGCCCGAGTTCGACGGGATCATCGCCGCCTACGAGCCGGAGGCGGACGAGCGCGAAGCGGCCGAGCGTATCCTGGCGGCGATCGAGGAGCCTTTGCTCTACGCGCGGATCGACCTCGTCCGCGGCCTGTCCGGCGCGCCGGAGCTGATCGAGGCGGAGCTGATCGAGCCCGACCTTTACCTCAGTTATGATGCTGAAGCCGGGGCGAAATTCGCCGCTGCCGCGAAGGAACTCATCGGCCGCTGAGCCGCTTCGGGCCCATGGGCCATGTCATCATCCTGGGCGATTCGATCTTCGACAACGGCGCCTATGTCCGCGGCGGGCCGGATGTGGTGACGCAGCTTCGCGGCCACTTGCCCCTCCAATGGGAAGCGAGCCTGCTTGCGGTCGACGGCGCGGTCACGCGCGGCTTGAAGTCGCAGCTTGCCCGCCTTCCCCGGGGCGCCACCCACATTGTGGTGAGCGCCGGCGGCAACGACGCGCTCGGCGCTTCGCACATCCTGTCGCAACCGGTGCGCAGCGTCGGCGAGGCGGTGATGCTCCTCGCCGCGGCGCAGCAGCGCTTCGCCGAGGAGTATGAGGAGATGGCCGACGCGGTGGCGGCGACGGGCCTGCCGGTTGCGCTCTGCACCATCTACGACACGCCGGAGACGGAGCCGGACCAGAGGGTGATCCGCACCGCTTTGTCGGTGTTCAACGACATCATCGCGCGCGCCGCTTTCCGCCGCGGCTTTGCCCTGATCGACCTGCGCCTGATCTGCGACGCGCCGGACGACTATGCCAACCCGATCGAGCCTTCGTCGAAGGGCGGCGACAAGATCGCGCAGGCGATCGCGCGCTTCGCCGCCGGGGCGGGCGCCGAAGCGCGAGTCTACATCTAAGTCCTTCTAATCGGGGAGAATTGAACGAACTGGTTACGCAACCGTTATCGAGCTATCCTGGCTTCCCGGATGGGGGGTTTCGGCTGTGGCGTGAAAATCAAAAAATGCAGGGAGATGGTTTGATGAACACCCGTACCTTCGCGATGATTTTCGGCATCGTGTTCCTGATCGTCGGCTGCGCCGGCTTTCTCACCGACGTGACCCTGATGGGTCCGCACACCCACCCCGACGTCAAGATATTGAGCTTCTTCGGCTATGAGCTGGGGCTGTTCCCGGTCAACATATTGCACAACATCGTCCACCTGCTGTTCGGCGTGTGGGGCCTGCTCGCCTCGCGCAGCCTCGGGGGCGCCCGCCTCTATTTCCGCTCGGTGGCGATCATCTACATCGTGCTGACCGTGATGGGCCTCGTCCCCGGCCTCAACACCACTTTCGGCCTCATCCCTTTGTTCGGCCACGACGTGTGGCTGCACGCGGTGCTGGCTTTGGGCGGCGTCTATTTCGGCTGGATCAACCGCGACGTTGCGGTCAGCTCCCACAGCTGAAGACGACAAGTTCCGCAGCCTGGGGCGGCCTTCGGGCCGCCCTTTTTGTTGCCTCTCCAACGGCTTGGCGGTAGAGGCGGGCGGACGAGTGTTGCGCGCGAGAGGCGCTGCCCGGAAATTCCGCGCCGCCTGCACCGATACAGCAAGCGGAAAGCTGGTTTGCGCAATGAGCGTCGTTTAAAGGATCGCCATGACCCACATTTCGCGCCTCCCGCTCTTCCTCCTGCTCGCGACCGCGGCAGCGGCCCCGGCTTTCGCCCAGCTCCAGGAAGGCGAGAAGCCGACCCAGGAGCAGGTCGCCGCCGGCGAAGCGCCCGCGGTGGCGTTCGACGAGAGCGAGCGGGTGATCCGGCGCCTGGCCGACCCGACCCTCGCCCCCAAATGGAAGAAGGGCCCCGCCAAGGACCTGCTCGCTTATGTCGAGCGGATCGGCGAGGAGGGCCTCGATCCCGCCGACTATGACGTGGAGAAGCTGCGCGCGGCGATCGACGACGGCGATTCCACGCTGCTCAGCAACACCGCCAGCGACATCTTCCTGCGCGTTTCGGCCGACCTCGCGACCGGCCATGCGAGCGCCGACGCGCGTGTGGACTGGCACGTCATCGATCCCGACCTCGACGCCGGCGAGCAGTTCGCGCTGATGAAAAAGGCGATCGACAACGATTCCGTCCGCGACAGCCTCGACTCGCTGCTCCCGACCCACCCGCAATATGCCGAGCTTAAGGGCGTCCTCTCTCATACCACCGAGCAGGCGAAGCGCGACAAGATCCGCACCAACCTCGAGCGTTGGCGCTGGCTTCCGCGCGATCTCGGCCCGCGCTACGTGATCGTCAACGTGCCGGCCTACACCGTCGCTCTGGTCGAGAACGGCCAGGTCGTCACCCGGCACAATGCCGTGGTCGGCGCAGTCAAGACTCCGACTCCGCAATTGAGCGCGATCGCCACCGGCGTGATCTTGAACCCCTGGTGGGAGGTTCCGACCAGCATCTCCGGCGAGGTCCGCGGCAAGAAGGGCTATGTCGCGGTCAAGAACGGCGAGTCCGTTCGCTACCGCCAGCCGCCGGGGCCGTCCAACGCGCTCGGCCGGATCAAGGTGGTGATGCCGAACAACCAGGCGATCTACCTGCACGACACCCCGTCCAAATCGCTCTTCGCCAAGGCCGTCCGCGCGTTCAGCCACGGCTGCATCCGTACCCAGGACCCGCTGGGCTTCGCCGAGCTGCTGCTCGACAATCCGAAGTGGGACAAGGCGGCGATCGACGCGGCGGTCGCGGCCAAGAAGACCATCCAGGCCCAGGCGTCCGCGCCGACGCCGGTCTACATCACCTATTTCACCGCCGCCGCGGCCGCCAACACCAACGAGCTCGTCTCCTACCGCGACATCTACGGCCGCGACGCACCGGTGGCGACCGCGCTGAATCGGACTGGGCCGGCGGCGGCGATGGCTTCGTCGAAGTAGCAAATCCTCCCCGCGAGCGTGAGCTCGGGGGGAGGGGGACCAGATTAAATGTGGTGGAGGGGTAGCTGGCGCGGCCGGAGGTGGATCGGGCGCGAACCTTCTGATTCCCGCGCCTTTTACCCCTCCACCCCGCTACGCGGGGTCCCCCTCCCCATCGTCGATGGGGAGGATTTTAGGCGATTTTGTCGGCGTAGAGGAGGCGGCCGGGGCCGAGTTGCTGGAGCACTTCCTGGAGGCTCTGATAGGACATTGCGAAGCAGCCTTCGGAGCGGCCGAGCTTGCCGTGCTCGCGGACCTGTTCGGGCTCCGCATACCAGGCGCTGTGGACGACGATCGCGCGGGCTTCGGCGTTGCTGTTCGACGCGTCCAAACCGGCGAGCTTCATCGAGCGGCCGTATTTGCCGGGGTAGTAGTCGCCGGTGACATAGGCGCCGTGCGACGAGGCGTAGGAGCCGAAGCCGTTCGAGAAGCGCTCGACATAGCCGCTATGGTCCGGATCGGAGCCGCGGCCATGGGCGACGAGATGCTTGTCGACGCGGCCGGTCTGGGTGTTGAGCAGGAAGAAGCGGTGCTCGCCCGACGGGCGGCTGAAATCGGTGATCCCGACGATGTCGGTGTGGCGAAGGCTGGACCGGTGGCGGTCGAACGAGGCGCGGGCCCGGGCGAGAAGCTGCGGGTTGATGACCGGATCGACCATCACCTTCGGCTGCGCCGGAACCGTCGCGGCGACGGCCTGACGAACCGCCGGCACGGCCGGGGCCGGGTCCTTCAGATTGGCGACGATCTGGGCCAGAGTCTGGCTCTGGGCGGTCGTTGCGAACAGGCCGGCCATAGCTCCGGCTCCAAGCAATTGCCTGCGCGAATATTCCA
Source organism: Alphaproteobacteria bacterium (assembly GCA_005882415.1). Classification (GTDB taxonomy): domain Bacteria; phylum Pseudomonadota; class Alphaproteobacteria; order Sphingomonadales; family Sphingomonadaceae; genus Allosphingosinicella. The sequence continues at coordinate 16,463 of VBAE01000209.1, read as the reverse complement.
AGGATGTCCCTCCGCTCTGGACACCCTATGTAGTGGAAATATCCTTACTTTTGAATGAATTCCGGCAGCGAATCGGGCCGTTTGGGAGCGGTCTGTCCCGAGTCGGCAACGGCTCGTCCGAATGCGCCGGTGGAGGTGGAACCGAAGCTGTTCAGCTTCTCCGAATAGAGGAGCCGGCCCGAGCCAAGGCGCACCATCGCTTCGGCATGGCTGATACCGGGAAGTGCGAAGCAGCCTTCCGACCGCCCGAGCTTGCCGGAAATCTCGGCTACTTTCGGCTCCGCATACCAGGCGCTGTGGACGACGATCGCGCGCGCTTCGGCATTGCTGTTGGACGGATCGAGCCCGAACAGGCGAAGCGAATGGCCGTATTTGCCCATATAGCCGTCGCCGGTGAGATAGGCGCCGTTGGACGAGGCTTCCGAACCAATGTCGTTGCAGAAATTGACGAGCCAGCCGCTATGCTCGGGGTCCGAGCCGCGGCCGTGGGCGACGAGGTGCTGGGTCACGAACCCGCTCCGCAGATCGACGATGTAGAAGCGAGGATCGCGCGAGGGGCGGGTGTAATCGGCGATTCCGATCACGTCGGTGAGGCGGATGCGGGAGCGGTTGGATTCGAGCGCTTCGAGCGCCCGGCGCTTCAATAAAGGATCGATATAGGGCTGGGGGGGAGCGACGGTTGCGAACACCCGGCCGGGGAGCAGGCTCGCCGCTCCCGCCGCCGCTGCAGCACCGATAAAGCTCCGTCTACTCACTCTCACAAAACATGCCCTCCCAAGCCGGGGCATATTGAACCTTGGGGGAGGGCGGCTCAACGTCACCCGTCCCGCGATGGAATCGTTTCGCCGCAGAATCGCTTGGATCGGGGCACAAGTTCCGCCTTTCGGAACCGTAACGGCCCGCGGGCGTCTTGATTCGACCATGGCCGAGTTCGAACGCCTCGACGTAAAGCCCGGAATTCCGCCGATGGAGGCGAAGCTGGTCGACGCCTTGCCCGACGAGCCGGGTTGGCAGTTCGAACCGAAATGGGACGGCTTCCGCTGCCTCGTCTTCCGCGACGGCAGCGAGGTCCATCTCCAGTCCAAGTCCGGTAAGCCCTTGGGCCGCTATTTCCCGGAGGTCGTCGACCGGGTGCTTCAGATGCGGGCCGACCGTTTCGTGCTCGACGGCGAGCTGATCATCCCGGTCGGCGGGCACCTATCCTTCGACGCGCTCCAGCTCCGCCTTCACCCGGCCGAGAGCCGGGTGAAGAGGCTCGCCGCGGAAACGCCAGCGCAGCTGATGCTGTTCGACCTGCTCTTCTCCAAGGAGACGAGCTACCTCGCCGCGCCGCTGGAGATCCGCCGAAACGCGCTGGTGACTGTGTACGGCGTCGAGGACCCGGAAGGGTTGCTGCTTTCGCCCGCGACCGAGGACCGGGCGGTGGCGGAGGGCTGGCTTGCCCAGGCGGGCGAGGCGCTGGACGGCGTGGTCGCGAAGCGGCTGGACGATCCGTATCTCGCGGGGGAGCGGGGGATGGTCAAGATCAAGCAGAAGAAGACGGCGGACTGTGTCGTCGGCGGATTTCGCTACGGCACCGGCAGCAAGGAGGTGGGGTCGCTCCTGCTGGGGCTCTACAATTCGGCGGGGAAGCTCGACCATGTCGGCTTCACCTCGGCGATCCCGGCGGAAGGCCGGGGGGAGCTGACGAAGCGGCTGGAGGCGCTGGTCGAGGCGCCGGGCTTTACCGGCAATGCCCCGGGGGGCCCTAGCCGCTGGTCGACCGAGCGGACCGGCGAATGGCAGCCGCTGCGGCCCGAGCTGGTCGTCGAAGTGCTCTACGACCATGTCACCGCGGACCGCTTCCGCCACGGCACCCGCTTCCTGCGCTGGCGGCCGGACAAGGCGCCCGAGCAATGCCGGATGGACCAGCTCCGCCCCGAGGCCCGGCCGGCGGAGCTCGCCGCCACCCTCGAAGGCGCGCGATGAGCGGGGAGCGGATCGTCGCCGGCGTCAGGCTGAGCAATCCCGACAAGATCCTCTATCCCGAGCAGGGCATCACCAAGGGCCAGTTCGCCGATTATTATGTGGCCGTGGCGGAGCGGATGCTCCCGCACGTGGCCTTCCGGCCGGTGACGATGGTGCGCTGCCCGACGGGGCGGGGGAGTAAATGCTTCTACCAGCGCCACGCCGGCTCGGGCGTTCCGGAGCAGCTTGCGCAGGTCACCATCCCCGGCTTCGACGACCCCTATCTCTACATCAGCGACGTCGCCGGCCTGGTGGCGATGGTGCAGATGGGGGTGCTCGAAATCCATCCCTGGGGGGTCAAGGTCGAGCATCCCGAGAAGGCGGACCGGATCGTCTTCGATCTCGACCCGGACGAGGGGCTCGGCTTCGACACTGTGATCCGCGCCGCGAAGGAGGTGCGCGACCGGCTTGCCGCGCTCGGGCTCACCAGCTTCGTCAAGACGACCGGCGGCAAGGGCCTCCACGTGGTGGTGCCGATCGAGGCGACCGCGGGTTGGCGCGACGTGAAGAGCTTCGCCAAGGGCGTCTCCGCCGAAATGGCCGCCGACGCGCCCGACAAATATCTGACCAAGATCTCCAAGGCGGAGCGGGCGGGGCGGATCTTCATCGATTATCTGCGCAACGATCCGACCTCGACCGCGGTCGCGCCTTACTCGACCCGCTCGCGCCCCGGCGCTCCGGTGGCGATGCCGCTTGCCTGGGGCCAGGTGAAGGCGGGGCTCGACCCGTGCGACTATACGGTGGCCACCGTCCCCGCCCTCATCGCCCGGCAAAAGGCCGACCCCTGGGCGGAAATCGGCGCCGTCCGCCAGTGCCTGCCGGACTTGCCCCGCGCCTGAACCGCCCTATCTCGCACCTGAACGAGGAGATAGAAATGGCGGAAGAGCAGGCAACGCTGGCCGGCGGGTGCTTCTGGTGCACCGAGGCGGTGTTCAAGGACATTATCGGCGTCAGCAAGGTCGAGAGCGGCTATATCGGCGGCCATGTCGCCAACCCGACCTACAAGCAGGTCTGCGGCGGCGACACCGGCCATGCCGAGGCGATCCGGGTGACCTTCGACCCCGACCAGGTGCGCTATGGCGACATCCTCGACGTCTTCTTCGCAACCCACGATCCAACCCAGCTCAACCGCCAGGGCAACGACGTCGGCACCCAGTACCGCTCGGCGATCTTCCCCCATTCGCCCGAGCAGGAGGCGGAGGCGCGCGCCGCGATGGAGCGGGCGGCGGAGGACTGGCCGGCGGGCATCGTCACCGAGATCGAGCCGCTCGGCACCTGGTACCCGGCCGAGGACTATCACCAGAATTACTGGGAGGGCGAAGGCCAGCGCAATCCCTATTGCCTGGCGGTGATCCCGCCCAAAATCCGCAAGCTTCGCAAAAGCTTCGCCGACAGGCTTAAGAGGGAGGCACAATCGGGGTAAACCCCTAGAGTTGGACGGAAAAACCCTTGCCTGTGCAATAGCTTGTGTGCGACGCAGTCGCCACGGCGGCTAGGGGGCTGCCGATTCTCAGGGGGATATCCTAGTGAAATCTGTACTTACCATCTGCGGCATCGCCGCAGTGTCGTTGCTGCTGCCTGCCTGCGCCACCGTTACGCGCGGGACCAAGGAGAATTTCGTGATCGAGTCGATGCCGTCGGATGTCGACGTCGCGCTCTCGACCGGGCAGACCTGCAAGACCCCGTGCAAAATGAAGCTGAAGCGCAAGGACGGCTTCACCGCGACCTTCACCAAGGCCGGCTACCAGCCGCTCGAGGCGAAAGTTAAGAGCAAGATCTCCGGCGGCGGCGCTGCTGCCGGCGCGGGCAATCTGCTCATCGGCGGGATCATCGGCGGAGTCGTCGACGGTTCGTCGGGCGCATTGAACGACCTGAAGCCGAACCCGCTCAAGGTCGAGCTGGTCGCGGTCGACGGCGCTGCCGCTCCTGCGGCGGACGCCGCGGCCGCTCCGGCCACCGGCGAATAAGCGTCCAGCAAACGAAGGAAAGGGGCGGCCCCGGCCGCCCCTTTTTTTTATCCGCTGAGCTTCGACAGAGCGAAGGCGACCAGGAAGCCCGACACCGCGATGAGCCCGGCGAAGTCGTGGGTTTCCTGGAAGGCTTCGGGGACCATGGTGTCGACGATCATCGCGAGGATCGCTCCGGCGGCGATGGCCTGGACTGCAGCGACCCATTCGGGGGCTACTCCGTCGAAGGCGAGGTAGCCGCCCAGCGCGGCCAATCCCGCGCTGAGCGCGATGGCGCTCCACAGCAGGAAGACGAAGCTTGCGCTCTTGCCTTCGGCCTTCATCCCGGCGGCGCTGGAGAGGCCTTCGGGGAGGTTGGAGAGGAAGACGGCGATCACCGCCACCATCCCCACCGCGCCGCCGCGGAGCAGGCTGACCCCGATCACGATCGATTCCGGAATTCCGTCGAGGAGGCGCCGAGGGCGAGCGCTCCGCCATTTTCCTGGTTGGCCTTTTTGTCCTTGGCCCGGACGTCCGGGCAGGAGCGCTTGCGGTGGCGGGCGCCCCAGGCGGCGAGGAGCCAGTTGCAGCCGGTGTAGACGCTCGCGCCGCCGAGGAAGCCGCCGGCGACGGGGCCGAAGCCGCCGCGCTGCCAGGCCTCGTCCATCAGCTCGAAGGAGAGGGCGGAGATGAGCACGCCCGCACCGAAGGCCATGATCGCGGCGACGAGGCGGCGGCCAAGCGGCACGAACCAGCCGATGAGGGCGCCGATGAGGAGTGCGGAGCCGCTGAGCAGACCCCACAGGCCTGCCTGGATCGCGACGGGCATTGCTAGGTCTCCCTCGGAGCGGCGGCGCGGCGGAGGCGGTCGTTGATCGCGGCACCGATGCCGCGTTCGGGAACCGGCGCGATTGCGATGCGCGGCTGGGCCTGGTCCTCGGCGCGGTGGAGGGCGTGGAACAGGCGCGCCGCCGCCTCGCGAAGGTCGCCCGTGGCGCTCAATGTGTCGTCGCCGGTCACCGGGCCGAAACCGATGAACCACTCGTCGGGTCCCGCGGCGGCGGCATCGAGGCGGAGCGGCTTGGACGGGGCGTAATGGCTGGCGAGCTGGCCCGGGGCGACGATCTCGCCAGTGGGGGCGCTTTCACTGAGGCGGGCGAGAGCGGCGATCTCCTCGAACGGGATGGGGCCGGGGCGGAGCAGGGTCACTCCGTCTTCGGTGACGGCGACGATGGTGGATTCGAGCCCGGCCTCGGTCGGGCCGGCGTCGATGACGAGGGGTATCCGCCCCTCCAATGATTTCACGACATGGTCGGCGCGGGTCGGGCTGATCGATCCGCTGGCGTTGGCGGATGGGGCGGCGAGCGGGCGGCCCGCAGCGCGGAGCAGGTCGCGCATCGCCGCATGGGCCGGGCAGCGTATCGCGATGGTGGCGAGGTTGGCGGTGGCGGCGGCGGCGATGTCGGCGCCTTCCCGCAGCGGCAGGACGAGGGTCAGCGGGCCGGGCCACCAGGCGGCGGCGAGGGCTCGGGCGGCGTCGGTGAAGACGGCGTAGCGCTCCGCCTCGGCCAGCGACGGCACGTGGACGATTAGCGGGTTGAAGGACGGGCGACCCTTGGCGGCGAAGATGGCCGCGACCGCTTCCTCCGACGTGGCGTCGGCGGCGAGGCCGTAGACCGTCTCCGTCGGGACCGCGACCGGGAGGCCTTCCAGGATCAGGGCGGCGGCCGCCTCGATCGCCGCCTTGCCGTAGGGGCGGATTTCGGTCCGGAAGTGCTGCTTTTGCGGGGCCACGGCTGCGCGCTATAGCCCCTCTTCCGCCTGCGCAACATGAGGCCGCCTGAATGACCTACACGCCGCCCGTCGCCGAACAGCTTTTCCTGCTCCGGCACATCGTCCGGGTGGGGGAATTGAGTCCCGACGCGAGCGACGATCTGGTCCAGGCGATCGTCGAAGGCGCGGGCGCTTTTGCTGCGGGAGAGTTCGCGCCGCTGAACCGCATCGGGGACGAAGTGGGGGCCAAATGGAGCCCGGACGGGGTGACGATGCCGCCCGGCTTCCGCGAGGCCTATCGCGCTTATGTCGAGGGCGGCTGGGGGACGATCGCGGGACCTTTCGAATATGGCGGTCAGGGCCTCCCGCTCAGCCTCGCCACGGTGGTGATGGAGGATCTCGGATCGGCGAACATGGGCTTTTCGCTGATCATGATGCTCACGCCGGGCGCGGTCGAGGCGCTGAAGCATCACGGTTCGGACGTGCTCAAGACCGAGTGGCTGCCGAAGCTGGTCAGCGGCGAATGGTCGGGGACGATGAACCTGACCGAGCCGCAGGCGGGCTCGGACGTCGGCGCGCTCAAGACCAAGGCGGAGCCGGCCGGCGACGGACGCTGGCGGATCACGGGGACGAAGATCTTCATCACCTTCGGGGATCACGATCTGACCGGCAACATCGTCCATTTGGTGCTTGCGCGGACGCCCGATGCGCCGCCGGGGACGAAGGGGATTTCGCTGTTCCTGGTGCCGAAGGTGCTGCCCGACGGGACGCGCAACGACCTTCGCTGCGTGTCGATCGAGCATAAGCTCGGAATCCACGCCTCGCCGACCTGCGTCATGTCCTATGGCGACGAGGGCGGGGCGATTGGCTGGCTGATCGGCGAGGAGGGCGGCGGGATGCGGGCGATGTTCACGATGATGAACAATGCGCGGCTGAACGTCGGCCTGCAGGGCGTTTCGATCGCCGAGCGGGCGACGCAGGCGGCGGTGGCCTATGCGCTGGAGCGGCGGCAGGGCGCGCGGCCGGGGAGCCGGGAGTCGGCCGCGATCGTCGAGCACCCCGACGTCCGCCGGATGCTGCTCCGGATGAAGGCGCTGACCCAGGCGGCGCGGGCTCTGGCCTACTACGCGGCGGGGCAGACGGACCGGGGGGAACAGGGGCGGGCGGACCTGCTGACGCCCTTGGTCAAGGCCTATGGCACCGACGCGGGCGTCGAGGTGACCAGCCTCGGCGTGCAGGTCCATGGCGGCATGGGCTATGTCGAGGAGACCGGCGCGGCGCAGCATTTCCGCGACGCCCGGATCTCCCCGATCTACGAAGGGACGAACGGTATCCAGGCGGCGGACCTGGTCGGCCGCAAGATCGGGCTTGAGGGCGGGGCGGTGCTCGCCGCGTTGATCGCCGAGATACGGAGCGACGGCGGGGACGAGGCGGCGCTGATGGCGCTCGCGGATGCCGTCGAGGAGGCGGCGGCGCGGCTGCTCGGTGCCGGGGCGGACGACCGGCTGGCAGCGTCCTACCCCTTTCTCACCATGACCAGCGTCCTCGTCTGCGGCTGGCTGATGAAGCGGCAGCTTGGGGCGCTGGAGGGCCAGGGGCCGTTCGAGGCGATGAAGCGGGCCTCGATCCGCTTCTATCTCGAACAGGTCGTGCCCGAGGCACTAGGCTTGGTCGCAGCTGCCAATGCGCCGGCGGAGCTCCTCTATTCGATCTCCGCGGAGGCCTTCACTGCTTAACGGTGATCGAAGGAACGCTCAGCAGTCGTCATGCCGGACTTGATCCGGCATCCATGAACACGGATCGATTCCAGTTCTCATAGACCTGTGTTCATGGATCCCGGGTCGAGCCCGGGATGACGAGGGGAACACTAGCCGCCCATCATCCCCTTCGCTGCCTGAGGGCGAGAATCCCCTGTCCCGGCCGCGCCGCGCTTGCTAGCCATGGCGCCGGGATGAGTCACACCCTTTGGGAGGGATGGATGTCTAAATTTTCGATGGCCTTTGCGGCCGCGCTTTTGATCGGTGCGGCGGTTCCGGCGCTTGCGCCGGGCGGCGCCGCTTATGCCGCGGAGGCTTCGGCCAAGCCGCGCTACGGCAGCTGGGGCTTCGACAGCGCCGCGATCGACAGGTCGGTGAAGCCCGGCGACGACTTCTGGCACTATGTCAACGGAAGCTGGGACAAGAGGACCGAGATCGCCGCCGACCGGACCAGCGCCGGAGTCGGCGTGCTCCTCGCCGACGAAGCCGAGCAGCAGGTGCGCGCCATCGTCGAGGACATGGCGAAGAACCCGGCGGCGTCGGGCAAGACCGGCCAGCAGGTCGGCGATTTCTACGCGAGCTGGATGGACGAGGCGGCCATCGAGAAACGCGGCGCCGGGGTTCTGAAGCCTTACCTCGCGCGCATCGCGGCGATCCAGAACCGGGCGGACCTGCTCAAGGTGTTCGCGACCCAGGGCTATACCGCACCGGTCGCCCTCCAGATCCTGCCCGATCCCGCCAACCCGAGCCGCTATATCGCGGCGACCGGCCAGGCCGGCCTCGGCCTTCCGAACCGCGACTATTACCTGCTCGCCGGCGAGAAATATGACGCGATCCGCGCCGCCTATCGCGCCCATGTCGTGAAGCTCCAGCAACTTGCCGGAATCCCCGATGCCGAAGCGAAGGCGGACCGGATCATCGCGCTCGAGACGGCGATCGCCAAGGTCCAGTGGGACCCGGCACGCCAGCGCGACATCAAGCAGGTCTACAACCCGATGAACCGCGATCAGCTCGCCAAGCTGGCGCCGCAGATCGACTGGCCGGCCTATCTTCAGATGGCGGGCCTCGGCAATATCGACACGGTGATCGCGGCGGAGACGACGGCGATCGCGGACACCGCCAAGATGCTCGACACGGTGCCGCTGTCGACGTGGAAGGACTATCTCGCCTTCCACTTCGTCCGGAGCCACGCGTCCGCGCTGCCCAAGGCGTTCGACGATGCCGACTTCCAATTCTACGCGCATACCCTGCGCGGCGTCCCGCAGCAGCGCGACCGCTGGAAGCGTGGCGTGCAGTTGATCAATGCCAGCCTCGGCGAGGCAGTCGGGCGGATCTACACCGAGCGCCATTATCCCGCGGAGAGCGACCGGCAGATGTCGGAGCTGATCGCCAATTTGCGCGCGGGCCTGGAGGAGCGGCTCGCCGCCTCGACCTGGATGGACGACGCGACCAAGGCCGAAGCGCGCGCCAAGCTCACCGCCTTCGATCCGCGCATCGGCCACCCGAAGAGCTGGATCGACTATTCGCCGATGAAGGTCGACAGGAACGACCTGCTCGGCAATTTCGTCCGGGCGCAGGAATTCGGCTGGACCCTCCAGCTGTCCCGCTTGGGCAAGCCGGTCGACCGCAGCCTGTGGGACATGACCCCGCAGACGGTGAACGCTTATTACAACCCGCTGATGAACCAGATCACCTTCCCGGCAGCGATCCTGCAGCCGCCTTATTTCGATCCGGCGGCGGACCCGGCGGTGAATTACGGGTCGATCGGGGCGATCATCGGCCATGAGATCGGCCACGGCTTCGACGATGTCGGCCGCCAGTTCGACGGCTCCGGCAAGCTGCGCGACTGGTGGACGGCGCAGGCGACCGAGCAGTTCAACGCCCGCACCTCGGTCTTCGGCAAGCAATATGACACATACGAGCCGATCCCGGGCACGAAGATCAACGGCAAGCTCACCATGGGCGAGAATATCGGCGATCTGGGCGGCATCGAAATGGCCTATGCCGCCTATCGCCGCTACGTCGCCCAGCATGGCGAGCCGCCGGTGATCGACGGCCTGACCGGCGACCAGCGTTTCTTCCTGGCCTACGGCCAGAGCTGGCGCTCCAAGATCCGCGAAGGCGCGCTTCGCGAGCGCCTGCTCAGCGACCCGCACAGCCCGCCGGAATATCGGGTGAACGGCGTCGTCCGCAATGTCGACGCCTGGTACAAGGCGTTCGACGTAAAGCCGGGCGACAAGCTGTACCTGCCGCCCGATCAACGAGTCCATATCTGGTAATCGAGAAGAAAAGAGGGGGCTTAAACAGCCCCCTCTTTTCTTTCCGTATATTCCTAACGACTTGTTAACCATCTTATTTCTGTTTCGAACGGCAACCAAAGGCCTGCTGCGGTTTTCTACAAGGAAACAGCAACGGGTGCCGACATGCATGCCGCCCTTATCGAACGAACCGTCTTTCCGCCGTCGCAGCAGCGCGTGCTGCTGGTCGACGACGATCCGGGCGTCGGGCGCTTCCTCGGCCATGCGGTGGCGGAATCGGGCTGCTCGGCGACGGTCACCGGCACCGCCGAGGCTTTCCGGGAAACCTACCGGCGAACGCGCCCGGAGGTAGTGATCCTCGACCTCGCGCTGGCGCGGAGCGACGGCATCGAGCTTCTGAAATTCCTCGCCGAAGAGAGTTGCCCGGCGCTGGTCCTGATCGTCAGCGGTTTCGACGAGCGGGTGGTCGAGGCGGCGCTTCGCCTCGGCTGCGCCCTCGGGCTCAACATGGGGCTGCCGCTGAAAAAGCCGGTCTTAGTCGACGAGATTTCGGCGGCGATCGCGGCCGGACCGGTCGCGGTCCAGTGAGGATGAGCGGGGCGGCCGGCATCCGCGGAGTCCCGGGCGAGAGCGAGCTTGCGACGCGGCTGGAGCTGGCGCTTGAGCGCGGCGGCCTGTCCCTCTTCTACCAGCCCAAGATCCACCTGCGCACCGGAGCGCTAGCCGGGGTCGAGGCGCTCGCCCGCTGGCGCGACCCGGATTTGGGGCAGGTCCCGCCTTCGTCCTTCGTCGCGGTGGCCGAGCTGTTCGGGCTGATCGACGCGCTGACGGAGTGGGTGCTGAAGGAGGCGCTCCGGCAGTGGACAATGTGGGCGGAGCAGGGGCTCAAGGTACACATGTCGGTCAACGTCTCGGCGCTCAGCCTTCGCGACCCCTGGCTGCCCGATTATCTCCACAGGAGCTGCGCCCAGGCCGGGGTGCCGTGCGACCAGCTCACCGTCGAGGTCACCGAGAGCGCGACCCAGCATATCGTCCGGCTGCTTCAGACCCTGTCGCGGCTCCGGCTGAAGGGCATCGGAATCGCGCTCGACGATTTCGGCACGGGCTACTCGTCGCTGCTCCAGCTTCGCCAGCTTCCTTATTCGGAGCTGAAGGTCGACCAGGCCTTCGTCCGCGAGGCGACGAGCTCGCGGGAGGCGCGGGTGATCGTCAAGGCAGTGATCGACCTCGCCCACGGGCTCGGCCTCATCGCCACCGCCGAAGGGGTGGAGGACATGGAGACCCTGGAGCTGATGCGCGACCTCGGCTGCGACGACGCCCAGGGCTACCTCCTCGCCAAGCCGCTTCCGGGGCAGGCGCTGGCGGAGTGGGTACTGGGCGAGGGGCCGCGGTGGCGGAGCGCGTGCGGAGGCGCGGGAGAGGCAATGCCGTCATGCCCGACTTGATCCGGCATCCATGAACACTCTTTGTGTCCAGTTCTCGGTGACCTGTGTTCATGGATTCCGGGTCGAGCCCGGAATGACGAGGGATAGGTGAGGCAGCCTGCGGCTCCCGTCATGCCGGACTTGATCCGGCATCCATGAACACGGTTCGAGTCCAGTCCTCGCTGACCTGTGTTCATGGATTCCGGGTCAAGCCCGGAATGACGGGTTGGGACGGACGCCGGCGCCCTATTTCCCCGGCCGCTTCCCCCGCGGGCGCTTCTGCTTCCAGACCACTTTCCGGCCCTTGGGGACGTGCCAGCGGCCGGCGGCGGTTCGGACGAGGTCGAGGCCGCAGCGGGTGCAGCTGCTGAACCAATAGCCCCGGTTCCAGACCGGATCGGGCGCCGGCTTGTGGCGGCCCAGGCGGCACAGGAGCTCCGCCGGATTCGACCAGATCGACATGGGGGCTGTCTAGGCCGGGGCGCTCACGCCATCAACGCCTCTCGGCGTGGGTTTCGGGCCTTGTCCCGCATCGGGCCGGAGGAGGCGAATGTTAACCATTCCCGCCTAAGGTGAACGCCATGAGCGCCCTTGGATCCCAGACCGCCTTCGAAAGGCTGACCGAGCTTCGGGCCGAGAACCGGTTCAGCGCCTTCCTCGTCGCCTATCTCGAAGCCGACGGGAAGCAGTGGCCGGCGCGGCTTCGCAACCTGTCGCCGATCGGTGCACTGGTGGAGGCGGAAACCGGCTTCACATTGGGATCGAAGCTCGTCTTCCGGCGCGGCCGGGTGGCGGTGAAGGCCGAAGTGATCTGGGCCCGGGGCGGACGCTTCGGCATCTCCTTCGCGCATCGCCTCGACGCGCTCGACCTGGAAGCGACCAGCCGCCGCATGGCCTGAGCTTCGCCACCGATCCCGGCCATAGCCGGGATTGGCGCGGAGCAAGTTCGAGGTTAATCCGTTCTCAACCATCGGCTTCGGGACGACTTCCGCCGACAGGAGAGGGATGAAGAGCTTCGGATTGTTCTGCGGCGCAGCGGCGCTGCTGCTCGGAAGCGCGACTCCGCCTCCGCAGGTGCGGGCGAGCGTGCCCGCAAAGCCGAGTCCTGCTGCCGAACCCGCTCCCGTTCTTCCCGAGCCCGTCGACGCAGGGGAGCTGCTTGCGCTGGAGCCGGTGCCCTGGCCGGCCGTTCCGCCGCAGGCTGCGCCGCGCCGGGCGCTGCACGGGCCCTGGGCCGAGCGCTCCGACGCTGGTATTCGAGTGGTCGTCAGCATTCCGCACCAGAGGGCGTTCGTCTACCGCGGCGACGCTTTGATCGCGACCTCCCCGGTGTCGACGGGCAAGCGCGGGCATGAGACTCCGGTGGGCACCTTCCGGATCCTCCAGAAGGCTGTCCGCCACCGCTCCAACATCTACGCCAACGCGCCGATGCCCTATATGCAGAAGATCACCCAATATGGCGTGGCGCTCCATGCCGGGCATCTGCCGGGCTATCCCGCCTCGCACGGCTGCATCCGCCTGCCCTGGGGCTTCGCGCGCAAGCTCTACGGCATGACGGATGGCTCGACGCGGGTGACGGTGACCCGGGCAAAGCCGAAATGGGTGGGCGGCAAGCCGGTCTTCGGCTGAACCCTCTCTAGACTCGTTAGGCCCTCGGGCGCAGGAAGCCTGGACCAGTCGCACGGAAGGAGTGACCATGCCTCAGTTCGTGATCGAGCGTGAAATGCCCGGCGCCGGAAGCCTCAGCGCGGAGGATTTGAAGGGCGCATCGCAGGGATCGTGCAGCGTGCTCCGCCAGCTCGGGCCGGAGATCCAGTGGGTCCATAGTTATGTGACCGACGACAAGATCTACTGCATCTACCGTGCGCCGAGCGAGGATCTGATCCGCGAGCATGCGGAGACCGCGGGCTTTCCGGCGAACAGCATCTCGCAGGTGCGCGCCACGATCGATCCCACGACCGCGGAATAGCGGAGGGATTTAGCCCCTCACTGTCTCGAACGGGCACATCCGCATTCTCGGCCTTGCGCGGCGGAGCGGGGCGGCGCGAGAGCGGTTGTGGCTCGACAGGAGGAGCATGTGATCGAGACTCGCAACGCTAGGATCTGGGCTCGCAGGATTGGCTTGGGCGCCGCCGCGCTTCTGCTCCAGGCGGCGCCCGCGCCGGTGCCGGCCCATGAGGCGCCCAACCTCCCGGCGCCTGTCCGCGCGGCTCCCGCCGTGCCGGCGCCGGCACCGGAGGTCGTGCTGGCGAAGCCGAGGGCTGAGCCGACGCGGGCTC